>JAMOQT010000057.1 GCA_027063865.1 Nautiliaceae bacterium
AGGGCAGAATTTTAATTAACGAATCTGAATTTAAGATGAATTTCCTCTTATTTATTTCCTCTTTATAGAAATTTATCTTATTTTCAATCTCTTCAAGCGCATAATATGCAAGCAGTGCGTCTGTCGGACTTAGGGCGGTAGTGTAGATGACGCTTTTTGCCCTGTTTAAAAGATATGTGATTATCTCTTTGTTTGCGAGAATATACGCACCGTAACTTCCCAAAGCCTTGCCTAATGTACCCATTTTGACGGTTTTTTCGGGATTGAGGTTATATTTATCGGTAATACCCATCAAATTTTCGCCGAGTACTCCCACGCTGTGAGCTTCGTCAATTATAAGGGTGCCGATTTGCTGGGCGTAGTCGGTTATATTTTTTTTAACCGTGTCTCCCGCCATAGAATAGACGCCTTCAACAACGGTAAAGACGCGTTTATAATTTTTGTAATCTTTTGATTTTTGAGTTAAATCGTTTATGTCGTTGTGTTTAAAAAACCTCACTTCCGCACTTGTTAATTTACTTCCGACAATTCCGCTTGCGTGGTATTCTTCATCCACCAAAAAAAGATCACCTCTCCTGCCAAGCTCAAAAAGTGCCATATTTGCCAAAAATCCGCTGCCAAGAACCAAAGCATCTTCAAAGTTGTTGAGGGTTTTAAGCTTATCTTCTAACAGTTTGTGTGCCGGATGGTAGCCGTTTACGAGCATTGAGGCTTTTGCACCGTGGGATATAAATTCCATAGCGTGTGAAAATGCTTTTTTTCTGATCTTTTTATTTTCCGCAAATCCTAAATAGTCGTTGCTTGCCAGGTCAATTACATTTTGCGGGTATATTTTTCTTTTGCGAAGTCTGTTTTTTTTCTTTAAAACTTCAAGCTCTTTTTTATACATTTATGTTTTATTTCCTTATAATTTTTCTTTCTTTTTTCTTCACCACTTCACCACTTCACCACTTCACAACTTCACAACTTCACAACTTCACAACTTCACGACTTTTTATGTTAAAATTTTATCAAAAAAGGCCTTTTATGGATATAAGAAAAAAGTTTTTGGAATTTTTTGAGAGTAAAGGACATAAGGTTTATCCTTCCGCACCTCTTGTACCGGAGGATCCTACACTTTTGTTTACAAATGCCGGAATGGTTCCTTTTAAGCCTATTTTTACGGGTGAAAAACCCGCTCCTACACCTCCAAGAGCTACATCAAGCCAGCTTTGTATGAGAGCTGGAGGAAAACACAACGACCTTGAAAATGTGGGATATACAAACAGACACCATACCCTTTTTGAAATGTTAGGGAATTTCAGTTTCGGTGATTATTTTAAAGAAGAAGCGATTGCTTATGCTTGGGAATTTGTAACGGAAGTGCTTGAGCTTGATAAAGATAGACTTTGGATTACCATTCACGAAAGCGATGATGAAGCCGGTAAAATCTGGGAGAAGTATGTTCCAAAAAACAGAATAGTAAAAATGGGTGATAAAGACAACTTCTGGCAGATGGGGGATACCGGACCTTGCGGACCTTGTAGCGAAATACATTTCGACCAGGGTGCGGATAAATTCAATTCCCCTGAAGATTATTTAGGAGGTGAAGGCGACAGATTTCTTGAGATATGGAATCTCGTATTTATGCAGTATAACAGGGATGAAAGTGGAAAACTTACACCTCTTCCAAAACCAAGCATTGATACGGGAATGGGTCTTGAGAGAATTACGGCTATAAAAGAAGGGGTTATAAGCAACTACGACAGTTCGATTTTCAGACCTTTACTTGAAAAAATAGTGGAAATTACGGGAAAAGAATACCATAAGGATAAAAGAGGGGCATCTCACAGGGTTATAGCGGACCATATAAGAGCGGTAACTTTCCTAACGGCTCAGGGAGTGCAATTTAGCAGGGAAGGAAGAGGATACGTTCTTAGAAGAATATTAAGAAGAGGCGTAAGACACGGGTATCTTCTTGGAATGAGAGAACCGTTTATGTATAAAATCGTTGATACTTTAGCCGCACAGATGGGTGAGCAGTATCCGTATCTTATTGAAAAGAAAGAAGCGGTAAAAGATACAATAAAACTTGAAGAAGAAAGATTTTTCGAAACGATTGATAAGGGAATGCAGTTATTTGAAGAGGAACTAAAAAAGACAACCTCCGATATGTTCAGCGGTGAGGTGGCGTTTAAACTTTATGACACATACGGCTTCCCTCTTGATTTGACCCAGGATATGTTAAGAGAAGTAAATAAACAGGTGGATATGAAAACGTTTAACGCACTTATGCAGGCCCAAAAAGAGAGAGCCCGTGCGAACTGGAAAGGAAGCGGGGATGTTAAAATAAATCTAAAAGATATTGAAAAAGTAGAAACTAATAAATTCGTAGGATATGAAAACACCGAATACAAAACCAAAATAAAAGCGCTTTTTGATGAAAATATGAATCTGGTTGAAGAGCTTAACGGCAACGGATGGGTTATGCTTGAAGAAACTCCTTTTTATGCCGAAAGCGGTGGACAGGTAGGAGATAAGGGAGAAATTATCGTAGAGGACGACAAAGGAACGACTAGTTATGAATTAAAAGCAAATGTTGTGGATACCAAAAAGTTTGACGGTAAAAATCTAAGTAAAGTGGAAAATGCAAAATTAAAAACAGGTGTTGAGGTAATAGCCGTTGTGGATGATAATAGAAGTGAAATAGCCAAAAACCATACGGCTACGCACCTTCTGCATGCAGCGCTTAGAAAAGTATTAGGAGAGCACGTAACACAGGCGGGCTCACTAGTTGAAGCAAACAGACTCAGATTTGATTTCACCCATCCAAAAGCACTTACAAAAGAAGAACTTGACACAATAGAAGAGATGGTAAACAGAGTGATTGCCAAATCCATCCCGGGCGAAGTTAAGGAAATGAGTATAGATGAAGCCAAAAAAATGGGGGCTATGGCGCTTTTCGGTGAAAAATACGGGGATGTCGTAAGGGTTGTGAAATTCGGTGATTTCAGTATCGAACTTTGCGGCGGGACGCATGTAAACAATACGGCTGAGGTTAATAGCTTTTATATAATTAAAGAAAGCGGTGTAAGTGCGGGAGTTAGAAGAATAGAAGCCGTTGCCGGATTTGGGGCGTATAAATATGCAAAAGCCTACAGAGATTTGGTTGAAGAAATAAAAGCCCAAAACAAAGCAAAAGACCTGAAATTGTTTGTGGAAAAACAAAAAGAGGAAATTAAAAAACTAAAAACTGAAATAAAAGAGCTTGAAAAAGCCGCTGTTAAGGAAATTAAACCTGTAAGTAAAGACGGGGTCAATTATGTGGTTGAAAGAATTGATAATGCTAATTTAAGGGAAATTGCAACAGACCTTAAAGGAAGATTTGAAAATCTTATAGCGTTTTTGGCGGGTGAGAATAAAGGAAAAGTAACACTTGTAGCGGTATCTACGGTTAATGACGTTAAAGCCGGGGATTTGATTAAAAATTACGCTCCTATTGTAGGAGGAAAAGGCGGAGGAAAACCTGATTTTGCCCAGGGCGGCGGTAAAGATGCTTCTAAAATTGATGAGATGATTCAAAAAGTCAAAGAAGAATTGGGGATTGAGAATTGAGAATTGAGAATGGAGAATTATTCAATGTAAAATGTAAAATGGACAATGTAAAATTAAAAAAGATAAATTGCATATAATTCTGCTTTAAATGAGGCTATCGCCTCGCTAAAAGCTCAAAGCATTTTGACATATTGGCTTTAAGCTTTGTGCTTTTAGCTTATAGTAAAGGATAAAGGATTAAGGAATGAAAATTTTACTTGTTGAAGATGATAAGCAGCTTGGGCGTGTTTTAAAAAAAACGCTTGAATCAAAAGGATACACCGTAACTCACATTGAAGACGGCGAAGATGCTTTTAACGATATTTTGATAAATGAGTATGATGTATATCTGCTTGATATAAACCTCCCGAAAATTGACGGTCTTAAACTTATAAAACTAATAAGACACAAAAGTCCTAATGCGATAATAATTATGATAACCGCATCTGCGGAGATTGAGGATATGGAAAAAGCTTACGGGGAAAATCATGACGGATGTGATGAATATATAAAAAAACCGTTTCATTCTGAAGAGTTGCTCTTAAGAATCAACCATTGGCTCAAAGTAAAAAAAGAAACATGTGATAAAAATAAAGAAAAAAACAAAATAGCATTTGATAATATGGAGTTTTATTTTGATACACTGGATTTGTATATCGACGGAGTTATAGCGAATCTCAGGAAAAAAGAAAAAAGGCTTCTTGCAATTTTATTGAAAAACATAGGAAAAACAGTTACAAAAGAAGAGATTGTAAATTATGTCTGGGAAGATGAAACAAAAAAAGAGTATCCTCTAAGACAGCTGGTCAGCGAACTTAAAAGCAAACTACCCAAAGATTATATCACTTCCGTAGTGGGTATAGGATACAGGTTTGACAAAAAATAAAATAACTTTAAATAAAGTCATTTTCTCATTTTTTGTTTTGGTAGTGGGTGTTACAATTTTTTTTATTTATATTCAATACAGAAACTCTAAAGATATTTTAATTCAAAGCTATATAAACAAATACGCTTTTCAATCCATTCAAGTAAAAGAAAAATTTAAAAATGTTTTTGATAAAGCCCTCTTTGCCTTTAAAGCTCATGAAGATATTGATATCAAAAAACTTTATCTGTTACAGTTTTTATATGATAACGACAAAGATAATAATTTACAAAAAATATCAAAAATTTTAAATTCTGATATTAAAAACGGGCATTACGAAATTTTTCTTATAAACAGAAATTATAAAATAGTAGATGCAACGTACAAACCGGATATCGGATATGATTTAGGCAAACTTCCTTCGATAAGAAAAGTTCTCGATTCGGTGTTTAACGGAAAAAAAGAGATAGATATTTCACCGATATTCTTAGACATTGCCTCAATGAATTTAAAAAAATATTATTTAATAATATCTCCGGATAGAAAATACCTTTTACAGCTTGCTTATGTTATAGATATTTATGACGAAATAAAAAGAATTTATAATTTTATAAAACCTACCGTTAAAGATTTAGGACTTTATTTTGTTAATAAATTTATGATATATAAAATTAATATTCATAAAAGATATCAGAAAAAGCTGCCTCTTAATGTACTATACAAAAACTCTTTAGAAGTTTTAAACGATATTCTTAGCTGCAATCCGAAATACAATAAAAAAAATTTAATTAAACAAAATAAAATATCATTTAATAAAATGCTTGAAATGTTTACAAAAAACAACAATATTATAAAAAGGCTCGATTTAGAAAACAACGTGTTAATAATGTATTCTCTTATTAATTCCGTATTCGACAGGTCTGATAATAGAGTTATTATAAAAACGGTCTTTGACGTAAAAAATTTAAAACAGGATTTAGAAAAACTGTTTAATAATTTAATTTTTATTTTTATTTTTTTGATAGTGATATTTTATCTGTTATACACAATTATTATACATAAAACATCTCAGACGGTAATAAAACTTGTGGAACATATGAAAAAAAACAAACCCTGTGATGAATGCGGATCGTTTGTTAAAGAATTTGACGAACTCAAAGAAAGTTATAATCTGCTGCATAAAAAACTGAATAAAGAAATTGAAAAAAACAAAAACCTTTTAGAATTAAACAGACGCTTTATTGTAGATACAATCCATCAGATAAGAACTCCTTTGAATGTAATAATGCTTAATATGGATCTTTTAAAAATAGAAATAAAAGACAAAAACGTTCACGATATTTTAGAGGAAATTGATGCGGCTGTGGGGATGCTGAATAATTCTTATGAAGATTTGGCTTATCTTTCCTCAAACAATACAACGATTAAATATAAACCGGCTCATATTAATATATCCGATGTATTAAAAGAGAGAGTTAATTTTTTCAGCATAATAGCGAAAGTAAACGATAAAAATCTTATATCGGATATTGATGAAGATGTTGTTTATTTTATTAACAGAATTGAATTTGAAAGAATTGTGGATAACAACATTTCAAACGCAATTAAATATTCGAATGAAAGTGAAATTTATATCGAACTTAAAAAATATAATGACAAAATCGTTTTAAAATTTAAATCATACGGAGAACCGATTAAAGACCAGAAAAAGATATTTGATAAAAACTACCGGGAGCAAGTGCACAAAAGGGGGCTTGGACTCGGGCTTAATATTGTTAAAAATATATGTGATAGATACTCTATCAAATACAGGGTTTATTATGAAAATGAAATGAATGTGTTTGAGTATGTTTTTAAGAATTGAGAATTATATTAACTATCCAATACTATTTACTAATATGATACAATTTCATTAAAAAGGTTAAAATGATTCTTTGCAGCGCTTCACCGACAAGGGCAAAGCTTTTAAAAAAGGCGGGTATAGATTTTATACAAAAAAACTGTGATTTTGACGAAGAAAAAATCAAAACCGATGACCCGTATGAATTTGTAATGCTTGCAAGTTACGGAAAATTTAAAAGCTGCCTGGAATGTTTTGGAAATGATGATATTGTAGCTGCTGATACCATTGTAAGCAGCGGCGGGGAGATACTGAGAAAAGCCGCTTCAAAAGAAGAGGCAAGAGAAATTTTATTAAAACAAAGCGGAAATAAAATAAAAATAATAACTTCTATGTGGATGCAATATAAGGGGAGAATTTTTTCAAGGCTCGATGAAACAGTGTATGAATTTAAAGAATTTGATAAAAATGATCTGGAAAATTACCTTAATAGCGGTGATTGGCAGGGTAAAGCCGGTGCATGTATGGTTGAGGGGTTTTGCAAAAAATATATAAAAAATGTAAAAGGATATGAATCCACGGCCATGGGGCTTTGTGTGGAGGAGTTATTGAAAGTAGTGAAAATGGTGAAAGAAAGTGAAAAAAGTGAAAAATGGACAATTAAAAAATGAGGATTTAGAAAAATATAAATATCTAAACCCTAAATAAACCCTAAAATCTAAAATAGGAGATAGTAATGTTAATTAGGGAAATTCAGGAATTTCAAAAGATAAGAAAAGACGCCAGGGCTTATTTTTGCTATTTATTGCATAGAAACCTTCCAAACAGGCTACCGAATATAGGTATAGATGTTATTTATGAAGGGCTTGAAAGAATTGTTCACGAACTTCCCGGTGCAAATGCCGCTTATATACTTGATGCGGGGGGAAAACAGATAAGCAAAATGATAACCGTAAAAGAAAAATATAAAAATTTTCAGGTGGAGTTTAACCAGTCAAACAGGACATATTTTTATAAAGCGGTTAAAGAGAGAAAATGTATTTTGACAGATCCTTATCCGAGTTTAATAGGCGGTGAAATGGTTGTCAGTGCGGCTATGCCCGTTTTTAACGACAAAGGGGAACTTTTATATGTGGCGGTGATAGATTTACCTCTTGAGGAAGTGTTGAAATTTGTTCATCAAGAAAAAGGCGATACGTGGGCGCATAATTTCAACAGAGTGGTATACGGAGTGTTTGCCGGAGCTCTTTTTGCAATATGTGTTTTACTGTTTTTTGACGGTGTTAAAATGTTTTTTACTTATACCATAAACAGTATAGATGTTAAAAAAATGTTTGAATCGACCATTTTGATTACATTGTCACTGGCACTTTTTGATCTGGTAAAAACCATACTTTTTGAAGAGGTAATAGGGGAGAAGGAAGAGCATCCTTTCGCTATTCATAAAACGATGATAAAATTTTTGGGAAGTATTGTAATAGCTCTGGCGATTGAAGGGCTTATGCTTGTATTTAAATTTGCAATGATAGCACCTCATAAACTTATATATGCCGTAGCGCTATTAACATCTGTAACCTTTTTACTCATAGGTCTTGCGTATTATATGAAAAGTGTGGGGAAAGATATTAAATAAGTTGTGAAGTTGTGAAGTTGTGAAGTTGTGAAGTGGTGAAGTGGTGAAGAAATGGAAAATGGTGAATGGTGAAGTCGTAAGAAGAGATAAAAAAGGGTAAAAAAAGATGATAGAAGGTTGGTGGAAAGTAAAATATAAAAAGGCGATAAATGAGTAAGTTGGATAAACAAAAAGAATGGGTTGGAGTTTGGAAAATTGCATTATTCTTTTTGTTAGGGGCTGAATTTGGATTAATTGGATTTATTTTTAATAATTTTGATAAATTAAGTGAATTAAAACTTGTTTTTTAATAATGTCTTTAATAGCATTATCTGTTTCAATAATTGTAACTGCCATTTATTTGAAAAAAGAAATAGACAAATTGGAGGATATCAATGACTAATATAATTTATCCTATAATTGCTTTAACAATAGGTATTGTTAGTTTAATTATTCCTTTTATAATTTTTACAAAAAATAAAAATCAATCAAAACTATAAAAATGAGAATTGCATATATTTTGCTTTAAGCTTTATATTAAAATGGAGAGTAAAAAATGAAAATAGGAATAGTTGATTACAATATGGGAAATTTGGCAAGTGTAAGTAACGCTTTTAAAAAAATAGGGGCTGAGGCTGAAATTGTAAGTGATGCCGATAAGCTTAACAGATACGACAAACTTGTTTTTCCGGGGGTGGGTGCGTTTGGTGATGCAATGGAGCATTTAAAAAGTACGGGGCTTGATAAGGCTATGAGGGAATTTGTAAAAAGCGGAAGATATGTTATAGGTGTTTGTCTTGGTATGCAGCTTTTATTTGAAAGCAGTGAGGAGTTCGGATATTATGAAGGGCTTGGAATTATACCAGGCAGTGTGGTAAAATTTGATAAAAATAAAATGTCCGGGCATAAAATACCCCATATGGGATGGAATAAAATGTTTTTCAAAAAAAATACGGCTCTTTTTAAGGGACTGAGTGATCCGTATCTTTATTTTGTGCATTCTTATCATGTGGTAAGTGATGAAAAATATGTAATAGGCAAAACGTTTTACGGTTATGAGTTTGTCAGTGCTGTAAATAAGGACAATGTGTTCGGTTTTCAGCCGCATCCTGAAAAATCGCACAACGAAGGACTTAAAATACTTGAAAATTTTGTGAATTTATAAGGAGATTTTATGATAATTTTTCCTGCAATAGATTTAAAAGACGGACAGGCTGTAAGGCTTACTAAAGGTTTGATGGACAGTGCAAAGGTTTACAGCAGCGAACCGTACGAACTTGCAAAAAGATTTGAAGAAATGGGGGCTAAGTGGCTGCATATCGTCGATTTAAACGGTGCGTTTGCTGGTGAGCCTAAAAATCTTAAGCAGATTGAAAAAATAAGAAAAAATACAAATCTTAAAATACAGCTAGGCGGCGGTATCAGGGATGAAGAAACGATTAAGAGATATCTGGGGCTTGGTATAAACAGATTGATTTTGGGAAGTATTGCGGCAAAAAACCCTCAAAAAGTAATCAAACTTGCCGATAATTATCCTATAGCGGTCGGGATTGACGCAAAAGACGGGTTTGTTGCAATAGACGGATGGGACAAAACCGAAGGAATTAAAGCGATAGACTTAGCAAAAATTTATGAAAATTCAAAAATAGAGTGTATAATTGCAACAGATATTAGCAGAGACGGAATGCTAAGCGGTTTAAATATTGAATTTATCTTAAATATTCAGGCTGCAAGCAACAAACCTGTTATTGCAAGCGGCGGAGTTGCCGGTGAAGATGATATAAAGAAAGCAAAAGAAAATAATATTTACGGAGTAATAATCGGAAAAGCCTTTTATGAAGGTAAAATAAATTTAGAAAAAATTTTAAAGGAGTATTAATGGGAAAGATATTAGTGGTTGATGACTCTTCAACAATGAGAAGGATTATAGTCAATACTCTTGCAAGACTTGGATTTAAAGATACTATTCAGGCGGCTGACGGGGTAGAAGCTTGGGAAGCTTATCAGGCTAATAAAGATGATATAGACGCAATTATTACCGACTGGAACATGCCGAATATGAACGGACTTGAATTCGTTATAAAAGTAAGGGAAGTTGATCAGAAAACACCTATAATTATGGTTACTACCGAAGGCGGTAAAAAAGAGGTAATCACCGCACTCAAAGCCGGTGTTAACAACTATATTGTAAAACCTTTTACGCCACAGGTTTTAAAAGAAAAACTTCAAGCGGTACTTGGTAGCAAATGACGGACAGTTATTTTGAATTGAGTGTTGAGGTTTCGTCTTTTAAAGATGAAATTGAAAATTTTTTAATGGAGCGTTTTTATAACGGTATTGAAGAAAAAGGCAATACTCTTATTTTAAGAGGTGAGAGCGGTTTTGAGGATTTGATAGAAGAGTTGAACGGCTATGTAAAAGCTTTGGAAGAGATATTTAACACTAAAATAGAACTTAATATAAATGTAGAAAAAAAAGAGAGTAAAGACTGGATTAAAACATATCAGGAATCCGTCAAACCCGTAGAAATTGATGAATTTTACATTCATCCCAGCTGGTATGAGCCGAAAAAGGATAAAATCAATATTTTAATAGACCCAGCCTTGGCTTTTGGAAGCGGTCATCACGAAACTACCAGAAGCTGTGTCAAGGCGATAAAAAAATATGTAAAAGAAAATGACACGTTATTGGATGTCGGATGCGGCAGCGGAATACTTGGTATTGTGGCAGGTAAGCTCGGGGCAAAAGTAGATGCTTGTGATACGGATGTTGTAGCAGTTGAAAGTGCGAGGGAAAACTTTAAATTAAATAGTGTAAAATATGAAAACATATGGCACGGAAGCGCAAACGATACCGATAAAAAATATGACGTTGTCGTTGCAAATATTATTGCGGATGTGTTGGTTTTTATAGCTAACGAACTTAAAAGCAGGGCAAAAAATTATTTGATTTTATCAGGGATAATAGATAAATATAAAGATAGGGTTTTAAAAAAATACGGTGATTTTGAACTGATTGAAGAGATACCTCAAAACGAATGGGTTACATTAATTTTAAAAAGGAAATAAATGGCACAAAAGAAAAACGACGATAATTTTTTTAATAACAATCCCTTAATTTTATTTATAATTTTTGCAATGGTGATTATAGTAATATTCAGAAGTATAGCCCCTACCGCCACAAGCGAAGTTAATGCAATTGTTAATGGTCATCAGCCGGTTATGCATTTGGCTTATTCAGATATTAAAAAACTTGCCGAAGAAAAAAAGCTTGAATATGTTGCAATAGGTAAAACAACTATCAAAGCAAAATTAAAAGACGGAGTTATAATAACCGTCCCGAAAGTACCGGGTGATACCACTCTTATACCCATACTTGATAAAAACAATATTCCATACGGGGCGATGAATGATAGCAATTGGTTAAATGATCTGATTTTCGGATGGATTATTCCAATATTTATATTTTTTGCCATATGGATGTTTTTGGCATCGCGTATGCAAAAAGGCATGGGCGGTGTTTTAGGTGTAGGAAGTGCGAAAGGGCTTATAAAAAGTGAAAAACCTGATGTTAAATTTGATGACGTTGCGGGAAATGACGAAGCAAAAGAAGAAGTAAAAGAAATAGTCGATTTTCTTAAAAACCCGGAAAGATATATAGACCTAGGTGCAAAAATTCCAAAAGGTGTGTTGCTTGTAGGGCCTCCGGGGACGGGTAAAACGCTTCTTGCAAAAGCCGTGGCGGGTGAAGCGGACGTCCCGTTTTTTGCGGTAAGCGGGAGCAGTTTTATAGAGATGTTTGTGGGTGTTGGTGCTGCAAGGGTTAGGGATTTGTTTATGCAGGCTAAAAAAGAGGCGCCGAGTATTATTTTTATCGACGAAATTGATGCGATAGGTAAAAGCAGGGCTGCAGGCGGAATGATGGGCGGAAATGATGAAAGGGAACAAACCCTTAATCAGCTTCTTGCAGAAATGGACGGATTTGATTCAAATGAGCCCGTAATAGTACTTGCAGCGACAAACAGGCCCGAAGTGCTTGATCCGGCACTTCTTAGACCCGGAAGGTTTGACAGACAGGTGCTTGTTGATAAACCCGATTTTGAAGGAAGGGTTCAGATTTTAGAAGTGCATGTTAAAAAGATTAAAGCAGGAAAAGATGTAGATTTAAGAGAAATTGCCAAAATGACAGCGGGTCTTGCGGGGGCTGATCTTGCAAACATTGTAAATGAAGCCGCTCTTCTTGCTGGTAGAAAAGGGAAAAAAGAAGTTAACCAAGAAGAATTTGTAGAAGCTGTTGAAAGACAGATAGCTGGACTTGAGAAAAAAAGCAGACGTTTAAACGAAAAAGATAAAAAAATTGTGGCTTACCATGAAAGCGGGCATGCGGTGATTGCCGAAATTACGCCGGAAGCCAGAAAAGTGAAAAAAGTTTCGATCGTCCCGAGGGGACTTGCAGCCCTCGGATATACTCTGAATTTACCTCAAGAAGATAAATATTTAATGCAAAAAAGCGAACTTATTGCAGAAGTTGATACGCTTCTTGGAGGAAGGGCAGCGGAAGAAGTGTTTATAGGTGAGATTTCCACGGGTGCCGGAAACGACCTTGAAAGAGCAACCGATATATTAAAATCAATGGTTATGATTTACGGAATGACCGATGTTGCCGGACTTATGGTTTTAGAAAAACAATCAAACAGATTTTTAGGCGGAGGATTTGCCCAGGTGAAAGAATATTCCGAAAAAATGCAGGAGGATGTTGACAAATTTATTAAAGAGACACTTTATGAGAGATACAAACACGTTAAAAACAAACTAAAAGAATACTCGCCCGTAATTGAAAAAATGGTTAAAGAGTTATTTGAAAAAGAGGTTATTGATGGCGAGAGGGTAAGAGAGCTTATAAGAGAGTTTAAAGAAGGAATAGATGGGGAAAAGACAGGGAAGAGAGAAGAAAAAGATGAGGAAAAGACAGGGAAAATAAAAGGAAAATATGGAGAAAGTGATGAAGACGGAAATAATTCTTAAAGAAGGGTATCCGTTTATCATTCCAAGCGGGGTTCTTTTTATTATTTCACTGCTTTTTCAGTTTAATCTGTTTTGGCAGCTTGTTTTTTTTGCCTTTTTTGCTTTTTTTGTTTATTTTTTCAGAAATCCGGAAAGAATTCCCGAAGATGAAAGCAAAGGGGCTGTTATTTCGCCGAGTGACGGTGAAATAATGGAAATTACACAAGCCGTTGCGCCTATTTTAAATAAAGAGATGATAAAAATTTCAATCAGACTTTCAATTTTTGACGTACACGTTCAAAGAAGCCCGATTGCCGGTGAAATAACAGCAAAAGAATACATACACGGGCTTTTTTTGTCTGTGGGAAACGAAAAAGCCAGTGAACTTAACGAGCAGCACAGGGTGCTTTTTTCAAACGGCGAAAAAGTTGTTGTTAATCAGATAGCCGGATTTATAACACGAAGAATAGTTGATTTCGGAGTGTTTGGAAGAGTGAAACTGGCTCAAAGATATGGAATAATAATGTTTGGAAGCCAGGTTGATTTATATGTTCCTAAAAATATAAAAATCAAAGTTACAGAATTTCAAAAAGTAAAAGCGGGTGAAAGTTTAATAGGGTTTTTGAATGAAAATTAAATTTGCTTATTTAATTCCTAATTTTTTTACGGCTTTAAGCGTGTTTTTCGGTGTTATGAGTGTAATTGCATCATCACAGGGAAAATACGAGAAAGCGTTTATTTATATTGTGTTTTCTTTAATTGCGGACGGACTTGACGGCAGGGTTGCAAGGCTTACCAATACAACCAGCAAATTTGGAGTCGAGTTTGATTCGCTTGCCGATATTGTAGCATTTGGAGTGGCACCCGCTATGCTTTTGTTTTTTGCAATCGGTGAGCATTACGGAAGATTCGGGGCGCTTGTAAGCGGTCTTTATGTGGTATTTGGGGCTATAAGGCTTGCTAGATTTAACGTAACCACCAATGAAAACGACCCGAGATATTTTATCGGTCTTCCAATTCCCACAGCCGCCGTCGTGCTTGGCAGTTGGGTAATGCTGGATGTAAAGTATAAAAGCGGAATTGATGTGTTTATATTAATTGGCGCTTTATTTTTAGGACTTTTAATGGTAAGTAATTTCAGGTACCCAAGTTTTAAAAAGATAGATTTAAACAAAAACATTGCACTGAAGGTATTAATTGTAATAATTATTATCGCATCGTTTATTTATTTGTATCCGGTGGAGTCTTTGGCGTCAATATTGACTATTTATGCTTTTTACGGAATGTTTAGAGGAATAAAAGGGTATATGAAAGCAGTGAGGAAAGTGAAAAGTGAAAGAAGGTGAAAGAAGGTAAGAAGTATTAAGAATGGAGAATTGAGAATTGAGAAATTGCCAATTTCCAAGTGAAAAGTGGAAAGCGAAAAATGGAGAATTTAGAATTGAAAAAACAAAAAACGGAAACCGTTTTAACTAATACACCAATAAACTATAATACAATATTGTATATATTTTGCTTTTAGCATTCGACTTTGAGCTTTTGGCTTTATTTAAAAATGGTATAATAAAATTATAAAATATAAAGGATTTCCATGGAAATGGTAAAAATTTTTGATACTACACTAAGAGACGGAGAGCAGAGTCCGGGCGCTTCTATGACAATAGAAGAAAAAATAAAAGTTGCCCGCCAGCTTGAAAAATTAAAAGTGGATATTATAGAAGCCGGATTTGCCGCCGCAAGTCCCGGTGATTTTGAGGCTATTAACAATATCGCAAAAGAAGTGAGCGAAAGTACGGTGTGTTCGCTTGCGAGGGCGGTGGAAAAAGATATAAAAGCGGCAGCCGATGCAATTGCACCTGCAAAACTTAAAAGAATTCATACGTTTATCGCCACCAGTCCGATTCACATGGAATATAAACTAAGAATGTCACCGGATGAAGTAATAAAAAGAGCCGTTGATGCGGTAAAATATGCTAGAAGTTTTGTCGAAGATGTTGAATTTAGCTGTGAAGACGCCGGAAGAAGCGAAATGAGCTTTTTAAAAGAGATAATTTCAGCTGTTATTGAAGCGGGTGCGACAACTATAAATATTCCGGATACCGTGGGATACAGGTTCCCTACCGAAATGGGAGCGATGATTAAAGAACTCACCGAGTATTTTCCAAAAGAAATAATTTTCAGCGTTCACTGTCATAACGACCTTGGACTTGCCACGGCCAATTCACTTTACAGCGTACTTAACGGAGCTAGACAGGTAGAGTGTACTATTAACGGTCTTGGTGAGAGAGCCGGAAATGCGGCACTTGAAGAAATTGTAATGGCGATTAAAGTAAGAAGGGATTTGTTTGAGGGAATAGATACGAGAATCAATACAAAAGAAATTTATCCGACAAGCAGACTTGTCGCCAGTGTAACGGGAATTGAACCGCAGCCGAATAAAGCAATTGTTGGTAAAAATGCATTTGCCCATGAAAGCGGTATCCATCAGGACGGTGTGCTTAAACACAAAGAAACGTATGAAATTATGAAAGCCGAAGATATCGGGCTTGATATTAAGGATACAATTGTCCTTGGAAAACACAGCGGAAGGCATGCTTTTTCAAAAAAACTTGAATCATTAGGCTTTAAATTAAATCAGGAAGAGTTAAACGAAGCATTTATGAAATTTAAAAAACTGGCCGATAAGAAAAAAGAAATTTATGATGAGGACATTATCGCAATTCTTAATGACACAATGGATTCAACGCCTAAAACTTACGAGCTTATTTCACTTCAGCTTAGCGACTGCAGTGATGGAATGCCAAGTGCGGCGGCGAAAATAAAATTTGAAGATAAAACATATGTGGATGCCGCAATAGGAGAGGGTACTATTGATGCTGTGTTTAAAGTAATAGACAGAATAAGCGGTATAAATGGAAGGCTTATGGATTATAAGGTTGAAGCGGTTAGTGAAGGAAAAGACGCTTTGGCGAAAGTTATGGTAAAAGTGATTTTTGATGAAGACAAACCGGCGGTTATGGGACATGGACTCAGCATTGATACGATGCTTGCAAGTGCGAGGGCGTATATTAACGCACTTAACAATTATGTGCATATGAAAGATTTATTAAGCAAAAAAATAAGCTATAAAGACAGTATATAATGTTTGAGTTTGAATGGGATGAAAACAAATCTTTATCTAATAAAAAAAAGCATGGGATAGATTTTCAAGAAGCTACTGCTCTTTTTGAAAAAGGGATAAAAATCTATTTTGCAAAAGAGGTAAATAATGAAAAAAGATATTTAATATCTAATTTTTTAGACGGTAAGTGTTATTCTGCTATTTTTACTATAAGAAGCGGTAAAATTAGAATTATTAGTGTCAGAAGATGTAGAAAAGAAGAAAAACAAAGGATTTCAAATGATTAGTGCCGAAGAATTTGACAGAAAATTTGACGACGGTGAAAGTATAGATGAATATTTGGATTTGCAAAATCCTATTTTGTTAGAAGAACTAGCAGAATATAAAGTAACTATTAATCTTTCTAAAGAAATGAAAGAAAAGCTAGTAAATATGTCTAAAAGGTTAAATTTGAGTTTTGAAGATACGATAAAAGCTCTTTTAGCTAAAGAAGTCGGGTTAATTTAAAGGATGTAAATGCTAAAAGTAGCAATATTAGGAAAACCGAACGTCGGTAAAAGTTCTCTTTTTAACAGGATTTTAAGAGTCCGCGACGCAATTGTCAGTGAAAAGGCAGGGACTACGCGGGATGTAAAAAAAAGGGAAGTAAGTCTTGATGACGATTTAGAGGAAATTGTTTTACTTGATACCGGAGGACTTGAAGATAGAGATGAACTTTTTGACAAAGTTAAGCAAAAAGCGCTTGAAGTGGCTAAAGAGGCTGATTTAATACTTTATATGGTTGACGGTAAAACTATTCCCGATGAAGAGGAAATTAAATATTTCAGAAGTCTGCAGAAGTTAAAAAAACATATTATTTTGGTAGTTAATAAAATCGATAACGACAAAATGATGGAAAAGGTATATGATTTTTACGAACTCGGAGCGGATGAAATTTATCCTATATCGGTGGCACACAACAGAGGTGTGGGAAAACTTATTGAAAGAATTAAAAAATTCGTTCCTAAAAAACCCAAAACATTTGAAGTAAGCGAGTTTGAACAGGAAATTCCGCTTGAGGATCTTTTGATGGGCGAAGAAAATGAAGAAAATCTTGAAGAGCTTAAAGAAATAAAAGTCGCAATTGTAGGGCGAGTGAATGTGGGTAAAAGTTCTCTTTTAAATGCACTTGTCGGAGAAGATAGGGCTATTGTAAGCGATATAGACGGTACAACCATCGATCCGATTGATGAGAGTATCTGGCATGAAGGGTGGAATATCACATTTGTGGATACCGCAGGGATAAGAAGAAGAAGCAAAATTAAAGATATTGAAAAATACGCGCTTTTAAGAACCGAAAAAGTTTTAGAAGAGGCGGATATTGCCATTTTGGTAATTGACGCAAAAGAAGGAATAGTCGAACTTGACGAAAAAATCGGAGGACTTATCGACAAACACAAAAACGGTGTAATTATAGTCGCTAATAAATGGGATGAAAACGCCGAAGAATTTCATAAATTCAGAAAAGAAGTTTATTACAGATTCAAATATCTCTATTTTGCTCCGTTTTTGGCTGTCAGTGCGAAAACAGGCAGAAATATTGATAAACTAAAAGATGAAATTATCAGGGTTTATAAAAACTATTCAAAAAGAATCCCGACTGCAACACTTAACAAATGGATAGAAGAAGCTACAATAAGACACCATCTTCCGACGGATATCGGAGGCAAAGAGGTCAAAATTTATTATGCAACGCAGTATAAAACAAAACCTCCTACAATTGCGCTTGTTATGAATAGAAATAAATTGCATTTCTCTTACAGGAGATATTTGGTAAACTTTCTTAGAAAAAAAGAGGATTTTACAGGTACGCCCATAGTTTTTGTTGCAAGAAAAAAGGGTGAAAAAAATGAATATCAAACACAGGAGTAAAGTTTTGAGAGTAGTTAGTGGAATGAGACCGACAGGAAATTTACATTTGGGGCATTATATAGGTGTACTTAAAAACTGGCTTAAGTTGCAAGAAAGTTATGATACGTTTTATTTTGTGGCGGACTGGCATGCGTTATCTACTAAATACGATGAAGGGCTTGATTTAAAAGATTTAACTCTCGAGCTTGTAAAAGAGTGGGTAGCGTGCGGGATTGATCCTCAAAAATCGACTATTTTTGTCCAAAGCGACATTAAAGAACACGCAGAGCTTTATCTGATTTTGAATATGATAACGCCGGTTAGCTGGCTTGAGAGAAACCCTACATACAAAGACGCTATGGCTCAGGTTGAATACAAAGACAAAAACAATGCGGGATTTTTAACATATCCTGTATTGCAGACCGCCGATATTATTATGTATGATGCAAATTACGTACCGATCGGGGAAGACCAAAAACCCCACCTTGAAATTGCAAGGGAGATTGTAAGAAGATTTCATTATCTTTTCAAAAAAGAAAATGTGTTTGTAGAACCAAAAGAACTTTTAACGGAAATGCCGCGTCTTCCAGGGCTTGACGGCAGAAAAATGTCTAAAAGTTACAATAACGCAATATATCTTGACGAAACAAGCGAAGACATCTGGAGTAAAGTGCGTCAGGCAAAAACCGACCCGGCAAGAATTAAAAAAACAGACCCGGGTCATCCTGAAGTTTGCATAGTTTTTGAATATCATAAAGCTTTTTCCAATGAAGAAGAAATTAAAGAAATAGAAAACGCATGCAAAGCAGGAAATATCGGATGTGTGGAGTGTAAAAAAAGATGTGCGGCTAATATCGAAAAAATCGTATCTCCAATAAGAGAAAAAAAAGCCTCTTTAAAAGATGATGAAATTTTGGATATAATTAATGAAGGTAAAAGAAAAGCAAAAGAACTTGCATCTAAAAAAATGGAAGAAGTTAATAAGGTTATTTTTTGAGTAAAGAAGGGATTAGAGAAAGGATAAATGATTTAAGGGAAATTTTAAAAGGGTTAATTACATTGATAATAGGTTTAGTAAGTGGAGAAGTTTTTTTAGTTTATCAAATTTTAAATAAAAAAATAGCAGTTTTTAATATATTTGTAGTGTTGGTAGGAATATTGATTTTATTTTTATTTTTGATATGGGGAAAATTTTTATGGAATATAATAGATGAATATGAAAGGAAATTGTAATGGATTTAAATATAGTAGTTGGTTTTATAGGAGTGTTTTTAGTAGGAGGGGCTATAGTATATGTAGGATATACTTTTACAAAAATGGCTCAAGAATCATTAAATAGATTAAAAAAAGATGAATTAAAAAAAGTAACTTAAAGGAGAGGAATGAAAAGCAAAAAATTTGTATGCGGTGAGAGACTGCAGAGATTTTTAATGGCGTTTATGATGATTGTTGTCCTGATGTTGCTAGCTAACGGTGCTACGACAATCGCACTTGCGCTTTTGGCTTTTTTGGCTATTATGCTATTTATTTACGGAGTGTTTGATTTTTGTCCTAGTACGTGGATGTTAAATAAACTATTTGGCAGTTGTTACTGCGAATGCAAAGAGGAGGAATAATGAAAGTTAGCTATAAAGATGCCGGTGTAGATATTGATGCCGGAAATACTTTGGTAGAGAGAATAAAACCGTTTGTAAAAGAGACATTTAATTCAAACGTTGTCGGTGGAATAGGCAGTTTTGCAGGGGCATTCAGAATGCCTCAGGGATATAAAAAACCCGTTTTATTAAGTGCGACTGACGGTGTGGGAACAAAACTCAAACTTGCAATTGATGCAAAGAAATACGATACCGTCGGTATAGATTTAGTGGCAATGTGTGTAAATGATTTAATCTGTAATTTCGGTGAGCCTTTGTTTTTCCTTGATTATTACGCAACAGGCAAGCTTGATGTTGATGCTGCGGCTGCAACGGTTAAAGGAATAGCCGAAGGCTGTAAGCAGGCCGAATGTGCGCTAATCGGCGGAGAGACTGCTGAGATGCCCGGAATGTACAGTGAAGATGATTTTGATTTGGCGGGATTTGCCGTAGGGGTTGCAGAGGAAGACGAACTTAACCCTAAAGTAAAAGAGGACGATGTTTTACTCGCATTTCCTAGCAGCGGTATTCATTCAAACGGTTATTCGCTTGTTAGAAAACTTTTTTTTGAAAAACTTAATATGAAATTTGATGACGAAATAGAAGGTAAAAAACTAATTGACATTCTTCTTACACCTACAAGAATTTATGTAAAAGAGTTTAAAAAATTCAAAAGTAAAATTAACGCGCTTGCGCACATAACTGGCGGCGGTATTGTTGAAAATCTTCCAAGAGTACTTCCTCAAGATTTAGAAGCGGTTGTTTATAAAGATAAAATTAAAACTCTTCCTATTTTTGATTTTATGAGTAAATACGTTGACGAAGCGGAAATGTTCAGAACGTTTAACATGGGTGTAGGTTTGATATTAGCGGTAGATGAGAAAAATGCTGATTTTATAATTTCTAATTCTGATGCTTACGTAATAGGTGAAATAAAAAAAGGACAAAAAGGAGTAAAACTAAAATGAACCCCTCCCGTTTGGTCTCTAGTGTTGTTGTAAAAATAGCAAAGACAAAATTTCCTAAATTCATTCAATGTTTTATCAATAAAACCTATGTTAAGATTTTTAAAATAGAAATGGAAGATTACGAGCCTGAAAATCCTTGTGATTATCCTACGTTAAATGATCTTTTCATAAGACACAAAAAATATATTGAGTTTTATGAGGATGAAGATATTGTTGTAAGTCCGAGCGATTCTAAAATTATTGCGCACGACGATATTGAGGACGATTATGTTTATCAAATAAAAGGTAAAAAATATAAACTCAGCGAGTTAATTCCTTATGAAACAAAATTAAACGGCGGACATTTTATAAATTTATACCTCTCACCTAAAGATTATCACCGCTTCCATGTGCCGATTGATATGGAAATAGTAAAGGCGACATATATCCCGGGCGAATTAAAACCCGTAAAACCCGCCCAGCTTGAAAAAGAGCTTGTTTTCCCGAAAAATAAAAGAGTTGTTTTAAGATGCCGTGACAGGAAAGACAGATATTTCTATTTTGTGGCTGTCGGTGCGATGATTGTCGGAAAAATTCATTTTAATTTTGACGAAAGACTGCAAAAAGATTATGATGAAATTACAACAGTTGAATATGACAAGCCGGTTAAATTAAATAAGGGAGATGAGCTTGGAAGGTTTGAATTCGGAAGCTCAATTTTACTTTTTTTCGGTCCGGACCATTTCAAATATTTAAATCAACAGGACGATGTTGAGGTTGGTGACATATTAGGGGAAATTTATTAAATGGAGAATTGAGAATTGAGAATTGAGAATTATAAAAAATTCATTTTTTTATTACTTTTTGCCCCAATATTGTTATTAGCAGTTGATAAACAAAAATTGCTTGACTGTTATGAGATATTTGACCAAAAAAGGGCTGAGCTTGAAGCAGAAGCTGAAAAGCTTCTTGAAAAACAGGAAGCTTTTGAGGCTCTTAAAAACACCTATATGGCTTTAATGAAGAAAAAAGAAGAAAAGTTAAAAAAACAGCAGGCAGAGCTAAACGCCACACTTGCGAAAGTAGACAATGAAAAAAAGCAGATTGAAGAACTTATTAAAAAAAATAAGAAAATTTTAGAAGAAATCAAAAAAGCCAAACTTGATAAAATCACCCAAAGTTATGCAAAAATGCGACCTAAAAACGCCGCAACGATACTTGCAAATATGAAACCAAAAGACGCTCTTGAAATACTTCAAAAGCTTCAGCCTAAAATTGTTGCGAAAATTCTTGCCAAGATGGATTCAAAAAAAGCCGCAATGCTAACTCAAATGATGCAAAACGGAGAAAACAATGAAAGCGCAAATACTATTAAGCGTTAACGGTGCTAAACATTTAATCGCAAAAGCTTTAACTAAATATATAGATTTTTCAAAAAGAGTCTATATTGCATACGGCACTACAAATAATTATCTGCTATATCATCTTGGAATCGATACCGAGAAATTATATGCCGCCGGATGTAACGTAAATGGCAAATTTAACGTAACAAAAGAAAGAAATAAACCCGTTGTTTTACAAAACGGGAAAATTATAGATATATCGGATTTTGAAATATCTGCAAACGATGTGTTTATAAAAGGTGCAAACGCCCTTTGGTATGAAGAGGGCAAAAAACACGCAGCCGTTGCTGCAGCTGACATTAACGGTGGCACTTACGGAAATTTTTATATTAAAGCCGCCTGCAGGGGCAGTAAAATAATAATTCCCGTAGGACACGAAAAGCTTATTCCTTATTTTGTAGGAACGGATCAGAATGTAGATTATTCTACCGGAAGCAAAATTGCGATGCTCAGGTTTTTTACAGGTGAAATTTTCAGCGAAATTGAAGCGTTTAAAGTGCTTTTTGATTTAGATGCTAAAATTATTTTAGCGGGCGGTATTGACGATTCACAAGGAAGTGTCGGGTTTTTAGTTGAAGGCAAAAGGGTAAAAGAAGCGGTTGAATTTGCGGATAAATATAATAATTCAAACATCTTAAAAACTAGCGGTTTTCTTTATTAATTTCGATTTTAATATAATCTATATCTTTATAATACAGTACATTTCCTTTTTTAGATTTTTTTACTTTGTATAAAGCCAAATCGGCATTGGCAAATCTTTTTTGAATATCCAAATTCGGATTGTCACAGCATCCTGCGCTGAGTGAAAGTTTTTTTGTTAATGTTTTGTCAAACTTTTTTTGAATTTCCTGTAAATGTCTGTTTATTGTTTCAATAATGTTGATTATCTGTTTTTTGTTTTTGTTTGTACAGATTAAAAACTCATCCCCTCCCCATCTTCCGATAATGTCGTTTTTAAAATATTTCTTAAGAAGCCATGCAAATTCTTTTAAAATTTCATCACCTTTTTCATGTCCAAAATTATCGTTTATGTATTTAAAATTATCAAGGTCTACAATTAAAAAGTGTTGGCATAGGGATTTTTCAAGTGCTTTTTCAAATCCCCGTCTGTTGTATACACCCGTAAGTTTATCGGTGGTCGCTTTTTTACTGTATTCTTCAAGTACTTTTTCAACGAAAATTATTTTTTTTCTATAATGAGTAAAAAATATAAAATAGAAAAATACAATTAAAATCAAGTAAATAATTATTACTGTCCAGATAAAAGGTTTTAGCGCTTTTATAACTTCTTTGTTTATATCGTTTGAGAGCTTTTCGATTTTGCTGTATTTAATTCCGAATCCGAAGAAAATATTTAAGGGTTTAAATCTCTTAAAAAAATAAAATTCGTCTTTTTTAAATTCTCCGGTTATTTTTTTATCGTTTTGATAAATGATGATTCCCGGTATGCTTTTAAGCATTGAAAGTATGTTTTTATTTATATCACTTTTGTTTATATTCTCAATATTAAACTCGGTTTCTATTATAAGATGATATGCCGGGGAGTATTTTATTAAATAAAATTTACTCTCTTTTCTTACGGTGCATTTCCCGTAATTTTCAAAAGGGTTGCATATTTTTTTGTAATCGAATCTTTTCCCTATATTTTCAGGGTTTTTGGAAATAATGATTTTATTATTTTTAATAATGTCTATATCTTCATCGTAAAAATTGTATATGTATTTAAAAAGAAACGGTTTATAATTTTTGAAATTAAGCTTTTCAAGCATTTTTAATAAAATAATAAGTTTATCGGTATCGTTTTCAATTAATCTTTCTTGGTTTTTGATTTTGTTTGTTAAGAGACTTTTGTAATATTTATTTAATACGTTTTTTATTAAGTATAGTCTGTTATATATATTTTCATTGATTACAAAATTATATTGATACGAAGATGTTATCGACATAGCCGTTTTGGATTCTATCTTGTATGTCCAGATATTTAAAATGATAACGGATATTATAAAAAGAGTAAAAGTTGCTAAAGTATAAAAATATATTTTTTTTACCATACAATATCTTTTACGTATTGTTTAATAAACCATTCAGGCAGTTTGAAGTCTATTTCCTTAGCCCGTTTGGCATTTATAAAATAGACTGCTTTAGGAGCGTTTATAATTTTAGGTTTTGGGTTTTTCGGATAATTCAATACGATTTTCCCGAGACTTTTTCCCATTTCAAAAAAATCTACGCCCCCAAATCCTAAAAAGCCCATTTTTGTAAGGACTAAATTGACACTTATGTCTGGTTTTTTGATATTTTTTAAATAGATGTCTTTAAGTTTGTAAAAAGGTGTTTTTTTATGATTGGTTTTTAAAGACATAGTAAAAGGCATAAAAAGTGTAAATTCGTTGTTGTTATTTATTTCTTTTGTTTTTTGTTTTAATTCGTTAATGTTTTTACATTCAATAAAAATAAGTTTTTTTTCAAATTCGGTGTTTTTCAGTTCCGTTAAAATTTGGTTTTTAACAATTTCTCCCACTCCTTTGCTGTAAAAAAGGGCTATTTTATTTACCGGTTTTATTTTATTGAATGTGGTTAAAATTTCTTTTATATGGAGTTTTTCATAAACCCCTGAAAAAAGATTTTTGTTTAAATGATATTTTTTTTCATAAATGCTAAACGGGATGTTAATTCCTGAGAAAAAGATTTGTTTTCCTTTTTTGGAAGCCGGGATTCCGACTAGTTTAAAAGCCGCATCGTCAAATGTTACAATATAATCATATTTGTTTATGTTTTTTAAAATATTTTCAGCTTTTTGATGTAATTCATCTTTTGTGGCTACTCTTGCGTTTAAAAAACAGATATCAAAATCATCTGCCGAATATTTTTCATACATTTTTGATAAAAAGCCGTTTAACTGAGGCATGCCGCATTGGTCTTTTTCATCATAGGAATTGACAACTAAAATTTTTGCAAATGAAAACACTATTATAAGATATAAACTAAATATTATTCTCATTCATTATGCCTTTTTTTCAAATTATAACAAAAAAAGTGCAAGGGGGGGGTGGCTATTCTTCACTCCAAAATAAATGTTACATTTATTTTGAGCATTGGTATTATTTGGTATAATTCTGAAAAAAGGTTGAGTATGCTTATAAAAGAAGCCCAAGTACCTTTTCTTGCCAGAAAAATAAGCGTTGATTTATTAAACAGCGGATACATAACTTTTCCTAAAAGTATGGATGCAGCTACAAAAGAGATTGAAGAAATTATAGAAGATGACGTGGCATGGGAGAGGGAGATAGAAAACAAAGCAAGAGAAATTTTAGCCCAGCAGGAAGAAGAAAATGAATTTTTATTTTACGACGTGGATAGACGCGAAGTTTTTAAATTAATTAAAAACAAAGTTGCCGAAGAAGAGGGGTTTAATTTAAGAAGAGATGAAAGAATTGACGATTTGGCGCATTTTTTGGTTAAAGAACTTTGGGATAAAGAATTAATTGATTATGATGTAAGAGACGGAAAAATTAAAAATATAATTTTTAAATCGATTATGGAATTTTTACACAGGGAAATAGAAGCAAGAGATGAAGTTTATAAGAAAATAGAAAATTATAAAAGACCTTTGGTTCCGGGCAGCGAAGAGTTTGAACTGGTGTTTCAAAGACTATACGAACAGGAACTTAGAAAAAGAGGGCTTATTTAAGTGAAAAGTATAAAGTGAAAAGTTTTAAGGGGAAATTATGAAAATTAGCATTTTACTTGAGAACGGAATGTTTTTTGAGGCTAAAGGTTTCGGAGCCGGCGGTACGGCTGTGGGTGAGATTGTATTTAACACTTCAATGACGGGATATCAGGAGATTATTACGGACCCCAGTTATGCCGGGCAGTTTGTGGTATTTACAATGCCTGAAATTGGAAATGTGGGCGTAAATGCAGATGACATGGAAAGCAAACGTGCATGGCTTAAAGGTGTAATAGTCAGAGAATATGTAGAAAATTATTCAAATTTCAGAGGTGAAAAGTCTTTAGGAGAATTTTTAAAACAGCAAGGGGTGCTTGGTATTTGTGAAATTGATACAAGATATCTTACAAAAACAATAAGAAAACAGGGCGCTATGATGATGATAGCATCAAGTGAAATCCATGATAAAAACGAGCTTAAAAAAATACTTGATTCTACCCCTTCTATTCAGGAAATAGATTACATTAAAGAAGTTACGACAGATAAAGAATATATCCATCCATACGGTGCGTGGAACGATTTGGAATTTAAATATAATCCTAAAAAAACTGACAAAAGAATTATAGTTTATGATTTTGGTGTAAAGAGAAATATTCTTAACGAACTAACCGAAGCCGGAATGGAATGTGTTGTGGTTCCGGCTTCAACTCCTGTTGAAGATGTGATTAAAAGATATCAAAACGGTGAAATTCAGGGAGTGTTTTTAAGCAACGGACCCGGCGATCCTCTTATTTTAAAAGATGTCCATGAAAAAATCAAAAAACTGCTTGAGGCAAAAGTTCCGATGTTTGGAATATGTCTTGGACATCAGCTTTTAAGCATTGCGCACGGATATCCGACATTCAAACTTAAATTCGGACACCACGGAGGAAACCATCCAGTTAAAAACTTTATAGGGAAATACCCTGAAGTGGAAATTACGGCTCAAAACCACAACTACAATGTCCCAAAAGAAATAGAAGAAATTGCAGAAGTTACACACAAAAACCTTTTTGACGGCACAATCGAAGGCGTTAAATATAAAAACGAAAAAGTCTTTTCAGTCCAGCATCACCCTGAAGCAAGTCCTGGACCTAGGGATGCGAAATATATTTTTAAACAGTTTTACGAAATGATTTAAAATGAAGTTTGAAATTCTGAGCAAAATTATGTTTGGAATTTTCGAACTTTTTATTCTTTTTATCGCAATTTTCATACTCATAAATACGTTTATATCAAATCCTCTCGTTTCTACCGTTTTGTTTTTCTTTTTGATATATTTTGCATATTATATGGCTGTGAAATATTTTATGGAGGAATGATGCCAATCCCCAAAATATATCAAACATTTATTTTGGGGGGGGGAGAAAAAAAGGTATTGATATTATTTGGAAATAATCCCCTGATTAATTAAATAAAGTAAAATTACCCCGACTATTATCCTGTAAATCCCAAAAGCGTTAAGCGTGTATTTTTGGACGTATTTTAAAAACAGTTTAACAGCAATGTAGCTTGCTAAGAAACTGACAATAAATCCAACGGATAAAATGATTAAGTTTTGATCTTTAAAGGATGAAATGTTTTTTACAAATTCATATCCGCTTGCGGCAAACATTGTGGGAATTGCAAGTAAAAAGCTAAAATCCGCAGCAGTTTTTCTGCTAAGCCCGCTTAGCATTCCCCCCACAATCGTAGCCCCGCTTCTGCTAGTTCCCGGAACCAGCGCAAAAACCTGAAAAAATCCTATTATTAAAGCTTGTTTGAGACTTACTTTTTCTACGTCACTAACTTTTACTTTTTCCTCAGAATAAATTTTTTCAACTATAAAAAATACAATTCCTCCTACGATAAACATCCAAGCCGCAGTCTGAACGGTAAAAAGTTCTTTTATCTGATATCTAAGTAAGAAACCTGTTACAGCTAAAGGAAAAAATGCTAAAGTTACTTTTTTCCATAGATTTATTTCTTTGAAATTTATTTTATCAAGATATATCCATACAATTGCAAGAGTGGCCCCTAGCTGTATAATTACTTCAAACGCTACATTTTGCATCGTTTGTTTAAGTCCTAAAAGGGTAGATACTATTATCATATGTGCGGTTGATGAAATAGGTAAAAATTCGGTAATCCCTTCAACTATTCCAAGAACAATACTTTCAAATATACTCATTATTTCTCCTCTAACAGTCTGTTGAATACTTTAAGTGTCATTTTAACATCTTCCAAAGCGTCATGGTAATTTGCGCTTTGTTTACCGAAGAAAAACGCCACACACTCTTCAAGACGCGGCATTTTTTTCTTTTCCAGCACTACGACATCCGCCGAATAATACATAGTGTCGAATATCGGAATATCTAAAACATTCGGGAAATGCTCTGCCCTTTCAAGCTCTCTTTTTAGCACTCCGAAATCGTATAAAACGTTATGACCGACAACCATGTCCAATCCGTCAAAAATTTTAAGAATTTCATCTTTTTTTTCTTTAAAAGTCGGCTTGTTTTGTAAATCCTCCTGTTTTATTTTGTGGACTTCATAAGCTTCTTCGCTGATTTTTGCCTCAGGATTTAAAAAATCGTATATTTCTTTTGTAGTTTTTGTTTGCATATCCTGAATTACCACCGCATAAGAGATGATATAACCGTAAATATCGGTAGTTTCCGTATCGAACACTCCGATTTTTTGAATTTTATTTTCCTGCGGGACATTAGATAAATCGTTAATGTAATATTTTAAAAACTCTTTTGTCGAAAAAACTTTTTGTCTTTTTATCGGTTTAAATCGTTCAAGTTTCCCTTCTTCTTCTAAGACTATCGAAATTAGATAATCGTTGTAATTTCTAAAAACAATATTTTCTTTTATATCTTCATTCAGGCATTTAAGAAGGTATGATTTGTCGTTTTTAAGTTTTTCTTTTGCATATTCCCTCGTTTTTTTGTTAAAAACCGTAGCAAGTCTTAATGTCTCAATCTTTTGAGGTAAATTCAAATCAAACCTTTTTAACGGAATTATACATTAATTTTCCATTTTCCATTTTCCATTTTCCATTATTAAGATATAATTACATATAAAAAAGGTACCGTATGCCAAAAAGAGAAGATATTAATACCATACTGCTTATAGGTTCCGGTCCGATAGTAATAGGACAGGCCTGCGAATTCGACTATTCCGGCGTTCAGGCTGCTAAAACACTTAAATCCTTAGGTTACAGAGTTGTTCTTGTAAACTCAAATCCGGCTACGATTATGACTGACCCTGAATTTGCCGATGCTACTTATATCGAACCTATTACCGCCGATGTAGTGGCTAAAATTATAAAAAAAGAAAATGTTGATGCAATACTTCCTACTATGGGTGGACAGACTGCGCTTAATGTAGCCATGGAAATGTATGAAAAAGGTATGCTAGAAGGCATTGAATTTTTAGGTGCAAACCCGGAAGCTATTAAAAAGGGAGAAGACAGGGAAGAATTTAAACGTGCCGTTGAGAGAATAGGACTTGATTTGGCAAAAAGCGAAACCGCGCATACCCTTGATGAAGCCGTTGAAATAGCAAAAAACATAGGTTTTCCATTAATTGTAAGGGCAGCATATACACTTGGTGGGCTTGGAAGCGGCGTCGCGTACAATATGGAAGAGTTTAAAGCCCTTGCAAAAACAGGACTTGAAGCAAGTCCTATAAGCGAGATTGAAATTCTCGAATCGATGCTAGGCTGGAAAGAATACGAAATGGAGGTTATCAGGGACAGAAACGATAACTGTATTATTGTATGCTCCATTGAAAATGTTGATCCTATGGGTGTGCATACGGGAGACAGTATTACGGTAGCTCCGGCACTGACACTTACCGATAAAGAATATCAGAAAATGAGGGACGCTTCTTTTGCAATTCTTAGGGAAATAGGTGTAGATACCGGAGGAAGCAACGTTCAGTTTGCGGTTAATCCGAATAACGGCAGAATGATTGTAATAGAAATGAACCCAAGAGTTAGCAGAAGTTCGGCTCTTGCAAGTAAAGCTACTGGTTATCCGATTGCAAAAATAGCAACCCTTTTAGCTGTGGGATACACACTTGATGAAATTCAAAATGACATTACCGGGACTGCTGCAAGTTTTGAGCCTGTAATTGATTATGTGGTTACCAAAATTCCAAGATTTACTTTTGAAAAATTTCCTCAGGCGGATTCTACGCTTACCACGTCAATGAAAAGCGTCGGTGAGGTTATGGCAATAGGAAGAACGTTTAAAGAGTCCGTTCAAAAAGCGCTTTATTCTCTTGAAACGGGGCTTGACGGATTTGAAAAAATTGAATGCGATGAAGATGAACTAATTAAAAATATAAGAATTCCTAACGAAAACAGAATTCTTTACGTGGCCGAGGCGTTTAGAAGAGGAAAAAGCGTTGATGAGATTTTTGATATATGTAAAATAGATCCGTGGTTTTTAAATCAGATCAAAGAAATAATCGACCTTGAAAAAGAAATAACTCCCGAAATTTTGGAAAACGAAGAACTTTTAAGAAAAGCTAAAACATACGGATTTAGCGACAAAATGTTAGCTAAATTAATCGGCAAGAGTGAAGAAGATGTGTATCAGGCAAGAAAAAAATTCGGTGTTGAGATTGATTACAACGAAGTCGATACGTGTGCGGCAGAGTTTGATACCACTACGAGCTATCTTTATTCAACCGTAAATGTTACTAAAAACGTGCCTTTAAGAAAAAGCGATATTGAAAACGATAAAAAAGTGCTTATATTAGGCGGCGGACCGAATAGAATCGGACAGGGGATCGAATTTGACTACTGCTGCGTTCACGCTGCTTTTGCGCTTGAGGATTTGGGCGTTAAAACCATAATGTATAACTGTAACCCGGAAACCGTTTCAACCGATTACGATACGAGTGACGTTTTATATTTTGAGCCAATTACGTTTGAGAGGGTTAGAAACGTTGTTGAGCTTGAAAGACCAGATGGTATTATCGTTCAGTTTGGAGGACAGACTCCTCTTAAACTGGCAAAATCCCTTACAAATATAAATGCAAATATAATAGGAACGTCCGCTGAGGTAATTGACACGGCAGAGGATAGGGAAAAATTTTCGGCGTTTATTGAAGAACTTGGCTTAAATCAGCCTGAAAACGGAACAGCATTTACTAAAGAAGAAGCGTTTAAAATTGCCGAAAATATTGGCTATCCCGTGCTTGTTAGACCAAGTTATGTGCTTGGCGGAAGGGCTATGAGGATAGTATATAATGAAGATGAATTAAAAGAATATATGGATGAAGCGGTAAGCGTATCAAACGAAAGTCCGGTATTAATTGATAAATTCCTTGACAGAGCCATAGAACTTGACGTTGACGCTATAAGCGATACGAAAGAAGTATATATTGGCGGAATTATGCAGCATATTGAAGAGGCCGGAATTCATAGCGGTGATAGTGCGTGTTCTCTTCCGGCTGTAAGTATCAGCGAAGAAAAATTAAAAGAAATAGAAAACGCTACAAAACAAATAGCCCTTAAACTAGGCGTTAAAGGACTCTTAAACATTCAATATGCACTTCACAGAGACAAATTATATTTAATCGAAGTTAATCCAAGAGCTAGTAGAACGGTGCCTTTCGTATCAAAAGCTACGGGACTTCCGCTTGCAAAAGTTGCTACAAGGGTTATGTGGAATTTAGCTTATAATCCTGAAATAAATGGTGGAAAAGTGCTTCAGGAAGCTCTTAATTTTTATGATAAATTCGGAGTTGTTACGTTTGACGGTAATGTATTTAAACCAAAAGCGAAAGGGCACATAGCTGTTAAAGAAGCTGTATTTCCTTTTAATAAACTGCCGGGGGCGGATTTAATTCTCGGACCTGAAATGAAATCAACAGGTGAAGTTATGGGTATCAGTGAAAGTTTTGGAGAAAGTTTTGCAAAATCGCAGGAAGCCTGTAAAAATTTCCTACCTACAAGCGGTAAAGTGTTTATTTCATTAACTGATATAGACAAAGAATTTGCACCCGCATTGGCAAAAGCTCTGAAAAGCCATGGATTTGAAATTGTTGCTACAAGCGGGACATATAAAGTTATAAGCGAAGCGGGAATTGAATGTGAAAGAGTGCTTAAAATCAGTGAGGGAAGACCGAATATCGTAGATATGATTAAAAACGAAGAAATCGCACTTGTCATTAATACAAGCGACAATAAAGCGAGTAAAGATGACGCTAAAATAATAAGACGTGAAGTATTAAATCAGGGAATTCCATACTTTACAACAATTGCAGCGGCATTTGCTGCGGTTGAAGCAATTGCATTTTTACAGATAAACGAAGAAAAAGTTAAATCTATTCAAGACTATTTTAAAAATTAATTTTTTCTTTTTTCTTACATATATATATTAAAGCACAGTTTTTATACGAATCTCCTAAAAATTTAATAAAAAAAACAAATGAAAAATTGTCAGAATGTTAGTATTAACATAATATACTGCCAAACACTGGTTTTAAAAAGTTAATTATTATAATCATTCAATTGTAAAAATAAAACAATTTTTCACAAAAATTTCAAAAATCAAGTGAAAAACTCTTGACAGGTGAATAAAAATTTAATATACTTTCATTCCTCAAACGCAAGAGGGTGTTTGAGAGATGATAGAGAGCTTAG
>JAMOQT010000058.1 GCA_027063865.1 Nautiliaceae bacterium
CATTTTATTATAATATTCGTCATAACCTTCATAAAATCCGTTTTTTAAATTCTCAATATGTACTGTTAACGGTTTTTTGTTTTTCAGTCTGAAATTATAATTATTTTTTTTGACAATTTCTTCTAAAATTTTAGCACGTTTTTTGGCAATATCACCCCTGACATCCTGCTTAAGTGTTGAGGAATGGGTACCGCTTCTTGGAGTAAAGCGGAAAACATGAATGTGTGTTAGCGGATATTTTTTAAAATTTTCAAGCGCCTCTTCCCATATTTCCTCACTTTCACCCGGATGCCCCACAATGAAATCAGTCCCTAACGCCAAGCCCTTATCAGATAATGTCTCAAAAAGCCCTAGCGTTTTTTTAACCCTGTTTCGTCTTCTCATAATTCTAAGCATCCTGTCACTCGTATGCTGCAGTGCGATATGTAGATGTTTTTCAAGTATTCCGTTTTGAGTAAGGGCTATTAGTCTTTCATCAAGCTGGCTTGGTTCTAGACTGCCAAGTCTTATTCTCTTAACCCCCCTTATTTTTGAAATTTTTTCAATAAGCTCTGAGAGGGAAGTATTGGTATCTTTTCCATAACTTCCCATATTTATTCCCGTTAAAACAAATTCGCTTATTCCGTTTTGGGATAAAATTTTTATCTGTTGAAGTATAGTGTTTTCGGAGATTGATCTTGAATGTCCCCTGACACTTGGGATAATGCAGTAAGCGCACTCAAAATCACACCCTTCCTGAATTTTTACAAACGCTTTTGTTTTACTGTATGAAGTGATTATTTTTTCATTTACAAAATCAAAATCACCAAGCTTAACACCTTTAAAATCAAGGTATTTATCAATATTTTCTTTATATTTATGACCGAGTACCGCTTTTACTTTCCCCTCTTTAAAAAGCCCTTCTCCTAAAGTATAAGCAGCACACCCTGTTAACATAATATTTTTACCCTGCCATCTGTTTATATACCGCCTAAGGTCCCTGTCGGCAAAATTCGTAACCGTACAGGAATTTA
>JAMOQT010000059.1 GCA_027063865.1 Nautiliaceae bacterium
AAATAGGTGAAAAAAGGTTATTATAATTTTACTATTAACATTTAACACCTTTTTTCACGTTTTTTACTTTTTTTCACCTTTTTATTTTTTTACAGGTTTTCTGTTATAATTTTATCAAACTATTTACATTTAGTAAAAGGATATGCTATAATCAAGGCGAAAAAAAAATTCGGTCAAAATTTTTTAAAAGACAGGCATTATTTAGAAAAAATCGTCCAAGCGATGCCCAACAGCAATAATCTGGTTGTAGAGATTGGGCCTGGCTTAGGCGATTTAACAGAAAAGCTGCTGGAAAAAAGAAGAGTGACAGCTTATGAAATTGACAGAGATTTATGTGAAATTTTGAAAGATAAATTTCCAAATCTTAATTTAAAATGTGGTGATGTATTGGAGTTTTGGCAGGAAACTCTGGAAAATGAAAAGTATGATTTAATTGCAAATTTACCTTATTATATTGCAACAAACATAATTTTAAAAGCATTAAAAGATAAAAATGCAAAAAACATACTTGTTTTAATTCAAAAAGAAGTTGCGGATAAATTTTCTGCAAAAGCGGGGGATAAAAATTATTCATCTTTAGCAATACTGGCACAAAGTGTGGCTAAAGTTAAAAAACTGTTTGACGTACCTCCGGGAGCGTTCGTTCCTGCTCCAAAGGTTACAAGCAGTGTTATACTTTTTGAAAAATTTGAAGATTCTTTCAACGAAGAGTTTGCAAAATTTTTAAAAATCGCTTTTGCAAATCCAAGAAAAACACTTAAGAAAAATTTATCCGCAATATATAAAGATTTCGATCCCGAAAAATTTAATCTTGCCAAAAATATTCGACCTCATCAGGTAGACGGCTCTACTTTTTTCCGGCTCTTTTCTGAAGCCTTAAAGGCAAAAGAAAGGAGAATAAATGGAAGAAAAAAATCAAAAAGCCGCTGTTAAACATAAAAAACCCGCTCAACAACAAAAAAGAGTTGACCCAAAAAATTTTGTATGGTTTAAAGATTTAAATAGAGCATTCAACGAGAATGAAAAAATACAACATGCAAGACTAAATTCCCACAATAAAATAGATACAAATGTAAAAGGCTGGGTTAGATTTACGCCTCTTGGGGGACTTGACGAAATAGGCGGTAACTGTGCCGTACTTGAGACAGAAAACAGTGCAATAATCATAGACTGCGGTATGAGCTTTCCTAATGAAGATATGCACGGGGTTGATATATTAATACCTGATTTCAGTTATTTAAGGGAAATAAGACATAAAATTAAAGGTCTTATAATAACCCACGGACATGAAGACCATATCGGTGCGGTGCCTTATCTTTTTAAAGAAATGCAGTTTCCAATTTACGGAACGTCTCTTCCACTTGCAATGATTGAAAATAAATTTAAAGAGCATAAATTACTGCAATATAAAAGTTATTTCAGAAGTGTAAAAAAACGTCATCCGATTCAAATAGGGGATTTTAAAGTAGAGTGGATACATATGACCCATTCTATTATCGACAGTTCTTCACTTGCTATTCAAACACCCGTCGGGACTATTATTCACACGGGGGATTTTAAAATAGACCACACTCCTATTGACGGATACGCGCCTGATTTACATAGATTAGCATATTACGGGGAAAAAGGAGTATTGGCACTTTTTAGCGATTCGACAAACTCTTATAAACCAGGCGTTACTCCGAGTGAGAGCGTGGTGGGTAATACGTTTGACGATTTGTTTTTAAAAGCAAAGGGAAGGGTAATTATGTCAACCTTCTCATCAAACATCCACAGGGTTTATCAGGCAATAGAAAGAGGTATTAAATACGGAAGGAAAGTGTGTATTATCGGTAGAAGTATGGAGCAAAACCTAAATGTTGCAATGGATCTTGGATATATTAAACTGCCGCGCGATATTTTCATAGACCCTTACGAAATAGGGAAATATGAAGACCATGAAATATTAATAGTTACCACCGGAAGTCAGGGCGAGAGTATGAGTGCGCTATACAGAATGGCTATTG
>JAMOQT010000060.1 GCA_027063865.1 Nautiliaceae bacterium
CCCGTAAATTCTATAAGTCTGTCGGCAAGTGTCGATTTACCGTGGTCAATATGGGCAATAATCGAAAAGTTTCTGATTTTATCCTGCATTAAGCGCCTTTTTTGATGAAATTATATCATTATTAGTGGGTAGTGAATAAAATTTAAATTTTATTCGATATATGTTATACTTGTATTACAATTAACACAAGGAGAATATATGTTAACCGTAAGACTTGATAAAGAACTTGAAGAAAAACTTGAAAAAATTGCAAAATTTACAAAAAGACCAAAAAGTTTTTTCGTAAAAGAAGCTTTAAGAGAATATCTTGAAGATATATGGGACGTAATAGAAGCACAACAAAGAGTCAATGCAACGGATAGAGAATTAATAACACTTAACGAAATGAAAAAGATGTTGAATGTATAAAATTGTATTTGATAAAAAAGTTTACAAGGATTTTAAAAAAATTGACAAAAAATGGCAGATTAAAATACTTCAAACCATTGAAAAAAAAATTGCCATTAATCCTTACAGCGGAAAAAAACTAGTCGGAAATTTATCCCCATTTTACAGATACAGGGTTGGAGATTACCGTATAATTTACCAAATTTTTGAAGATATTATTGAAATAGAAATTATTAAAATCGGTCACAGAAAAAATGTATATGAATAAAATTGCTATAATTTCATAAAAAGGCTTTTTAATGAAGAAGTCGATATTAGAAAAGTTAAGAAGCATTAAAAAGGAATTAAAAAAAGAAGGTTTTGTAATAGACGCACTTTTTGGGAGTGTTGCAAGAGGTGAAGAAAACATTAAAAGCGATATCGACCTGCTTTATCATTTAGAGAAGCCTTTTTTTGAAAGATATGAAGGATTTATAGGTTTTAAACGCATAGAAGAAATAAAAGAATATTTAAAAAAACAGCTTGGAAAAAATATCGATTTAGCTTCCATCGACAATTTATCCGAAACAGCTAAAAAATATATTTTAAAAGACACAATTAATGTATAAAAACAGGATTAAAGCCATACCTTTCTACACATCTTCCATAATGGCAAAAAAAGCAGGATTATTTCATGCTAAACTACAAAGATAAAAATATGACAGCTCCGTGCTCCTTTTTGCTTACGCAACACTCAAATTTTGCTAAAAAGTGCGAACGGCAAGCGCCCTGACGGGTAGACGCACTTTTTTTAACGCAAAATTTTCGTTAAAATCCGCAACGCTGTCATATTTTTACTTTTTCGTTATTTACATTTTTTCAGTATGAAACAGCCCTAGTTTGAGATGTGTAGAAAGGTATGCCTAAAATGAAAATAAAAATCATAAACTTAATTGAAAGTTTAGAAAATTAAATTGCTATAATTTCACAAAAAGGTTTGACTTGACTCCGTTTCATATCCACAGTGACTATTCGCTTTTGCATTCCACTATCAGAATAAAAGATTTGGTTAAAAAAGCCAAAGATTACGGGTATAAATCACTTACAATCACCGAACTTGACAATATGTTCAGCGCCATAGAATTCTACGAAACCTGCCGCGCTAACGAAATCAAGCCGATAATCGGAAGCGATGTAAGCGTTATTAGGGATGGCAATATTCACAGGCTTATACTTATTGCCAAAAACAAAACGGGTTATGATAATCTTATGTATTTAAGCTCCATCTCATACCTATACAATATGAGAGGCGACAAGCCTTATCTGCCTTTTGAAGAAATAGTCAAAAATCAGGAAGGTTTATGTTTAATACTTCCGATGTTGGACAGTGAAACAGGGTTTCATCTAAATATATTCAACGAAAAAAATATTTTAAACGGTGCCGCCGGATATGAAAAGGCAAAAGAAATCCTTAAAATTTACAAGCAAAGCTTAAACGAAATCTATCTTGAAATTACACGCGACAGTGAAGAAGAAAGGCTGATTGAAAACGACCTAATTAAACTCTCAAACGAAACCGGCACACCGATTCTTGCATCATCAAACATATTCTTTTTAAACAAACTTGATTACATCTACAAAGATGCGCTTGAATGTATAGAAAACAACAAACAGTTTGACGATTTGCACAGACGCCCGGTGGTAAAAGAAAATTACTTTAAAAGCATTGAAGAATTTGAAGAAATTTTTAAAGACCTGCCAAAAGCCATAGAAAACACCGATAAACTTGCCGAAACTATTAACCTTGAAATACCGCTTGGAAACCCTACCCCGCCTACTTTTAAATTCACAAAAGAGTATGCCGCAAAAGAAGGACTTGACATCGACAATGATGTGGAATATTTCGAATACAAATGTAAAGAGGGGCTTGAAGAAAGACTGAAATACATTCCTGAAGAATTGCACGAAGAATACAGAAAAAGACTAGATTACGAAATAGACATTATAAAAAGAATGAAATTCCCGGGATATATGCTGATAGTCTGGGATTTTGTGAGAGAAGCCAAAAAAAGAAAAATCCCGGTAGGTCCCGGAAGGGGAAGTGCCGCCGGTGCGCTTGTTGCTTACAGCTTACAGATAACAAACATAGACCCTTTAAAATACGGACTTCTTTTTGAGAGATTTTTGAATCCCGAGAGGGTGAGTATGCCCGATATCGATATGGACTTCTGCCAGGAAAGACGGGGCGAAATTATCGAATATGTGCGCGAAAAATACGGAAAAGTTAACGTTGCCCAGGTTATTACGTTCGGTTCGCTTCTTGCAAAGGGAGTTTTAAGGGATGTGGCAAGAATTTTCGGAATAGACTACTCTGAAGCCGACAGGTTCGTTAAACTTATTCCAGACCAATTGGGAATAACGCTTGAAAAAGCGAAAGAACTTGAGCCTAAAATTGTAGAAATCACCGAAGAAGACCCGCTATATAGCCGTTTATATTCATTTGGAGAACATCTCGAAGGGCTTAAAAGAAATACGGGAATGCACGCTGCGGGAGTTGTTATAAGCGACGAGGAGCTGTGGAAAAAATCCCCCCTTTACAGGCAGGATGATAATGATGACACCATCGTTACGCAGTATTCCCTAAACTACCTTGAACCGGTCGATTTGATTAAATTCGACTTTTTAGGACTAAAAACCCTAACCGTAATAGACAGAGCCGTCAAAAACGTAAAAAACAACAAGGGCGTTGATTTAAACATAGATTTGCTTACCTTAGACGACCCGAAAGTTTTTGAGCTGATTCAATCAGGGCATACGCTTGGCCTGTTTCAGATAGAAAGTGACGGTATGCAGGATTTAGCTAAAAGACTAAAACCTACAAATTTCGAGGACATCATTGCAATGCTTGCCCTCTACCGCCCGGGACCGATGGATAGCGGAATGCTTGACGATTACATCGACAGGAAGCATGGAAGAAAACCGGTGAGCTACTTCTTTGAAGAGTTTGAAGAAGCGCTAAAGCCAATCCTTGAGCCGACTTACGGGGTTATAGTTTATCAAGAGCAAGTTATGCAGATAGTCCAGGCAATAGGCGGGTTTAGCCTTGGTGAAGCGGATATTATCAGACGGGCGATGGGTAAAAAGAAATTTGATTTAATGAAAAAATACGCAGAAGAATTCGCCACTAGGGCTCAGCAAAGGGGCTTTTCGTATGAAAATGCAAAAGCGCTGTTTGAACTGATTGAAAAATTCGCAGGATACGGGTTTAACAAATCCCACTCCGCAGCATATGCGATGATTACCTATCAGACTGCATACCTCAAAACATACTACCCGACTGAATTTTTAAGTGCGCTTTTAACTTATGAAGCGGAAAATACCGATAAAATTGCAAAATATATTGAAGAAGCCAAAGTACTCGGAATTGAAGTCCTGCCTCCTAACGTCAACAAATCAAACGCCGAATTTACCCCAATTGAAGATAAAATTCTTTTTGGTCTGAGCGCTATTAAAGGTGTTGGAAGCAAAGCGATTGAAAGCATTGTGGCTAACAGACCGTATGAAAGTTTAGAGGATTTTATACTCAAAGTAGACACCGGCAAAGTTAATAAAAAAGTTCTCGAGCAGTTAATCAAAGCGGGTGCTATGGATGATTTCGGACTCAGCCGAAAAGCCATGCTAAACAGAGTTGAAGAGATACTTGAATTTAAAAAGCGAGTTGAAGAGAAAAAAAACGCAATAAACCACGAATTTTCTCTATTTGCGGATATGGAAGAAAACGAGGAAATAGATGAACACCTTGATATTCCAAATACCGTTGAATTTGATATAAAAACCCTGCTTGAATACGAATACCAGACACTCGGATTTTACGTATCCGCCCATCCGCTTGATCCGTATAAAGACAAAATGAAAGGCATTAATTACAACCTCTCAAGCGATATTGAAGACATTATATCCCAAGAAGCCCTTTTTGTAGGTAAAATAGATGCATTGAAAGTAAGAATTTCTAAAAAAGGAAACAAATTCGCAATCGCAACGCTTATGGATTTTCACGGCAAAATTGATATTATGATTTTTGAGAGGGATTTAGAAAAACTAAATGAATTCAACCTTGACGAACCTATAGCAATTAAAGCACAGGTTGACAAAGTCGGGGAATTTTTAAGGGTAACGTGTAGAAAACTTATGAGTTTAGAAGAAGCAAAAGAGGAAAAAGGTGCGGTAAAAGACGAAATTACGGTAATCCAAAGACAGATTAGCGAAAACTATGAAGAAGATTTGCTTAAAATACATTCCGAACTTATGAAAAATCCGGGCAACAAAAGAGCGGTTTTATTAATCACCACTCCGTTTGGGTTTAGTTTAAGGATAAATACAAATATTAAAACATCACTTAATTAATTCCTTAATTTTGTCTTTGAAATTACAAAGAAATTGAGGAAATTCCTCATCAACCTTGCTTAAATCCACATATTCCCTAAAAAATGTATCGATATCTATCCCTGCTTGCATCCCAAGCGAATATCCTTTAAACATCTCTTTTAATTTCGGAGATTCAACCAAATCCACCATACTTTCGCAAAAAGCTATTCCCTCTTCCATCATACCTTCTTTCCAAAAGCCTATTGCATTATCTGTCAATACCACAACTGCAAAGAGCTCATTTTCATCGTTAAGGTTGAATTTTTCATTATTTGAAAGTTTAAGCTGATACAGAACAAAAGCATCCTCAAAAGCTTTTTGAAAATACTCCTCGGCTTTTTGATAATCTCCCTTAGTCAAAGCGTTTCTAAATTCGAAATAATTTTTTTTAATTTCCATATTTTTCCTTTTTTTTAGAAATTTTAACATTTATTTGCTTTTTTTCAATAATACTGCTACAATGTCACTTGAAGATTAGCACTTCTTAAGATTTATTCTTCTGGTATGCTAATTAAAATATCACAATTAGGAAAAATCACATGAAAACAATTTACGTAGGAAACATTAACTATCAAGCAACTGAAGACGATTTAAGACCGGTATTCGCAGAATACGGTGAAGTAATTTCAGTAAAAATCATTAATGACAGAGAAACAGGAAGAAGCAAAGGTTTTGGATTCGTTGAAATGGAAAGCGGTGCTGATACAGCAATCGAAGAATTAGACGGAAAAGACTTCCAAGGAAGAAGACTAAGAGTTAACGAAGCTAGACCAAGAGCTCCAAGAGGGGAATAATTCCCTTTCTTCTTTTAATAATTTATAATTCTGGTGTCTGGCACTTAAATAAAGAAGTCTGTAATTTACTTTTTATTTATTTTAAATTAAACCATTTGTTTAATAGCAATTATTTTTTGGCGGAAGGGGGAAGGAATCGAACCTTCCGGGCAGACGCTCACCCGTCGCCCCACCGGGTTTGAAGCCCGGGGTGTCCACCAGGATCACATCCCCTCCACTAAGATTGTTATTTTACCCTATAAAATAAAAAATTGCAACCATATTATTGATAGAAATGTAACATTTAAATTAATATATAGAAAAATCATCGAAAAAGGAAATTTTAAAAACATAGAAAACTTTTTTTACTCGAAATTATAAACAAAATACCTAGGCAGCATACAATACTGCTTTTTCCTTTTTCTCAATACAAGTGACAGACACTAAACCAAATAAAAAGTAAGGCACAACCTGTGCCCTTAATATTAGCTTCAGCCAGCCGGAAGTTTACCGTTTAATACTCCGATAAAGAAATCTTTTAAATCTTTCAATTTATGCTTTTTAGCGATTTTCTCAACACCTTTAGCTTCTTTTTTAAGTCCTGCCGCTTCAAGTTTTTGAATTAGCAATTTCGCATTATCTTTAAACAACGCATCCAAATCATCAGGTGTTTTTGCTCCAACTTTTTGCAATAAAACCGGTGATTTGATTTGATGAGCTTTTTTGATGTATTTTGTAAAATACTTAAGCCCTTTGTTGTAGTCGGCCATTGCTACACTAGCGCTGACACTTGCAAGTAGCAAACCTGCTACAACCATTTTTGCAAAGCGTCTCATTTGCTCTCCTTTGAAAATTAAATTGATTCACCAATGAATGAATCTTCATTGGTATTATAAAACTAAATACCTTAAATTTTACTTAATATAAGTATAAATTATAGAACAAGCATTAAGAATCCAGTAATAAGGTTAGTATTTGAAACTCCTCTCAATAAAAAATATTAATTCCTGACGGGGTTGGACATATCTTGATTTAGAAATTATTAATCAACTTTTTTTTACAAAATATGGCAAATTGAAAAAGGATGAAAACTGATAACTATTTACTGAATACTAAAATAACATTGACATTAATTTTTTATTAAGTTAAAATTCAACTAAAAAAGGAGAATACGATAAATAAGGAAACTCTTGAATACTAAACTTTCCATTAATCCACTTATTAACCCTCATTTAAACAATTCTTCAATAAAAATAAAGGAATTTTAATGCAACAAGATGTTATTGCTTTAAAAATTAATAATGAAATAATCGATCTACAAACCGCTGAAGCAAAAGGTATAGAAAGCGGAGAACCGGTATATTTTGACAATTCGCCCGAAGCTTTGGAAGTTATCAGACATTCTGCGGCTCACTTAATGGCCCAAGCCATTAAAGAGTTATATCCTGAAGCAAAATTTTACGTAGGCCCTACAATTGAAAACGGTTTTTATTATGATTTAAAAACCGACACACCTATTACTGATAAAGATTTGAAAAACATTGAAAAGAAAATGAAATCTTTAGCTAAAAAGAAATTTGATATTACAAGATACGAAATTTCCAAAGAAGAAGCCAGGGAAAAATTCAAAGACGACGAATTAAAACAGGCTGTTTTGGATATGATACCCGGTGATACGGTATCTATTTATAAACAGGGGGATTTTGAAGATTTATGTAGAGGTCCTCACGTGCCTAATACCAAATACCTCCATAATATAAAACTTCAAAAAGTATCCGGCGCATACCTTGGGGGCGATTCGAAAAACGAAATGTTAACCAGGGTTTACGGAACGGCTTTTGCGACAAAAGAGGCTCTGCAGGAATATCTGAAAATGCTTGAAGAAGCTGCAAAAAGAGACCACAGAAAACTCGGGACTGAACTTGAACTTTGGATGTTTGACGAGGAAGTCGGAGCCGGTATGCCTATATGGCTTCCAAACGGAGCGCTACTTAGGGCTAATCTTGAAAAACTGCTTTATTCAGCGCATATCAGAAGAGAATATTTGCCTGTAAGGGGACCTGAATTATTAAGAAGCCATATGTGGAAAATTTCCGGTCATTATTACAACTACAAAGAAAATATGTACTTTACGGAAATTGAAAACGACGACCCAAACAAACCTGCCGACGAATACGGTATCAAACCTATGAACTGTTTGAGTCATGTTAAAATATTCGGGCATAAAGTAAGAAGTTATAAAGAACTTCCTCTAAGGCTTTTTGAATTCGGAACCGTCCACAGACATGAAAAAAGCGGTGTTTTACACGGACTTTTAAGAGTCAGGGAATTTACTCAGGATGATGCACATATATTTTGCAGACCTGATCAGATTGAAGAGGAAGTAATTAAAGTGCTTGAATTTGTCGATTCAATAATGGAAAGATTCGGATTCAACTACGAAATGGAAATTTCTACACGTCCTGAAAAATCAATCGGAAGCGACGAAATTTGGGAAAAAGCGACAGAATCACTTAAAAACGCGCTTAATTCTCTAAACAGAGAATACGGAATTGATGAAGGAGGAGGAGCATTCTACGGTCCTAAAATCGATATCAAAATCACCGACGCAATTGGCAGAAAATGGCAGTGCGGCACTATTCAGGTAGATTTCAACCTGCCTAAAAGATTTGATATCACATATGTAGACGAAAACAACGAAAGAGTCAGACCTGTTATGATTCACAGGGCTATTATAGGAAGTTTTGAAAGATTTATAGCAATTCTTACAGAACATTATGCCGGAGAATTTCCGACATTTATTGCACCTATAAAAGCCATATTTGTACCAATTGCGGAAAATCACATAGAATACGCTAAAAAACTTCAAAAAGAGCTGCTTGAAGCCGATATAAATACAGAAATATTCGCAAGCAACGATTCTCTCAATAAAAGAATAAGAAACGCAGAAAAAAGAAAAGTCGGCTATGTGGTAATAATAGGTGATGAAGAGGTTAACACACAAACAGTTGCAATAAGAGACAGAAAAAAAAGAGAACAATACAAAATGACAAAAGGAGAATTTGTGGAAATGATTAAAAACTTAAGCGAGGTAAAACTATGAGTAAAGCTGATAAAACATTAATTAACGAAGAAATTGTAAATTTAACAGACAGAGTTAGATTAGTTGACACGGATGGAGAACCAAAAATAGTTGATTCAAATAAAGCCCTTGAAATTGCATATAATAAAGGGCTTGATTTGGTCCTTGTAGCACCTAATGCAAATCCACCCGTTGCAAAAGTAATGGATTACGGAAAATACAAATACGAACAGGAAAAAAAGAAAAAAGAAGCTAAGAAAAAACAAGTAAAAATTGAAGTAAAAGAAATCAAATTCACTTCAAAAATACAGGAAAACGATATAAACTATAAAGTAAAACATATAAAAGATTTCCTTGAAAAAGGGAAACACGTAAAATTAAGAGTGTTTTTAAGAGGAAGAGAACTTGCAACACCTGAAAAAGGTTTTGAAGTAATAAACAAAGTATGGGATATGATTAGTGATATTGCCGAGAAACAAAACGAACCGAAATTAGAAGGAAATTATATAAATCTTCTAGTTACACCTATAAAAAAGAAAACTAAAAAATAACACCCGCTTATATCATTTTTTAAGGGTGTTAAGCCTTTCTTCCCTGCTTCCGATTGATGTAATCTGAATACCGAAGTTCCCGTCAACTATCACCACTTCTCCCTCACCTATTTTTTTATCTTCAATTAAAATATCAAGAGGTTCTTTTGCAAGTTGATTAAGTTCGACAATACTTCCTATATCCATACCTATAACATCTTTTAAAAGCATTATTTTACTACCTATTCTAACTCTTAACTGAAGCTTTATATCAAGCAGCATTTCAAGATTTTTAATTTCACCTTTAAATTCATGACTATGTGCTTCATGTACAGCATTAGCAGAAGATTCTTGAACCTCTGAAGGAGAAAGCTCGTCATACACCGCATCGTCAAAAATAACCTGACAGACTTTAACTAGGTCATTAACTTTACACTCCAAATTTATCGCATATCTATAATCGCTTAAATCTTCTTCTTTATCAACAAAGGAAGCACCTGTAACTTCAAAATCAAGATTTGGCATATTATCCTGTGCGCTGAGTGTTGTTTTGAGCGCTCCAAATATATTTGAAATAATCTCTTTAATTGCATCCAAATCATCTTCATTCATTTCATTTTTAGGAGTACCCTCACCCGCCAACATCAAATCACCAAGGGCTGTGGCAATTTCCACAGGCACAAGAAAGAGTATTTCACCTTTTGGTTTAACTTTTATCGTAATTTTTGCATAAGGAGGTTTGGTAGGTCCAATATCCCCAGTACTTGAGAGTACCGTAACTTCAGGCGCTATACCGATTAATCCTTCAACGGTTGATTTTATTTCATTTATCAACAAATCTTGAAATTCATTCACTTTCTTCTCCTGTTATCTGTTCAAGTTTTTCTTTACGTTTTTGTTCAAGTTTTTGTAAGATTTCTTTGATTTCATCATGTTCGGTTTTTAGAATTTCCCTTATTTTTATACTTCTTCTGTATCTTCTTACACCAAAATCAGCTATAAATTTCTCCCTGCCGTCAACTTTAACTATAACTGTATCATCGGCCGGACGGTTAAGTTTAATAATATCCCCAACTTCAAGGTCTAAAACCTGCTTCATATTAAGCTCGGCATACCCGAGCACTGCTTCAAGTTCGATTTTAGCACCTCTAAGAAGCGCTCTTAATTCTTTGTTTCTTGATTTTCTTCCGCTTGTTTCATTAAGCATTAAATCCCTGTTTGCAAGTCTTGGAAGCAGGGATTCTATCGTAATAACCGGATAACATATATTCATCATACCGCTTGTCTGACCGATTATAATCTCCATAATTACCATAATTACGATTTCATTTTGCGCAACAATCTGTACAACGTTGGGACTTGATTCTTTTGCTTCAACTATTGGATACATATCCATAATAGGCGACCAGACTTCTCTCATATTTTGTGTGACAACTTTTAATATCTGATCTAACAAATTCAACTCAATATCAGTAAATTCCCTTGTCGTTTCAAAAGGTGCGCCGTTACCGCCTAAAAGCCTATCAATCATAGGGAAAACTATTGAAGGGTTAAGTTCTATTACGCCTTTTCCGTCAAGCGGTTTAAGAGAAAAAACGTTAAAAGACGTCGGACTTGGCAAACTCATAAGAAATTCACCGTATGTCATCTGGTCAACCGAATGGAGCTGAATTTCAACAATACTTCTCATTAAAGACGAAATATCGCTTGCAAGGCTTCTTGCCATTTTATCGTGAATGGCACGGATTGAACGGAGCTGTTCTTTGCTTACCCTGTTAGGCCTTTTAAAATCGTATAAAGTTATCTGCCTGTTATCTAATATATCGGATGCTTTTTCAAGTTCGTCCGGTGCTATATCTTCATCTTCAACAACTTCAAGAAGCGCGTCAATTTCTTCTTGAGAGAGAATATCAGCCATTTAATTCTTTCCTTAATTTTTTTATTACATTTTTATGTATCTGGGAAATTCTGCTTTCAGTAACCCCTAAAATATCACTAATTTCCTTTAATGAAAGCTCTTCAAAATAGTAAAGCTGAATAACAAGCTGCTCTTTTTCACTCATTTTTTTCAGTACTTTTTTAATTATCTCAATCAGTTCTTCTTCTTCAATTTTCATACTAACATTTTCAAAAAAATTCATCTGCTCTTCAATAGGCATAACATTGTAAATTTCACTTGCATTTTTAGCACGTTTTACTTTTTCAACATCAATACCGAGTTTTTCGGCAATATATTCATCATCCGGTTCCACATCGTGTTCGGCCTGATAGCTTTCGACTATTTTATCAATATCTTTAATAATTTTCCTATCACTTCTGCTTACAGTATCAAGGCTTCTTAGAAAATCAAGCATACTTCCGTAAATTCTTTTTTGGGCGTATCCCCAAAAATTGTCGTTTTGTTTTGGATCATACCTTCTGGCAAGTTTTACCAGTTCTTCAAGTCCGATTGACACCAAATCGTTAAATTCAACGCTGCTTGGAAGCCTTTCTTTAAGCCTTGCGGCCATCGCTTTTACCGCCGGCATGTAATTAACGGCAAGTTCGTCTCTGTATGTTTTTAAATTTTCCTCATACGGATTTAATGTTACAGATGTCATGGTCTGTTCTTTGCAATTTTTATTTCTTCTTCTTCAATCTTTTTTATAAATTCGTAACTTTCAAGTATAAAGTCTTCTTTCTTTTCCAGTTCTTTTATCTGCACATCCAATATTTCATCAATTTCATGTTTATTAAAATAAATAATCCTTTTTATATCCAAAAATTTTATAAAAAACGTAACCGTCGCCAGTCCTAAAAGATAAAATACAGCAGTAATCATAAATGTCGCATATAAAAATTCATCAAAATCAAGATTGTGCAATATAGAAAAAATAATACCTACAAAAAATCCGCTTGAAGCCAAGAAAAAAATAAAATTTTCTCCTCTCATATCCCACCTTTAAAACCCGGAAAATATTTTTTTGAAAAAACGTGAAATTCCTTTTCCTTCTTCAAGCACTTTTCGTTCCGAAATTTTTGCAAGTTTTCTTGCAATTTTAAAAATTTGTTCACTTGGTGCCGAGAGAGGATCTTCTTTTGCAAATAAAACCCTTTTTATTGAAGAATTGACCACTAATTTGTCTTTTTTTACAAAACCTATCATTTGCAGTCTGAATTTTTCACTGAGATTGCTTTTTGCGACGTTTTTTATTTTTGTAAAAATATTAATTGCTTCTTTTTCACTTGCAACCTCGTTTAAAAGCATAAATGCAAGTTCTTTTTTTTCACTGATAATTTTTATCATGGCATATGCATCGGTAATTGCGGCCGGTTCGGGAACGGTTACGACTATTATATCATCTGATGCTTCCAGCCACATCTGCACTTTTTTATCAATTCCAGCACCCGTATCTATTATAAAAAAATCATAATCGTTTAAAAATTCAAGTTCATTAAAAAAGCGACTAAGACTCACTTCATCGGCAAAATCCATTATTTCATCACCACTTTTTCCGGGAATCAGCACAAAATCTTTTTCAATTTCCACAACAATATCTTTTAAAGAACATTCGTTTTTAAGTACGTTATAAATATTTTTTTTAGCATTTACTTTTAATATTACGTCTAAATTTGCAAGACCTATATCCGCATCAAAAAGAGCCACTTTAAATCCTAGTTTATGCAAAGCATATCCCAAATTGGCGGTAATGGTAGTTTTACCTACCCCCCCTTTGCCGCTTGTAATTGCAATAAAACGTGTATTGTTAGGGCGTTTAATATTTTCAGTCTGTAAAAGTTCTTTTAATTTATCCGCTTGAGTTTTCAATTAAACTCCTTATTTAAGATACCTTTTAATAAATAATCCGCCCCCGCTTCCATCAAATCGTCAGGCACTTCCTGCCCTATGGAATAATAACTAACCGGTTTTTTGGTATCAAGTAAAAGTGAAAAAATATTGCCGTAAGTTTTTGTTTCGTCAAGTTTTGTAAAAACAAACGTATCAATAGGCAGTATTGAAAAATTATTGTAAATATCAACCAAATCTTCATATTTTGTAACCGCCGACAAAACCAGATTTATATTTATTTCGGCAAACGTATCGACTCTTAAAAAACTTTTAAGTTTTTCAATTTTTTCTTTATCGTGTTGAGAACTTCCCACGGTATCAATTAAAATATAGTCATTATGCCTTAATGAATTAAGGGCATCTCCGAAATCATTCGGGTCTACTACCGTTTCAATAGGAAGCCTCATCATTTTAGCATATGTCATAAGCTGTTCTACAGCACCTATTCTGTAAGTATCAAGGGTAATTATACCAACCTTGTGTCTTTGGGAAAGTTTATAAGCATATCTTGCTGCTAGTTTTGCTATTGTAGTAGTTTTCCCTACCCCCGTAGGGCCTACAAACATCATAATTTTTTTATGTGGAGGCCTAACTTCCCTCTCCACCCTTATCGGAACCATTTTTTTAAGAAGCGTGTGAAAATATCTTTTAATCGTTTCCCTGTTTTTTCTCATTTTTAAAGGCATATATTTGATAGTAAGTTTCATAATTTCATCAAGATGCTTTTCACTCATCCCACTAGCACGTGACAGTGCGTAAATTTCACTGAATTCCGGAGGAAGTTCAAGTTCGTTTTTGTTTACCATATCCCAAACGGTTGCCTGTAAAAATTTCAAGGTATCGGCTATTTGAGATATCTGATTTTTAAGTGCGATTATTTCTTCACTTTTTTGAGGTTCAAGAGGATTGTTTGAATTTGTTATATTCTTTTTTGAGCCGTAATCATAAACATACTCTTGCGTGTTTTCCTTGTTTGAAAGCGAAGAAATCTCCTTAGCGGCCGAGCTTAATTTAAGCATAACCTCTCTAACGTGTTCTTCATCGTTAGTAGGTTTGCTTTTTAATTTAATATTATCATCTTCAACCGCCACTACTATCTCATATAATCCCTGGGAGGTAAGCGTTTTCTTTTTTATTTCTTTACTTGAAACAATAACTACATCATCACCGAGCTCTTCTTTGACCTTATTCAGAGCTTCGGTGTATGTCGGCGCCGTAAAAGTTTTCAGTTTCAATTTAATCCTTTAATGCAAGTGGTACCAAAACGGAATCTCTTTTCTTAAAAAACGGATGTGGAATTTTTAATTTTTCTGTATTAACTTTAACATTATTATACAGTATTATATCTAAATCTAACGTTCTTGGTGCATTTTTAAAACTTCTAATTCTACCGAATTTTTTTTCGACATACATTAAAAAATTTAAAAGCTCATACGGTGAAAAATCTGTTTTTACGATTAATACGGAATTGTAAAAATCAGGCTGGTCTAAATATCCAAAAGGCGGGTTTTTATAAATAATAGAAGTTTGAATTATATCTATTTTGGGATGGTCGGATAAAAAAAGATACAGTTTTTTAAATCTTCTTATACAGTTTCCCACATTACACCCTATTCCTATAAGAGCAATGTTTTTTTTAATGCTTTTTTTTATTTTCGCCGGGAAAAAAGTACTTTTTATAATTTTTCTCTCATTATTATCCATTTTACATTTTCCATTTTTCATTTTCCATTATTTCGGCATTCCCCTCCCCGCTATATATCCGTAAATCCGTCTTATTATTCTTTTTAAAACCGGGGTTAAATCACCTTTTTTTACCGCTCTTTTTATTGCGTTTATATCCCCTAAATATTTTGCACTTTTATAAAGGATACTTCTGATTTTTCCTATACTCATTTATTCCCTTTTATTTAATAGGCTTAAAGCAAAATATATGCAATATTGTCTTTATTATTTTCAATTTTTCATTTTCCGTTTTCACCATCCCCGCCACTTTTCAAGCGGCAGGGTTCGCTGCGCTCATTTCACCTTTTTTCACTGTTAACTGTTTACTGTTCACTAAGCACCTCAACCTTCCCGTCTAACGTTATCATAACCATATCCTCAATTCTTACACCGAATTCTCCGGGTATATAAATTCCAGGTTCAATTGTAAAGACCATACCTTCTTGAATTTTGATTCTATTCTTAGAATTCACATACGGCCATTCGTGTATGTCAAGCCCGACACCGTGCCCTAATGAATGCACAAAATATTTGCCATATCCTGCTTTTGTTATTATTTCCCTTGCAATTTTGTCAAGTTCGCAAATTTCCATTCCGACTTTTATACTTTTAATGGCTTCAAGCTGCGCTTTTAAAACGATATCGTAAATTTTTTGTATTTTTTTGTCTTTAAATTTTTGATATTTACCCATTGAAATATTTTTGCCTATATTTATTGTTCTTGTTCTGTCAGAGCAGTATCTTTTATATTTTATTCCTGCATCCAAAAGCAATAAATCATTGTTTTTGAGTTTTTTAGAGCTGACTTTGGCATGGGGTTTTGCGGCATTTTCATTAATTGCCACTATTGGTTCAAAACTGAGTTCCCTACGTCCCCTTTTTGTAAGAGATTCTTTAAATCTATAGCTAAGCTCATACTCGTCATTACCGACTTCTATATGCTTTGCAAACTTTTCAAAAGCTTTAGCACCCTTTTTTACGGCTTTTTTTATAATTTCAAGTTCTTCTTCTGTTTTAATCATTCTTTTTTTATGTGAAAAATATTTTTCAGGTTTTATATTACAAACTTTTGAGAGTCTGTTGTAATCTTCATAATTCCAATTTATCGGGTCAAGCACGATTTTTTTTATTTTGTGTTTTAAGATAAGTTCTCTTGCCTTTTTTACCAAATCCCTATCTTCTATAACCTCTGCATCGGCTTCTTCTTTTGCCTCTAACGTATATCTTCCGTCCGTTATTACATACTTATAATCACCAAGTTTTAAAAAAAGTGCATTATCGCTGCTCCATCCGCATTCGTAATATATTTCGTTTTCTCTATTGAGTATATAATTCATCCTTCACCGCCCAAAAAGCCTTTAGGCTTTGTTTGCGGCTTGTTGCTGGGCTTTTACCTGAGCTTCTTTAGCCATTTTGATTTCATTTAAAATCTGAATCATGGCAATTAGTCCCAAATGGTAACTAAACGGTCCAAATCCCATAATGGTCCCCGCCACTACGTCAGATATCATTGACTTGTGTCTAAACTCTTCCCTTGCAGCCGTATTTGTCATATGAATTTCAATTACAGGTAAATTTACGGCTTTTAGGGCATCTCTTATAGCAATTGAATAATGCGTTAATGCCGCCGGATTAATAATAATTCCGTCAACATTTTCATTTAAACTTTCTTGAATCGCATCCACAATATCACCTTCGTGATTTGACTGATAAAATTCAATATCAAAACCGTTTTGTTTTGCAAATATTTCCATATTCTTATTTATATCTTCAAGTTTCATAGGTCCGTATAAATTAACTTCTCTGATTCCCAACATATTAAGATTTGGTCCGTGAATTACTTTTATTTTCATATATTTCTCCTTTTTTTATGTAATTTTACTATAATTTGGCACAACTTTTGCTGCAAATAAGAAAAAGGACCTGTTTTGATTAAATTAAAAGCCGATTATATACTGACCTTAAATGAAAAATATGAAATAATCCAAAACGGAGAAATACTTTTTGATGACAAAATAATTGATATTGGAAAAGAGATAGGGAATGATTGCCAAGAAATTTACCTTGGAAAAAACTCGGTTATAATGCCGGCACTAATTAACACTCACACCCATTTGGAATTCAGCTCCAATAATACACTTCTTGAATACGGGGATTTTATGTTATGGTTAAATTCCGTTTTAGAACACAGGGAAGATCTGTTTCAAGGATGCAAAGGCGAATGTTATAAATTAGCCATTAAAGAAATGAAAAAAAGCGGAATTTGTGCATTCGGTCAAATCAGTTCAACCGGCAACGATTTAAAATATCTAAAATATTCCCCTTTAAAAATCGTATATTTCAATGAAATAATCGGCTCAAACCCTGCGGCAGTGGATATGATGTTTCAGGATCTTCTAGGAAGAATTGAAGAATCCGAAAAAATTCAAAACGAAAAATTCAAAATTGGTCTTTCCGTGCATTCACCATATTCTGTACATCCAGTTTTAATGAAAAAAGTATTAGAAATTGCAAAAAACAAAAACCTTCCGATACAAACACATTTTATGGAAAGCAAGGCTGAGAGGAAATGGCTTGACAAAGGCGAAGGAGAATTTAAATTATTTTTTGAAAAACATTTTAAAAACGCAAAACCTTTAATCAAACCGCTGGAATTTATTGAACAGTTTAAAGACCTCAACACTACATTCATTCACTGTGTCCATGCCAATGAAGAAGAATTTAAACTTATAAGCGATATAGGCGGTAATATAGCCCACTGTCCGATTTCCAACAGATTATTAAACGTCGGTCTGCTTAATTTGGAAGCGGTTAAAAACTTCTCAATTCCTTACAGCGTCGCAACAGATGGCAAAAGCTCTAATTACTCTTTAAATTTATTTAAAGAAATAAGGGCGGCTCTGCTTATGCATACTGATTTGCATCCTAAATATCTTGCAAAAGATCTGATAAAATCCGTCACTATCAATGCGGCAAAATCATTAGGTTTAAATAACGGTAGTTTGGAAAAAGGTAAAGATGCTGATATTATAACATTCAAACTACCTAACAAAGTTAAAAATCTTGAACTGTTACCGCTTCAGATTATATTGCATACAAACAAAGTTGAAAACCTCTATATCAACGGAAAAGAAATAAATTAATTTGAAATATTAATAATTTCAACTCTTCTGTTTAACGCTCTGTTTGTTTCCGTTGTATTAGGAACCAGCGGATATTTTTCCCCGTATCCTTTTACTTTTATTCTTTTCGGATCAATATCAAACATATTTACAAGTATATTTTTTACAGTTTCCGCCCTTTTTTGCGAAAGTTTTAAATTATATTCATCACTCCCTAAATCATCTGTATGTCCTGCTATTTCTATTTTCAAATCAGGATTGTTTTTTAATATTTTAGCTACTTTTTCAAGTTCAGGATAATATATTTTTTTAACCGTAGCGTCATTAATATCGAAATTTAATCTAAGCGTTGTAATAATAGGACAACCGTTGTGATCAACCTGTATATCACCAAGTGTTCCCGGACATTTGTCAATACTATCAGGAACACCGTCACCATCGGAGTCTTTTATGTTTTCCTGATGAATACATTGTTTTTGGCGTATATTTTTACCCCAGCCTGATACCTGAGTATTCCCCGCAAGTTCAACAACCGAATGTGCCATCGGTTTTTCAGCGCATCCTGTAAATAAAAAAACTACACCAACACCTAACGTTAAAAAAACTTTTTTCATATTTTTTCCTTTCATATTAAGATTTCTCTTTGTCCTTTTGAATTAGGAGGTGATAATATACCCATTCTTTCCATCTGTTCTATAATATTTGCCGCTCTGTTATAACCAATATTAAGTCTTCTTTGAAGATATGAAATGCTTGTTCTTTTTTCTTTTAAAATAACTTCTTTCGCCTCTTCAAACAGCTCGTCTAAATCATCTATCTCTTCTAATACTTCCGCTTCGTTAATAGTATTTATTATCATTGTATCATAATCGGCAGTTCTTTGAGATTTTAAATATTCCACAACCCTTTCAATCTCCTCTTCGCTTGTAAAAGGAGCATGAAGCCTTATAAGTCCTGTAATCCCGGGAGGCGTAAAGAGCATATCCCCTCTTCCTAAAAGGCTCTCCGCACCGAACTGGTCAAGTATTACCTTTGAATCTATTTTTTGCCCCACTTTAAAACTTATACGGCTTGGAAGATTCGCTTTAATAAGTCCCGTAACCACATCAACGCTTGGTCTTTGTGTGGCGACAATAAGATGAATTCCGCTTGCCCTTGCCATTTGGGCTAGTCTTGCAATGGAATATTCCACATCTTTACCGCTTGTCATCATCAAATCGGCAAGCTCGTCAATAATGATAACAATATAAGGCATTTTCTCTTCATCACTTACTTTGTTGTTATACCCTTCAATATTTTTTACCCTAGCTTTTGACATCAATTTATAGCGCCTTTCCATCTCTTTAACCATGGAATTAAGCGCCATAATCGCTTTTTTAGGTTCGGTTATTACGGGCGTTAAAAGATGCGGTATATCGTTAAATATGGAAAATTCAAGCATTTTGGGGTCAATCATTAAAAATTTAAGCTCATCGGGTGAATTGCGATAAAGTAGGGATAATATCATGGCGTTTATCCCCACGCTTTTACCGCTTCCTGTAGTCCCGGCAATTAAGAGGTGCGGAAGTTTTTTAAGGTCCGTCACAAAAGGAGCCCCCACTATATCTTTACCTACCGCCACTGTTAAAGGCGATTTTGCCTTTTTAAAAATATCACTCTCAAGAATTTCCCTAAGATAAATAGTTTCGACTTTTTCATTTGGTATTTCAATCCCTACAACGTCTTTTCCCGGAATAGGCGCCTGAATACGGATCGACTGAGCTTTCAGGGCCATTGCAAGGTCGTCTTGTAATGAAAGTATTTTGGATACTTTTATGTGCGGAAGAGGTTTAAATTCAAACGTCGTTACAACCGGTCCCACATAATAACGGACAACATCACCCTCGATTTTAAATTGTTTAAGTTTTTCTATAAGTATTTTTATTTTTTTGTCTATTTCCGCTTCGTTTATCTCTTTTTTTGCGGATTTCGGTTTGCTAAGAAAATCAAGTGGAGGGAATTTCCAGTTTTTAGGTTTTTCTCTCTCTCCTGTTTCAATTTCGGATAAAAGTTTTTTAGTATCTTCCAGTTCTTGTACATGTTTTACATGTGAGGATTTAGGATTTAGGATAGAGGATTGAGTTTCATTTAAAGTTGCTAATCTGTCATCCGTATGTTCTAAAGATTCAGTACTGTTATTTTCTTTACAATTTTCATTCTCCATTCTTTTTTCATTTTCCATTTTCCATTTTCCATTTTCCATTGAACAATTGTCCATTGTAACATTTTCCATTTTCAATTCTTCATTTTTTAAATCTTCCTCATCCAAATCAATATTGCTTACATCATTATCCAAACTGGTTGTATAATCAATTTTATAAGCCGTTTTTTCTTCCGTTGCGTTATAAGTTTGAGTTTCTTGAATACTGTTTTGATTAATCGTAGTTTCATTATCGCCGTTTTTATTAAAAATATGCAAAATTTTCTCTTCAAAAATCAAAAACAGCCCCCAAAGCATTAATACTAAAATCAATATCACCACACCTACAACACCGATATATTGCTTCAGGGTAGAAACAAAAAGATTGCCAATAATTCCAATTTTAAATATCAGTGACTGTAAAAATAACAAATCAAAAAAAAGTATCACACCACCCAATACTTTCATAGAAACAGTGGCGTTATATCTGTTTTTAAGTCCGAGATAAAGCAAAAACGCTAAAATAACAGGAAAAATAAAAGCAAACACACCTAAAAGATTAAAACTTGCTTTCCCCAAAAATGCCCCGAACCTGCCAACCATCTGAGAATCAGGCACCACTGTGGCGGCAAACAGATAAGCAACAACTGCAAAAAGAAAAACATAAATACTTTTACGCAACACGCTACCTTTTTAATTGAAATTTTATCAAAATACGAAACACTCTCAAAGCTTAATTATACCAATCCACATAAAAATACTACATTATCACCTTTTTTTACTGAAATGTCTTAAAGTGAAAAAAAGTGATAAATAAAAAATCATAAAAACAAATAACTAATACACCAATATACCTAACTTTACGACATTAAAACTTAATAATCATTCCCTTACAGATAATTAAGCAGTGTCAGTTTATTAACTTTTGCAATTGATGCAAGAAGCGCCTGATACGAAACCTGCAGGGAATTTAGCTTCATAGTCGCTTCACCGATATCCGTATCTATATTTTCCGACTGCAGCTGCTGAACATTTAACGTAAGCATTTCAGTCCTTTCAATTGTTAAATTAAACTCATTACTAACAGCTCCTATTTTTGCATGCAGTCTTCTAACATGGTCGGTTACATGGTCAATTGCTTCAATAGCACCCTGTATTCCGAAACTTCTAGGATTTTTTTCACTGTCGGGATAGTTGTTGCCGTTTTTTACTGCGTCTATGGCTTTTTGAAGCATATCGAAAAAATCAACCTGCGGTTCGTCAATAGTAATTGCATTATTAGCCTGAAAATACAAGGAATTATTTTCAGTATATATGCTTAAATCAATTTTTGTCGAATTGTTCGATTTGTCTTTTAGATAAAATCTCCCTTTGTCATCCACACCTGTTGAAACTTTTTCCTTAGCGGCATTAATTGCTTTATTATAATCATCCGCACTGTTTGATGTTGGCAGATTACCGCTTGTAAGCATAGATATTACGTCACCTAATTGTCTGTAAGTCATACCTTTTTGTAATTTTTCTTTTTTGCAGGCGGTACATGTATTTTTATCCATTTCCACCGTTGTAGTAATTGTATCGTGTGCGGGAGTCATACTTCCGTCGGGTTCGAAAATATCATAAACTTCATCATTATCAATATTTCCGTCATTGTTATTGTCTATCCAAAACGTAGAATAATGCTTATTGTTGTTTTCATCGATATATGGCTGATCTCTTAATATGATTAAAGCTTTTTTATAATTACCGTCTATATCCTTAAAATTAATTTTAAGTTTTTCATACCCAATATTTTTTAAAATATTCCCCGAGTTATCTTTATATGTAATACTTACATTTTGTTTAGTAGTGAAAACCCCGTCACTGTATCCCGTTATCAATCCGTTAGAATTATCTATAATATCCTGAAAAGTCGTATTGCCATCAACAGTTATATTTACGGAAGTACCATCATCCTGTTTAAGCGTTATTGATGATATATCATTCCCGAATATATCCCTGACTTTATCGGTTTTAGAAGATTTGTATAAAATAGAATCACTTAAAAGAGCATTGTCGGTTACATACTGCTGAGCAAATTCATTTTTTTCTGTTATTCTTTCACCGTTTTTTAAAATTACCTTATAATCATTTCCAAAATTACTAACATTTCCTTTTATTTCGTTTCCGCTTTTGTCCATATACAGTTTATCGAAATTTACAACATCTTTTGGAGTTAATGCATCAATTGAATTTCCACTTGCATCAGTTGTTTGCATAGTGATAGTTAAATTCGAAGTATCGGAAGGATTAGTAATCGAATTATCTTCTATAATCAATTCACCATCTTTCAAATATGCATTATAACCATCGGCTTTTATTTTATAAATTAAATCTTGAAAAGTTTGAGTTGATGTTACACTATAAGAAGTTCCATTAATATTCACTTTTAAATTAACATCCCCTAACACGTCTTCAATTTTATCTTGGGGTATGGCATTTTCGTGATTTGAATTTTTTTTAAATACAACTCCAAATTTATAAATCCTATTATCAAAATAACCATTATTAGCAGTTGTACTTGAGAGCATAGGAACACTTGCATAATCGCTCTTTTGAAATTCGACTATATAATCCCCGTTTTTAACCAAATCTTCAATACTGTCTTCATCTTTATCACTTGCAACCATATAAAAATCCGTAAGCATTTTGCCGCTTTGAATGTCTTTTATCTGAATCTGCCCCATATCATTAAGTGAGACGTCCACAACCTTTGAAACTGCCGTATTACCGTAAATTTCCCCTATTTTTTTAAGTAAATTGTTTACAGTGTCGGAATTTGAAAGTGAAAATTTGGTATTAAATGTTTCACCATTCGGTTTTCTGCCTTTTACATAAAAATAACTAAATCCGTCTTTATATTTACCGTTTCCAACATATTTATCTTCTACCCCAGTAAGCATTCTAATTTGGCTTTCCCCTGTAACAGGTTCGTTTTTCGGCACGTCTTCAGAATCAGGATTTTTACCGTGCTCTTTTATATGTTTGTCAATATACAAATTACCATCATTTCCTCTTACCACAAACTGAGGATTTGCTTTCATTTTGTCAAATTGAACCACATTGGTGGATATATGTTTGACATAATCATTATCCCTGCCTAAAAAAAGAGAAGCCCCGTCAATATTATATTCCCTCTCAACTCCGGCACCCAAAAACGCCTTAACATTTTCCGAATTGCCCTGATATTCAAAATTATCATCAATCGGCTTTGTATCAAACCTGCTTCCGCTGAAAAGATATTTACCGTTAATTGAGGTATTTGCCAAATCTTTTAAATGTTCTAAAAGTCCCTTAAGCTCACTTACTATTGCATTTCTGCTCGTTTCATCGTTTGTAGCGTTGGCTGCATTTAACAAATTAGTTTTAAACGTCCCAAGCGTTGAAACAAAGTCGTTCATAACCGTATCGGTTTCGTTTGCAAACGTCTGGGCAAAAGTGGCGGAAGATTTGACTTGAGTTAAAGAATTTATTTCTTCTGTCAGTTTTAAATGTTTTGTAAAAACTGCCGCATCGTCATACATATTTTGAATTTTAGAACCTGTGGAAATCTGCATTTGAACTTTATTAAGCTCACTAAGTGTTCTTTGCTGATTTAAAATAAAATTGTTATATTGGGTAAAATGGGTAACTCTCATAATCCTTCCTTGGATTTTTCTTAATTAAGCAATTTCTGTTCCTAAATCGGCAAATTATTTATAAGCTTAAAGTCCAAAGCTGAAAGCTTAAAGCAAAAATATATGCAATATTGTTTTTATTGTTCAGAATAGATTAAGGATTTAGAAAAATAAAATATCTAAAGTAACTTAGCTACTCTGTTCTCCATTTTCCATCGTTCACCCCGCCACTTTTCAAGCGGCCGGGTTCGCTGCGCTCATTTTCCCCATCACACACTCCGTGACGAGTTTACTTCGTTCACATTTTCCATTGTCCATTTTGCATTTTCTTTAATGCTTTGGATTTAATAATAATTTCCGTATTGCTTACATCAAAAACATCCCCCGCTTTTATTTCCGTTAAATCAATTCGTTTTCCATCTATTGTAATTTCCGCAAATCCTTTTTTTTCTCTTTTTTTGGGGTTTAGAGTTTCATAAGCGTTTTTTAGGTTAATCAGTTCTTTTTCTTTTGAGGATATAATCTGGGCTGTTTTGTTTTTAAAAGTGGTTTTTAAAAGCTCTAACTCTTTTTCAAAAGAGTTTATCTTAACTACGGGTGAGAGTGAAAAAAGTATGTTTTTAAGCTCATTAAGTTCTTTTTCTTTTTTTTGTATCTGATTTAAATATGAATGGTTAAATCTTTTAAACAGCAGCTCACATTCCTGTAGTTTCATATCAAGTTTTTTAACGGGTGAAGATGCGTTTAAAAGCTCTTTTATATGCAAAAGTTCTTTTTCTTTTTTTTGAATAATATGTGTAATTTTATAAACCAAAGCGTTTTTCATTTCATCAATCATTAAAAGCATTTCGTTTTTATCCGGAAGTGCAATTTCCATAGCGTTGCTGGGAGTTGCGGCTCTTACATCTGCTACAAAATCGCTTATTAAATAATCGATTTCATGCCCTACCGCTGAAATAATCGGTGTTTTGGCTTGAAATACCGCATCGGCGACAACCCTTTCGTTAAAAGCCCATAAATCTTCCTTGCTTCCACCTCCCCTTCCAATTATAATCAAATCAAAGCCGCTTCCGTCTTCAAAAACATACTCATCAGCAAGTTTAATTTTCATTGCAATATCCTCAGCCGCCCCTTCACCTTGAACCAGGGCGTTAAAAAGATAAAATTCCGTTAAAAGCCATCTTTTTTGAGCAATTCTTAGCATATCCTGCAGTGCCGCCCCCGTAGCAGAAGTTACAATCGCTATACGTTTTGGAAATCTCGGAAGCGGTTTTTTTCTGCTTTCATCAAAATAGCCAAGTCTGTTAAGTTCTTCTTTTAACTGCTCATAAGCTTTTTGAAGTGCGCCTATACCGCTTGGCTCTATACTTTGTGCTATTATTTTGTATTCACCTCTTGGGACGTATACGCTTAGAGCCCCGTAAACATATACTTTTTCTCCAACTTTTAACCTGAATTTCATTTTAGCAAGATTGCTTCTCCACATTGCACAGTTAATTGAAGAGTTTTCATCTTTAAGGGTAAAATAGAGATGTCCGGAAGAGTGATACACCACTTTGCTCACTTCACCTTCTACAAGCACTATTTCAAAATGCGATTCGACTATGCTTTTAATCTGATTATTCAGTTCACTGACACTGATAGCTCTCAATTAACAATCTTTTATTTTATTTTTTTAAAAACTTTTTCAAAATCAATTTCCGGGTCGCATTCGACATCAAATTTGTATTTTTCATTTTTAACCAGTTTATCTAAAATATATTTTCCATCAACTAATTTATAAATTTTTGCTATCTTCCTGTCGGGATAAACCAAAACATAATATTTTACCCCTTCTTCCAAATATATTTCTTTTTTTATCCTTTCATCTCTTTTTATTGTAGATTTACTTACGATTTCAACAATAATTTTCGGCGGTTTAATCAAATAATCCCCGTCTTCATCACAGGTAAAATAGACATCGGGTCTTAGCACTGTATCTTCATTTACAATATAATCAAGTTCACCCCCGACTTCGCAGTTTTCACATTCAATAGAATTGGCAAGTTCTCTTGCTATTTCAAAAATCAATAACTGATGTTTTCTAAAAGGACTAGGGGCCATAGCCAAAGGATAACCTCTAATTAACTCCCAATCCCCCTCCCACATTTTATAATCTTCATACGTGTAATATTCAACCGCACACATATTTACTCCTTAATAATTCTTTTAATTCGGGGAGAAATCTTAACCAATATGTCATATGTAATAGTATCAAAATTTTTTACAAACTCTTTTACATCATCAAATACGACCACTTCTTTATCAAAGTCTCCTTTTACAATCATAGAATCCATAGATATTTTACCAATTGCTTCGGTATATTTTAACCTGCATCCGTTTTTAAAATAAGGCAGCCCGTCTCCGTATCCGACATCAACGGTTGTGATTTCGATATCTTTATTACTTATAAATGTTTTATTATATCCGCATCCCCACCCTTTTTTTAAAATTCTATTAGACAGCACGTCGGCTCTTAGTTCCATTACCGGTTTATACCCTTCAATACCGCCATATATTGCAATACCGGGACGGACATAATCAAAGGTATCGGGAAGTTTGTCAAGTGCGTATGAGTTTGCAAGATGAAAATATGGAAATTTCATTTCGTTTTTTTTACAAAATGTTTCAATTCTCTTTTTAACATCCTTAAATCTTTCATATTGTATAAACAAATCGTTTGAAATTTCATCGGCACAGCAAAAATGAGAAAAAACTCCTCTAAGTTCATAATTTTTATTTTTTATAATTTCCATAACTTCATCAATCTCCTCAGGCAAAATACCGTTTCTATGCATTCCTGTATCAATTTTTAAATGAATGTAAGGGTGTCTGTTTTTTTTGAGCTGTTTTAAAGAGTTTATACAATATGAAAAATTTAACGCACTTCTCTTCGTATCAGGAAAAAATATAATAATTTCTTCAAAATAGTTCCTGACAATTTCCGCTTCATTGTTGTTTTTTACACATACTTTTTTAATTCCGTAGTCTTTGAGCATTTTTGAAAAACTGATAATTCCATGCCCATATGCGTTATCTTTTATAACGGCTAATATATTTGGATTTATTTTAGAGATTTTATTCAGATTATCAAAAAGATTTTGTTTATGAAGATACACGGTAGCCATAATTAGCCTTTGAAATGTAGGTTGTTGAAGTGTTAAGGTTGTTGAAGCTTCACTAACCTCAACTAACCTTAACTAACCTTTAAAAATTACTTAGCTTTTAGAGGTTTAATAGCGTCAAAAGGATTTTCAATTACTTTATGTCTGTCTACTACGTAAGGAATAAGTGCAACCTGTCTTGCCCTTTTGATAGCTTTTGTAACCATATCCTGATGTTTTTTACAAGTACCTGTCAATCTTCTAGGCATAATTTTATATCTCTCTGATAAAGAGTATTTAATTAAATCAAGATCTTTATACCCAATGTAATCAACTTTCATTTCACAATATTTACATCTTTTTTTTCCGTATTTTTTCTTTGGATCTGCTGCCATTATTTATCCTTTAAAATGGTATTTCTTCGTCATCTATATCGATTGACGGAATATTGTTTTGATTTTGTGTTTGTTGCATCTGTGGCTGTTGCTGTGGTGCCTGCTGCGGTTGATTATATGCAGCCTGAGTTTGAGGCTGTTGATATCCGCTTTCAGCACTCGGTTTATTTTCCATAAACTGTACTTTTTCAGCTACAATCGAATGTTTGCTGCGCTTTTGTCCGCTCTGGTCAACCCATTGATCAAGTACAAGTCTTCCCTCAATAAGAACCCTTCTACCTTTTCTTAAGTACTGGTTTGCTATTTCTGCACTTCTGCCGAATACCGTAATGTCTATAAACAAAGTTTCCTGTTTATTTTCACCTGTCACAGAATCTTTATATGTCCTATTAGTCGCTAAACCAAATTTGGCAATAGCCGTTCCCGTAGGTGTATATTTCAGTTCAACGTCGCGCGTCAAATTTCCTACGAGAATAACTTTATTATACATTTTTTACCATTTCTTCCCAGCGTTTAATTTCTCTTTTGTTTTCATATTTAACTGTCATAAATCTTAATAAATCTTCGTTATATCTCATTTGTCTTTCAAGCTCAAGTACCGCGCTTGCTGGTGCTTTATAATAAACTATATAATAATCACCTCTTTCAAATTTTGCAATCGGATATGCAAGTTCCCTTACACCGATTTTGTCTAATGCTGCTACTTCACCACCGTTCTCTTTGATAATGTTTTGGATGTTTTCCACATTCTTAGCTTTCTCTTCATCTGTCAGAGTCGGCTTAAGAATAAACATCGTTTCATAATGTCTTAAACTCATAAATTCTCCTTCTGGCTTTTTAGCCCCTGCTTTTTGGAGCAAGGAGGCGTTTTTAAATTTTGAGGCGTTATTATACTAAAATTTTTTTTAAATGTAAAATAACTATAAAAGCACAAAGCATAAAGCTTAAAGCTAATTTTTAAATATTAACATATTTAGTTTTCGACTTTGAACTTTAAACTTTCAACTTTTTTTCATTTTTCATTTTTCACTTTTCACTTTTCATTTTTCACTTTTCACTTTTACATATTCACTTATCTTATCCCTTAAAACCCTTTTTAATACTTTACCGGTAGCATTTTTGGGAAGTTCTTCAACTACGTAAATATGCTTAGGAACTTTGTAATTTGCAAGATACTGTTTTAAAAATTTTTTAAGCTCACCTTTTTTTACATCTGCACCCTCTTCAATCTCTATAAACGCCACAGGTATTTCACCGCTTTGTTCGTCTTTCATCCCAATCACCGCACACTCTTTCACACCCTCATACTTCAGGCATATCTCTTCAATTTCCCTGGGATATATATTCACACCTTTAGAAATTATCAAATCTTTTTTCCTATCAAGAATATAAATATATCCGTCCTCATCAACCTTACCTATATCACCCGTTAAAAGCCATCCATTTATAATTGTCTCGGACGTAGCGTCTTCACGCTTATAATACCCCTGCATTACGTTATCGCCTTTTACGATAATCTCGCCGGGTACACCTACAGGCACTTCCATAAGCTCGTCATCCACTATTTTTACCTGTACACCCGGAATTGCGGGACCTACCGAATAAGGCTTTTGAAGTTCGGGTCTATTAACGGCGACAACAGGCGAAGTTTCGCTAAGCCCGTAACCTTCAAGAAGTTTGCCTTTTTTAAATTTAGCCGAAAACCTCTCAAGCACTTCCCCCGGAAGTGCCGCAGCGCCTGAGATGTAAAACCTGACTTTATTAAACCAGTGAAAATAAAAAGGAAGTTTCGCCCTACTCAAAGCCGAATAAACATCAGGCACCCCTGTAAAAATAGTCACTCTTTTTAAAAGAGTCTGTTTAATAATATTGCTAAAAGGCATAATTGAGCGTATTATTACAACAGGCGCTGCGTAAAACATAGGAAGAAGAATGTTTACCGTCAGTGTAAAAGAATGAAACATTGGAAGATATGCTATAAATCTGTCTTTATGGTTAAGTTTTATTAGTTCGTTTACGCCGTATATGTTTGAAAAAAAGTTTTTGTAGCTAAGCATAGCGCCTTTAGGTTTTCCTGTCGTTCCAGAAGTATAAATAATCACCGCCAAATCGTCGATTTTAGGAAGCTCGCTTACTTCATGCGATTCGAAATTCGCAAGTATTTCACTAAATGAAATATTATCTGCATCAACTTTTTCAAAGTCGCCTTCCCATATGATTTTTTTAATGTTTGTTTTTTCTCTTATATTTTTAATTGACCCAGCCAGTTTAGCACTTGCAATCATTAAAGTAGCTTCAACATCGTTTAAGATATACGCTATTTCATCTTCTTTTAAAAACGTATTAACAGGCACCGCAACGGCACCTAGCTTTTGAATTCCAAGAATAGACACGATATATTCAACCGAATTGCCTACAAACACAGGGATTTTATCACCTTTTTTTACCCCCAAAAACTCAAGCGTCCTTGCAAACGTATCTACTTTTTTCTTCACCCTATCCCACGTAATTTTTCTGTTGTCTATAAAATACGCAGTTTTTTTAGGATATTTTTTTGCATTTCTTTCAATTATTTCGTAAAAATTATTATATTCGTATCTAATCATTTTATACTTTTTTTATAGTGGTTAAATATTCAATGTAAAATAATTCGAAAAGCCCTATCACAACAGCCAACATTGAAGCATATATTATCATTAAATCTCCTTTTCTATTAATTCATGCAAACTGTGTTTTTTCTTTTTTAAGTTGTAAATGATAATAACTAAAACAATTATAGCAAATACCCATCCACAACAAAAATTCTACAATAAAATTCATTTTTAATACGTTTTGAGAATATGAAAACAAAACACCTATTATTCCTGACAAAATACCAAATAAAACATTTCTGAAAAATCTTATCTCA
>JAMOQT010000061.1 GCA_027063865.1 Nautiliaceae bacterium
GATATTGAAATCGGGTTTAAAAATAAAACCCCTCTTTATCTTTTCGGGTTTTTATATTAATTTTTAACTGGAGCCGACGACGGGACTCGAACCCGCGACCTGCTGATTACGAATCAGCTGCTCTAGCCAACTGAGCTACGACGGCAAACATATTAGTGCCAGACACCTAACATATAAATTTAAAATGGCTCCGGCGAGAGGACTCGAACCTCTGACCCGACGGTTAACAGCCGTCTGCTCTACCGACTGAGCTACGCCGGAATGCGGACTGAAATTATATGCAAAAAATTAGTTTATGTCAAGAATTTTTAAAATTATTTATGAAATTATTTCGTGTTTTTACACTAACTCAATAGGTGTTAAAAGATTTGGAAAAAGAGGGATTGAGATATTGAAATCTTTAAACACCTCCACCCCTTAACACTTAACTACCTAACTGACATTTAGTCAGTTTCATTTTGCAACCAAGTTGCATTTTGGTATAATTCCGTTATGAATTGCAAAAATATTGAAAACCTTAAAAAAACCGAACTTAAAATAGCATTGTTGTTAGAAGAAAGGCATCTCTTAAGCGCAAAAGAGTTGCAAAACATCTTAGAAGTTGACAAAGCCACAATTTACAGAAATATAAAACACCTGCTTAAAAAACAGACAATCAGGGAAGTTAAAAACAGCGAAGGTATAGGATATTACGAACTAAACTGTAAAATTCACAACCCTATACATCCGCATTTCGAATGCAGAATATGCAAAAGAATATTTTGTCTAAAACCGTTTAACGCCGAAGATATTTTAAGCCTTTCAAACTACAGTGAGTATGATATAGAAGAAATTGAAGTCAAATTTAAAGGAATATGCGATGAATGCAAAAAAATGGACAATGAAAAATGAAAAATGGAAAATGATTAAATATTGTAAATCTAAAAATTTCTTTGAAAAGACACAATTTAATTGGAAAATTTTTTTATACTTTTTCTTATTAACACCGCTTTTTGCGTTGAATGTAAGCGTAACTATACTGCCGCAAAAAGGTGTTGTTAAAGCAATTGGAGGCGATAAGGTAAACGTTAACGTAATGGTCCCACCCGGAAATTCCCCCGCCACCTACGCACCTAATTTCAAGCAGTTGAAAAAACTTAAAAATTCGGATATTTATTTCACAATAGGAGTACCGTTTGATAAAAAATACCTCTTAAAAATAAAAGAAATAAATCCGAATATGAAAACAGTCTATTTCGGAAACCTTATTAAAACAACCAATAATCCGCATATTTGGCTAAGTCCCGCCCTCTTACAGCTTGAAGCAAAAACGGTATTGGATACCCTTATAAAAAAAGACCCCAAAAACAAAACATTTTATCTTAATAACTACAAAAAATACATAAAAACACTAACCAAGCTTGAAGTTAAAGGATTTGAAAACATTTCCCAAAAAGCGTTTATTACGTTTCATCCTTCATTTTACTATTTCGCAAAAGATTTTCACATAAACCAAATCGCAATACAAAAAGAAGGAAAAACCCCAAGTTTTGCATACCTTGCCAAAATTATCAAACTTGCAAAAGCAAACGGCGTAAAAACAGTAATAATTTCACCCGAATTTCCGACCAAATACGCTAAAATAGTAGCGGCAAAAATAGATGCTAAAGTAGTGGTAATTTCGCCTCTGAACGAAAAACCTGAAATTACAATAAACAAACTTATAGAGGCGCTTAAATGAAAGCACTTGAAATTAAAAACCTATATTTTAGATACGACAAAGAAACGGTGCTTGAAAACATAAATTTCAGCCTTGAAGACAAAAAATTTATGGCTATAATCGGCCCAAACGGAGGAGGAAAAACGACTCTTCTTAAACTGATACTCGGATTTTTAAAGCCTTACAAGGGGGAAATTAAAATTTACGGTAAATCGCCTCAGGAAATCAGCGAACTTATAGGATACGTCCCTCAGCATACCAACTTTTCACTCGATATTCCCATTACCGTATTTGATATAGTGCTTCAGGGAAGACTTAAAAAGGGTAAATTTTTTTATGATAAATTAGACAGGGAAAAAGCCGAAGAAGTGCTTAAAACACTTAAAATTGAAAAATTTAAAAACAGAAAAATAAAAGACCTCTCAGGCGGTCAAAGACAAAAGGTGCTTATTGCCAGAGCGCTTGTAAGCGAGCCTAAAATCATCGTAATGGACGAACCCACCAGCGCAATAGACCCTACCGGTCAAAAAGAAATTTTAGACCTTATTGAAAACCTTGACATTACAAGGATAGTCGTAAGCCACGATATTAAAATACTTTTAAGAAAGGTGGACAAAATCGCATTTATTAACAAAAAAGCCGTAATCCATGAAGGTCCGAAATTAAACATACCAAACGACAAACACTTCTGTGAAATCGAACTGATTGAATTTTTAAAGGATGAATCGTGTGGGATTTAATAGGCAACTCCGTATATGCCGGGATTTTAATCAGCATTGCCATAGGAATTATAGGAAGCTTGATAGTTATCAATAAAGCAACCGCAATTACCGGAAGTATAGCTCACGGAAGTTTCGGTGGTATAGGAATCGGAATATTTTTAGGTGTAAATATACTTCTCTCAACCACGCTTTTTACGCTTGTTTTAGCCCTATTGCTTGCAGTAATCACCATTTATTACAAACACCGCTCCGACAGCCTTATAGGCGTAATATGGGCTCTTGGAATGAGTGTGGGTATTATATTTTTAAACCTGACACCCGGATACAATGCAGATGCTTTAAGCTACTTATTTGGAAACATACTCTTAATCGAAAACGGCGACATTTTTATGATGGTTGGCGTCGATTTGCTGCTTTTGATATCGATTATTATCCTTTACAACAGATTCCTTGCTATGAGTTACGATATTGATTTTCTCAAAGTTAGAGGTATTAACGGAAGTCTGCTTTATACTTATTTTCTTATTTTAACATCGCTTACGGTTGTAATGAGCGTAAGGGCTATAGGTATTATTTTGATTTTAGCCCTTTTTACAATACCGCCGCTTATCGCCGAAAAATTTACCAGAAAATTTTATCAGATGATGATTTTAAGCTCGGTTCTTTCGGCAGTTTTTATAATCGGGGGAATATTAATAAGCTATTTTTACGATTTGGCCCCTACTCCTGTTATCGTAATACTTGCAGCAGCGGGACTTTTTTTGAGTATGCTTAAAAAGGATTAAAGTTTAGCAACCATTTCGGCAGGTGTAAGAATTTTCACTTTTGAAGTTTTAAATCCTTTTTTATCTCTTGTTACAATAAAATCAATCCCTCTAATGTATGCACTCGAATAAACAATACTGTCTTCAAAATCATTAAAACCACTATTTAGCGCTTCAAGCAAAACTGCTTTGTTAACCTCGGCTATTTGAAACAGTTTTAAAAGTTTATATACTATTTCATTGGCTTTATTTTTATCTAATGATTTAGCAACCAGATAATGTATTGTATCTATACTTGAAGCACATAAAAACCCTTCTACTTTTTTATTTTCGATTGCACTGAAGATTTTATACATCTCTTCAAAAAAAGGCTCTCTTTGCAAAAAGAAATCAAGCACGACATTTATATCAAGTAGTATTTTCATAAATACTTTTCTTCTAAATGTTTTTTATAATCTTCTATTTTTACGTCTTTTAAAATTCCGGCCAATGAATCAGTAATAGGAGCGGACTTTTCTTTTTCAAGCAGTGATTTAAAAAATTCATTAACAATGGCTGATACACTTGTATTTTTTTCTTTTGCGTATTTTTTTATTTTTTCAATAAGTCCTTTATCACTGTAAAGAGTAATTTTTGCATTCATTTTAAACCTTGTTGTATAGTTTATTTATTATTATACGACAATTTTAGTATAATTTCAACAAAAAAGGGAAATCTTGTATCTTGTAAGCGAAGAGCGTCTTGAAAAAATGAAAAAAATTTTAAACACGCGCCAAAACACACTGAGGGTGTTTATGGACTACGTTTTCTCATCCCACAATCTCTCTGCAATTGTAAGAACATGCGATGCGGTAAACGTCGGAAAGCTATACTACAGACACCAGAAAAAAGTCAGACTCAACAACGACATAACCATGGGTGCGCATAAATGGATATTTCACGAATACATCGAAGATATTGAGGAATTTTATAAAAACATTAAAAAAGAAGGCTATCAGGTGGTTGTTACCCTGCTTGATGATGAAACGATTGATTTCAGAGAAGTTGATTATACAAAACCGACCCTCATTGTCCTTGGCAACGAAGTGGACGGGGCGAGTGACATAAGTATAAAATATGCTGATAAAAAGGTAATAATTCCGATGTACGGAATGAGCCAGTCCCTTAACGTATCGGTGGCAAATGCCGTAATTTTATACGAAGCCCAGCGTCAAAGAGAGGCAAAAGGCATGTATGACACTCCCTCACTCCCTGAGGATTTAATACAAAAAACCCTTAAAAAATGGGCTTATGACGATATAATCGAAAAAGAATTAAGAAGGGTTAGACACAAACACAAAAACTGATTATTGATTATCTAATTCCATCCAGGCTTTTTGGGCATCCTGTTTTTGCATTTGAATCGCATCGGCTTTGTTTATATCCTTACCGGCACATCCCGCAATAAAAATACCGCTAACATAATTAAATTAAAACAATCCTTTTCATCTTATTTTCTTATAACTAAAATTATCTTTCTTTTGTCTGTGGTGATTTTAAGTGTTTTACCGGGATATCCCGAAACATTTAAATAAACCGTATTTGCGTCTTTGTAACCTATCTTATTCATGCTTATTCCCCTTTTAAATTCATATCTTAAATGCGAAAGTTTGTCATACGCATCTAACGGTTTAAAATAAATCAGATAAGTGATATCAGGTTTTATAAAATATTTTCCTTTAGTACCCACAACCGTTATAACCGGAATCGTTTTTTCCTCAACGTCAAAACCCCACTCAAAACTTTTTATCCTGCCCTCTATTACAAAATCAGCCTTTACGTCATAATGTGCTCCGTATTCAAGCCTTTCTAAAGGAAACAAAACAAACTCGGTTTTTTTAAGCATACGGTTTACATCGTTTTTTGAAGTTATTATTTTGGTTTTTTGCACTTTTTTACCGTTTTTATACAACTCAAAAGATATAAGATTAATTTTTTTGTTTTCATAATAATAAGGATTAAAACTGATACTCACAGGATACCCGCAAACTCCGTAATCGGGCAGAGGGTCGGGAGTTTCTTCGTAAAACACCGCAGGTGTGTTTTGCATTCCGTTATATGGCCAAAACACGACTTTCGGATTTACTTTCATCTGATTATAAAACACATCTTTTGAAATAATTTTGTTTTTATCCCTGCAAAGACCTGCAAAACCGCTTTTTTCTTTACCATTTATTTTGCACGCTTCGTTTATAAAACTATTACCCATATCGTAAACGTATATATCATTGAGTCTGTAAAAGCCTATTTCGTTTATATTAAAATTTAAAAAACCAAGCCTGTGATATATCGCACCGAAAAGGTCTTTTATCGATTCATTATAGCTTTTTTCCCCGCGTGAGAGGTTTTCAATGACAAACCTGCTTTCATAAGCGCAGGAGATAGCCCTGTCGGTAGGCGTTTTACCGCTGTAAAATCTTCCGTATTTCCTTTGTATGTGCGTTATTTCATTATTGGCAAAAATATATTTCGTATGCCATTTTGCCGCAAGGGTTAAAGAAGGATTTTCCTCAAGCGGATTAAGTCCGACTGCTTTTCTGTATTCGTTTATGGTAAAAAGCGGGTCTGCAAAAAGAAAAACCGCTAAAAATATTATAAGTTTTTTCAAAACTCAATAATCCTTCCGACACCTCCCGGGATATAATTCTCCCCGTAAGCATCCTTAAATATCTCAATTGCCAAATCACCGCTGCAATGGGTTGGCGTTACGTATTCCACACCTAAATTTTTA
>JAMOQT010000062.1 GCA_027063865.1 Nautiliaceae bacterium
AGATGTCTTGCAAGGATTGAGGAAGATTACGATGAAGAGTTTGAAACAAATTACACAAAGCAGGACGCCGTAATTTTAAATATTCAAAGGGCGATTCAGCAGGCTATCGATTTGGGTGCTTATTTGATTAAAAAATATCAGTTAACAATTCCGAAAAGCTCAAGAGAGATTTTTGAAATACTTCAAAAACAGGGTGTAATAGATAAAAATTTAAGTGAAAATTTACAGAAAATGACGGGATTTAGAAATATAGCTATTCATGAATATACAAAACTGCAGCTTGAAATTATAAAATATATCATCGATGAAAGATTAAAAGATTTAATTGAATTTGAAAAGGCGGTGAAAAATTATGAAAGCAATGATAAGTGAGTGTATGCTTGGCAGGCCTTGCAGGTATGACGGCAAATCAAAGCCCCTGCCTGATGAAATAATAAAAAAACTTAAAGAAAAATATGAGTTAATTCCTTTCTGTCCGGAAGCTTTTTCTCTTCCGACTCCCCGTCCACCAGCAAGATTTATAGGGGATAAAATTATAGACATAAACGGAGCGGATAAAACTGAGGCGTTTTTAAAAGGCGCCGAGGAAGCTCTCAGGATATGTAAAGAGGAAAATATTAAAATATTTATCGGAAAAGAAAAATCTCCAAGCTGCGGGGTTAAAAAAACAAGCGCTTATATTAACGGATGCGAATGTAAATGTGACGCGCCGGGGCTTACGAGCAGAATATTAAAAAAAGAGGGAATTGAGTTGATTAGCGAATGGGAATTAATCTCTTAATCTGTTTTTTATCTCTTCTAAAAATCTGTCCATCTGATATCTGGCTCTGTATTCTTCGCTCATTAGATGAATTAAAATATCACCTAAATCAATAACTGTCCAGTCATCGCTTGAATCAACCCCTAAAAATGTTTCACCCATAGGTTTTAATGTTTTTTTGAGATGGTCTAAAAGCGCCTGGGCGTGTTTATCCGCCATTGTCGTTGCTACTATTACGTAATCTACAAAATAATCATTATCTCTTAAATCATAATCCATAACATCAAGCGCTTTTTTCTCTTCCAAAAGTTCTTTAATTTTTGCAGTTCTGTCCATAAAACTCCTTTATTTCTTTTTCTATATTTTTCGGTAAATATTCAAATCTGCAGTTTCTGATTTCCGTAGAACTGATGGGAATATTAACGTCCAAAACTTTTTTGATATTATATTTACTTAACAGATTTTTATCAACTTCACCTCTTTTAGCCACTACCAGTTCGGTTTTTTTAAGTATTTCATCAATTTTATGCCATTTATCTAGCGTATATAGGTTATCGCTTCCAATGATGAAATAATCGGGCAAGAAATGATTAATCGTTTCAATTGAATAAACAGGGCGGTTTTTTGATATTTCAAAATCGCTAACTTCCACGTTGTTAAAGTTTTTAAACACCTCTTTTAGCCATTTGAGTCTAAGTGCGGGAGGTGCTGAAAATGAATGTTTCAAAGGATTTAAGTAATTGGGCATAATTATAAGTTTGTCAATATCGAGTTCTTGAAATGCTTTTTTAACGATTTCTATGTGTCCTAAATGAGGGGGGTCAAAACTTCCTCCGAAAATTGCCGTTTTCATTTGTGTATAAATTTATATAAAATTGCTATTAAAGCACTCATTTGTGTTATCCAAAAAATAAACTGCCATTTAAGCATACTGAATTTTGTATCTTTTATATCTTTTGTCAGTTTTAAATCTAATTCTTTAATTTCTTTAGTTA
>JAMOQT010000063.1 GCA_027063865.1 Nautiliaceae bacterium
GGAAAAGAAAAGGTGAATGTAAGAATTGTTTTGTGTTTTGATATAAATTTTGGAAAAAAAATCTAAAACATTAAATTTATAGCTTCACAACTTATCCACTTCACAACTTCACAACTTATCCACTTCATAACTTACTTATGCTATAATTAGCAAATTTTTTTTCAAAAAGACAAATAATCTCTTAAAGGAAAATATATGCCAAAATTAGAATTCAAAGACAACTGCGGGTTTGGTCTTTTAGCAAGTATTGACGGCAAACCCACACATCAAAATGTACAAGACGCTATAAAGGCGCTTGAGAGAATGATGCACAGGGGTGCTATTGCCGCTGATGGAAAAAGCGGAGACGGTAGCGGACTTTTATTTTCAATGCCTAAAGAATTTATGAGAAAAATTGCCCAAAAAAACGGTTTCTCACTACCTGATTTATTTGCCGTGGGAGTAATTTTTTCTAAAAACGAAAAAGACAAAGACACAATTAAAAACATTTGTGAAAAAAACGATTTAAAAGTACTTTTCTTTAGAGACGTCCCCATTAATAAAAACGCACTTGGAGAGTTTGCTCTTAAAACGCTTCCTAATATTTATCAGGTTTTTATTGTTCCTAATTCAATAAACGCCACAAACCGCTTCGAAGCGCTTTTATATCTCACTAGAAGAGAAATAGAAAAAGCAATTACGGATGATGATTTTTATATTCCCACGTTTAGCTCTAAAAAAATAGCCTACAAGGGCCTTTTGATGCCAAATCACATCAAAGAGTTTTATCCTGATTTGGCGGATAAGGATTTTAAAGTTTCATTTGCCCTTTTCCACCAGAGATTTTCAACAAACACACTTCCCGAATGGAGACTTGCACAGCCGTTCAGATTCATAGCACACAACGGTGAGATTAACTCAATCCAAGCAAACAGATTCAATTCGCTTGTAAAAACGGAATCTCTAAAATCACAAGTTTTCACACAAGAAGAAATTCAAAAAATCATTCCGGTTGTGGATTTCAACGAAAGCGATTCCAGCTCTCTTGATAAAATGATGGAATTTTTAATGATAAACGGTATGGACTTTTTTAAAGCCGTAAGGGCGCTAATTCCTATGCCTTGGCAAAACGCTCCTCACATAGACAGCAAACTTAAAGCTTTTTACGAATATCTTTCAACAAGATTCGAAGCATGGGACGGACCTGCGGCAGTCAGCATTACGGATGGAAGATATGTGGCGGTTGTACTTGATAGAAACGGACTAAGACCCGCAAAATACGTAATCACAAAAGACAACAGAATCATAATAGCCAGCGAATACGGAATTCTTGACACGCCTGAAGAAAACATCGTAAAAAGAGATAGGCTTCAAAGCGGCGAAATGATTGGAATAGATACCAAATACGGCAAAATATTTTACAATGACGATATTAATGAATATCTTAAAAATTCAAACCCTTACCTTGAATGGCTTAACGATAATATGATATACCTTCAGGAATTTATAGACATTCCGTTTTCAGACACCAAAGCCTACGAATTAAACGACATAAAAGAGAAACAGAAATATCACGGAATAACGCTAGAGATAAAAGACCAAGTCATAAAACCTATGCTAAAAGACGGAAAAGAAGCCGTAGGCAGTATGGGTGACGACACTCCTATAGCAGCGTTTAGCAGTAAACAAAGACCTTTTGCACATTATTTCAAACAGAAATTCGCACAAGTTACAAACCCTCCAATCGACCCTATCAGAGAAAAAATCGTTATGAGTCTCAATACGGGATTCGGTGAAATACATGACATTTTCGAAGAAAAACCACAAGATGCGAAAAGATTAAAAACCGTATCGCCTATTCTTATTAAAGAAAAATTTGACATTCTACTTTCATACGGAGATGAAAATTCTCCTAGATATCAGAGCGATTATAAACATAAATTTTATTCGACCGCATTTAAAAAAGATTTGAAAAAAGCCCTTGAAAAACTTGCAAAAAACATAATCGAGGATGTTAAAAACGGAATAAAAATCGTTATACTTGATGACAGAAACATTGACAAAGAGCATTTAACCATTCCTATGGCAATGGCCGTAGGATACATCAATAAAAAACTGCTTGAAAACAAAATCAAACACCTCGTATCAATAGTCTGTGTAACGGGTGAGGTAATAGATTCCCACAGCGCAGCCGTTTTAATCGGATACGGAGCCAACGCCATTTATCCTTATCTTCTTTTTGCAACGGCACTCGAAGAAATACAAAAAGAAAATTTAAGCACATTTGAAATAAGAAACAAACTTAAAAACATTTACAATGCTTTAAACGGCGGACTTTTAAAAATTATGTCAAAAATGGGTATTTCCACAATTGCAAGTTACAGAAATTCCGCACTTTTTGATATTTTAGGACTTAGCGAAAACATAACGAAAGAGTGCTTTTTCGGGTCAAAAACACTAATCGGGGGACTTGATTACGAAGATATAGAAAAAAGACTGCGCGAAGCGCACAAAAACGCATTTGATGAAAGCTTTGCAAAAAATTATGACCTTAAAGTCGGAGGATTTTACAAATATCTTGTAGGTGAAGAATATCACGATTTCGCACCTAAAACCATAAAGCTTTTACATAAAGCGTCAATAACCGGTAAAAAAGAAGATTATAAAGCATTAAACGAACATTTAAACAACAGAAACAAAAAAATGATAAGAGACTTTTTCGAACTTAAAAGCGACAGAAAGCCTATAGACGTTTCAAAAGTCGAGCCGGTTGAAAACATATTCAAAAGATTTGCAAGTGCGGCTATGAGTTTAGGTTCTATTTCTCCGGAAGCCCACGAATGCATAGCAGAAGCTATGAACAAAATCGGTGCACAAAGCAACTCAGGTGAGGGAGGAGAAGACGCAAAAAGATTTAAAACCATCAAAAACTCAAAAATCAAACAGGTCGCATCGGGCAGATTCGGTGTAACTCCCGCATATTTAGCAAGCGCCGAAGAAATTCAAATTAAAATCGCACAAGGGGCAAAACCTGGTGAGGGAGGACAGCTTCCGGGACATAAAGTAACGGCGCTAATTGCAAAACTAAGACACACAATGCCGGGAGTAACGCTTATTTCTCCTCCTCCACATCACGATATTTATTCAATTGAAGATTTAGCGCAATTAATTTTTGACCTTAAACAGGTAAATCCAAGAGCCCAGATAGCCGTTAAACTCGTTTCAACTGCGGGAGTCGGGACAATTGCAGCGGGTGTTGCAAAAGCTTACGCCGATAAAATCATCATTTCAGGAGGTGACGGAGGTACGGGGGCAGCACCTCTTACATCAATTAAATTCGCAGGTAACCCATGGGAAATCGGGCTTAGCGAAGCTCATAACGCACTTAAAGAAAACCATTTAAGAGAACTGGTGCATCTTCAAACCGACGGAGGGCTTAAAACGGGACTTGACATCGTAAAAGCGGCTCTTTTGGGAGCGGAAAGTTACGCTTTCGGAACGGCCGTATTAGCGGTGCTTGGATGTAAAATGTTAAGAGTTTGTCACCTTAACAGATGCAGTGTCGGAATTGCCACTCAGGAAGTTGCATTAAGAGAGCATTATGTAGGAACGGTTGACAGACTTATAAATTATTTCACACTGTTAGCAGAAGACATCAGGGAAATTTTAGCGCATCTAGGTTACGAAAAAATGGAAGACATAATTGGGAAAAGCCATCTGCTTAAAGTAATAGACGACGAATTTGCTAAAAAATTCGACTTCTCAAATATTTTAAGAAGAATTGAAGGAAAAGATACCCAACAGGTAAAATTCAATGAGCCATTCGATAAAAACGAATATGAAAAAGAGATATTAAAAGAAGTAAACAAAGTAATACAAAATCCGTCAACTTCCGTTACCATTGAAAAAGAAATCTGTAACCTAAACAGAAGTTTCGGAGCAAGAATAAGCGGTGAAATTGCAAAATACTACGGCGACGAAGGTTTAAAAGAAGACAGCATTAAAATAAACTTAAAAGGCGTAGCCGGACAGTCTCTCGGTGCATTTTTAGTAAACGGCGTTTCAATTTATCTTAAAGGTGCCGCAAACGATTATGTGGGTAAAGGAATGAACGGAGGTAAAATTATTATTACCGCAAATTCTTACAAAGAAAACTTCTCCCTTGCCGGAAACACTTGTCTTTACGGTGCAACCGGAGGTAAGCTTTTCGTAGCCGGGGAAGTTGGAGAAAGATTTGCTGTAAGAAATTCCGGGGCACTTGCTATTGTTGAAGGCACCGGGGATCATGCGTGCGAATATATGACCGGCGGTATTGTTGTTATTTTAGGAGAAACAGGAATCAACTTCGGTGCCGGAATGACAGGCGGACTTGCATTCATTTATGATGAAAACCACACATTTATCGAAAAAATAAATCAGGAATTAATTGAAGCCAGAAGAATAGACATAGACGAATTTGACGAAGCAAGACATTATCTTAAAAAACTGTTAAAAGAATATTTAAATGAAACAGGAAGTCTCAAAGCTAAAAAAATACTTGACAATTTTAGAATGGAACTTAGCAAATTCTGGATAGTAAGACCTAAAGAGCTTACAAAAGTTCCTTTAAATCTTGAAAAGGGTGAATAATGCAAAATTTTATACAGATTAAAAGAATAGAACCAGGCAAAAAACCCGTAAATGAAAGGGTTAATTCATACGAAGAGATATATAATTTATACAAAAGTGACGAAGCTGCAAGCCAGGCGGGTAGATGTGTCCAATGTGGAGACCCTTACTGCCATACCAGATGTCCTCTGCACAATTACATTCCTTTTTGGCTAAAAGCCGTAAACGAAGGAGATTTACAAAAAGCATTTTACCTTTCAAACGAATCTTCACCGTTTCCGGAAATTATGGGAAGAGTGTGTCCGCAGGACAGACTGTGTGAAGGGGCATGCACGCTTAATGACGGATACGGTGCGGTTACAATCGGTTCAATTGAAAAATTTATAACCGAAGAAGGTTTCAAAAAAGGTTTTGAAGTAAACTTCAAACCTATAAAAAATGATAAAAAAGTAGCGGTTATAGGAAGCGGACCCGCAGGACTTAGTGTTGCAACCTTTCTTTTAAGAGCGGGGATTGCAGTGGATGTATATGAAAAAGAAAAAAGAGCCGGAGGTCTTCTTACATACGGTATTCCGAATTTTAAACTTGATAAAAGCGTTGTCCAAAGAAGAGTGGATATGCTAATCAAAAACGGAATGAACCTTATAACACAAACTACCGTAGGAAAAGACATATCTTTTGATGAAATATATGAAAAATACGACGCTATATTTGTTGGTGTAGGAGCAAAAAAATCAAGAATGCCCGGAATTGAAAACGAAAACGCCAAAAACGCATACCCTGCAATGAAATTTCTTGTAAATATACAAAACAAACTCTTCGGTGAAAAATGCGATATAGACGTAAACGAAAAAAAAGTCCTTGTAATCGGCGGCGGTGATACAGCAATGGACTGTGTAAGGACTGCTATAAGAGAAAAAGCCCTAAAAGTTTCATGCGCTTACAGAAGAGACGAAAAAAGTATGCCGGGAAGTAAAAAAGAATTTTACAATGCAAAAGAAGAAGGAGCGAAATTTATTTTTAACGCAACGCCTAAAAGAGTGATTGTTAATGAAAACAACGAAGTAATCGGTGTGGAAATGCTTAAAACCGAAATTAAAGACAAAAAAGTGCAAATTATTCCTAACAGTGAATTTATAATAGAATGCGACGTTGTAATATTCGCACTCGGATTTTCTCATCAGAAACTTGAATTTTTGGAAAAATATGTGGAATTCGATAAATGGGGCGCAATAAAAGTGGATAAAAACTATCAAACAAAAGACAAAAAAATATTTGCAGGCGGAGATGCTATAAGAGGTGCCGATTTAGTAGTCACCGCTGCAAGGGACGGAAGAGAAGCGGCAAAAGCTATTTACAATCTTCTTTCCTAATTTTTTATACTGACTTTTAGGGCTATCTATACTCTATTCTGTTTCTTCCCTTGTTTTTTGCTTCATACAACGCTTCGTCAACCCTTGACATTAACGAATTGTAATCATCATTAATACCCACAGCCGTAATACCTATACTTATGGTGAATTTTATTTCACGATTTTTAAATTTAAAACTGTGATTTTCAATTGCATCTTTTATTCTGTTAGCAAGTTTCAAAGCACCGGCGATTTTAGTATTGGGAAGTATTACCAAAAACTCTTCCCCTCCGAATCTTCCGCATAAATCACTTTTCCTAATCAAATTACGTATAATGTTCGCCATCTCCTTTAATGCCATATCACCCGCTAAATGACCGTAAGTGTCGTTTATTTTTTTAAAATGGTCTATATCAAGCATTAAAAGAGAAAAGGGGTCTTTTTTATACCTAATATAATTATGCAAAAACTTGTTTAAAAATTCAACAATTTCCCTTTTATTGTAACATCCCGTAAGTCCGTCATAAATTGCATTTTTTTCATATTCTTCTATTGTTTCGTCTAAACACACAAACTTGTCAATTATATAACAATTGTCTTTTTTAAATACCCAGTAATCTTCTCCGTTTATTTTCACCTTCTCGCAGTTTTTATTTTTGATATTTTTTTCAAAAAAACTTTTATCAATATCAAGATTTCCTTCAACTTTAAAATCATCATCATTGTAAATAACGGCATCAAGCATTGTTTTCATTATTCCCAGGTAAATTCAAAATATACTGAAGCGCTTTTTGCGTTGTGGAAAATGTTTTAATATCGCTTAACGACAAATCAAGATGCGTCAGGCTTTTAGCAATTGCCGGGGTAATTCCGGTCAAATAAGCTTCTGCACCCATATAATGAATTGCATTATTTAACTTAATAAGCTGCCTTGCCACTTCGCTGTTTACGTCATTTATGGTACTGATATCGACAATTACATATTCTATTTCGCTTTTTTCCAAAACCGCTAAAACTTTGTCTATAATTTTTAAAATTCTGTGAGAATCCAAAGAACCCACAATTGAGAGCATTATCGTGTTATACCATATTTTGGCAATCGGAGATTCTCTTTCCTCAAGCTCTTTCATAGTCATTTCTTTTTCGGTTTCGTTTTTTTTCAAAATATCGATAATTATTTTTGATGTTAAAGCTTCAAAAAAATTACTTACCAAAACCACGTTTTCATAGGTAAAAAGCCCTTTTTCATCAATCTTTTTCAAAATCGGAAATTTTATATATGAGGTATAAACCATATCCCTGTCTTTAAAATTAAAAAATTTGTCTTCCCCTTTTATTTCTATAAGTTTTTCCAAAAATTTTTTCAAAGCTTCAGTCTCTGGAGAATTAATTTGCAATCCGGCTTCAACACACTCTTCAAAAAATCCTAAAAAATCGTCATAATATCTGTGTTCGTCATCCCTTTCGTCTTCATCAAACAGCTTTACCCACTCATTAATCAAATCTTCACTTTCATTTCTGACAACTTCTAAAAGGACATTTTTTAATTCTTCATTCATTCAATCTCCTTATAGGCAAATATTATTTTATCATCAACCCTGTCTGAAAAATATACCGCACACACACTGATAAGATAAATATCATCACTTTCATTTAAAATATTATATAATATTTTTTCATCAATTCCATCAGAAAATACCAAAAAGAGCATATTTTTTTCAGTTGTTATTTCGTGTTTTGACATTCTTGAATACACTTCACCCAAAATCCCTTCTTTTTGCGTAATATATTTGATATTCTCTTTTTTATACATAATGCCAATATTCCCGACACCGCATACGGATATTTTTTTGTTTCCGATTTCTATAATGCTAAAAGCAAGACCTCTTAATTTGTTTAATTTCAAAAGTTTATCCAATCTCTTAATCATATCATCAATCGTTGCACAAGAAAAGACATTATCATAAAAAAAATCTTTTAAAAACTCCACACTTTTAGACGCCCTCAAACCGTGACCCAACACATCTCCTACAATAACATACCTGCCTTTAAAAAACACAAAATCCCCGCTGTGCGAGAGTCCCATATAATTTTCTTTCAAAAATGTCTGGGTATTGTTTAAACTTTTAGGTTTTAACATAAAAACACTGCCGTGCAGATTCGTATTAGAAGAAGTAAATATCAAAAAATCGAAATAATCGTTGTTTGCAAGCTGATAAAGCCCGAGTCCCAGGGAGTTTTTAGCGGTGGTAGTGCCTTTTTGCACAGCCCATTTTAAATCTTTTATTCCTTTCCCTTTATCAAGAGCGCAAAGTATATACTCCCCATCTTCCTCTAAAAGCCATATTTCACCGCTTTTTGCATATTTTAAAATATTTGTACCGAGTTCCATCACCGCAAAAGTATAATAATCATAATTTTTTTTTGCGCGTCTGAGGATGTTTTTAATTTCAATTTTCGCAAACAAAAGCGCACTCTCTTTGTCTATTAAACTCTTAAACACTACTTTCATATAATGTACTCTATTACCTTTTCAAAATTATAATCCATCTGCATATTTTCTATTAAAACCGATTTTTTAAACTCAACTTCTTTAAAAATATTAGAAACTTTTTTTTCAATTATATCCAATTTTTCAAAAACAATCTCCGGTTTGCCTATTATCAACAATAAAAACCTTGCACCGGAATTTCTTATTGCAAACACATCGTTTTTTTCTATTTTGTCCAAATTTAACTTTACGCCCAAATGATTTTTAATTTCACCGGCTGTTAATTTTACAATCTTATCCAAACTTACAACTCCCATTTTCTGTTTGATTAATTTATAATTTACAATGTCAAAACTGACAACTGAAATACTCTGTTTTAAAGAAATGGCTTTTCTTATTAAAAGAAAAAAAGCGTTTTTATTAAAAAGCCCCGTTATCATATCTTCAAAAAGCACCGTTTCCCTTAAACGCATAACCTCGTTAAAAACATTCTCTTTTAAAAACCTTTCAGACTCCAACAATCCGAATTTTTTAATAAAATTAAAAAATTTCATCAACAAAGCGCCGTCAAACTTATATTTCATATCTTCCATCATCCGAACGGATTCTTCCAAAGTAAAAGCTTTTCTGTAAATTTTATCGGTACTGAGTGCGTCAAACACATCTACAATACTTAATATCCTGCTTAAAAAAGGTATGTTTTTACCGCTTAATTTCTCGGGATAACCGCTGCCGTCAAAATTTTCACGATGATATTTGACAATTTTGGAAAGTTCTTTAAAATCTTCCATTTCAGCTACAATTTCAGCACTGAGTACAGGATAATATTTAACAATGCTATACTCTTTTGCGGTTAAAAAAGAGGGTTTAAGCAAGATATTGTCGGGTATGACAACTTTACCGATATCATGTAAAAGACCGCTGATATAAAGTTTTTCAATTTCCGTTTCATCTAAATTTAAAAATTTGCCAAATTCACTTGCATATACCGCAACCCTCTGACTGTGTCCTTTTGTATAAGGGTCTCTTAGTTCAACCGCATTTATTAATGATTTTATAATCTGTTTATGTTTTTCCATAATTTAAACCTTCTCTTTCCCATCTCTTCCTCCTCTTTTCCATAAAAAACAGATATAACTTGATATTACATTCAAATTTAGATATATTTTATCAAAAAAAGGATTAGAATGAATTTTGATGAAATGAATTTAAAAGAAAAAATAGAAGCAATTGAAAAAGTGATTCAAAAAGATATTTTACCGATGCTCGCATTTGACGGAGGAATGGCAGAAGTTTTGGATGTAAGAGAAAGCAACGGCGAAACACACGTATTCATAAGATACGGAGGGGCATGTGCCGCATGCAGTAGCGCAGGGGGTGCTACGCTTTTTGCAATAGAAGAAACCTTAAGACGCAATTTAAACACCAATAAAATAAGAGTATTCCCGATTTAAGGACAAAAATGCAAATAATATTTTACACCGCATCCGTTATAGGATTCTTTTTCCCATATGTATTAAAATTTCTTATTTCCTCACCCAATGAAAATTTAAAAATTTTTGCAATATATTCGCTTGGAAAATTTAACCTTATTTATTTTGGAGTTATTATTGTTTTCTTTTTTGGAGGGCTTATTAAAAAATTTAAATATTTAAGAATTGCACAGATAATTTTTGTTACCGTTTATATCGGATATGTACTGGTAAGCTATTTTATATTAACCAAAGCACATGTTAAAGAATACATCAAAACCCACAATTTAAACGCCAAACTTGTTAAAATAACCAAGCTTAAAAAATATCCGAATTTTAAAATTTACTACAAAGAAGGACCGTGGGCTGCGGTAAAAATTATGCCAAAACAGAAAAAAACACTTCCTTTTAATTACAAAAAGGACAGAAACCAGTGAAAATTTTAATCATCGGCGGAGGACATGCCGGGACCATGGCAGCAAGAATCTTGGCAAAACATCACAAAGTGACATGGAATGAAAGATTTTTAAACCATTTCAAATTTATGAAAAGACTTGAGAGTATTAACAAAATAAAAAAATAAGGGCTTTGGTAGTTAAACCCATAAATTTAAATTCGTCCAAAATTTCAGCGTAAATTTGTGATTAGGAGAAGAAAATGTTTAATACACCGATATTTCAATTAAATAATATCTCGGTAAAACTCGAATATAAAAACCCGGCAGGAAGTATAAAAGACAGACCCGCACTTTTTATGATTCAAGACGCCTTGAATAAAGGTTATAAGGAAATAGTGGAAGTCACAAGCGGCAACACCGGAATCGCTCTTGCATTTTATGCGGCGAAATTCGGAATTAAAGCCACCATTTTTATGCCCGAGAGTTTTTCAATCGAAAGGCAAAAGCTATTAAAACTTTACGGGGCAAATTTGATTTTGACAAAAGGCAATATTGCCGATTCACTCCAAGAAGCGCTAAATTACGCAAAAGAAAATAATGCGCTTTATACAAACCAGTTTGCAAATCCGCTAAATGCAAAATCCCAGGAAATAACCGCTTTTGAGATATTAAATCAAATTCAAAAAATAGACTTTTTCGTAGCAGGTGTTGGAAGCGGAGGGACGATAAGCGGAATTGGCAGAGTTTTAAAACCTTTAGGGGTTAAAATCGTAGCTGTTGAAAGTGTAAATTCACCCGTTATTTATAATAAGCTTTATAATAAAAACTTTCCCCTCAAACCTCACAAAATTCAAGGAATCGGTGCCGGGTTTATAACGGATATTACCAATTTGGATTTAATTGACGATGTGATTTTAATAGACGATGATGAAGCTGTGGAATTTACCAAAAAACTGCCAAAACTCGGTATAACAGGCGGAATTTCAACAGCGGCAAACATTCTTGCCGCACAAAAACTAAAAGGCAATATCGTAACCGTAGCACCGGATGGCATTGAAAAATATATCAGTATCCTATAAACATTTTTTTATGCTTTAAAACTTTTGGAAGATACCTTCTTCCCTCATCCGTCGGAAGCCTCATTGTAAGACGCTTATAAACTTCTTTGGGAGTCAGTGAATTGATAACGTAATACGCCCTATCCCTTCTGGTGCTAAAGACTCTCAAAACATTGCCTATTCCGCTATTGTATGCAGCAATCGCACAGTATTCTTTCGAAACGGGGTTTTTAATTTTTTTAAGATATCTGTAAAAAAGTATATTCAAATATGCCGAACCTATTTTAATATTATTCTTTGGCACAAACAAAAACTCTTTAGTGGGGATTTTTTTATACCCGTAAGCCCTCTCATACCCTTCCACCCCTGCGGTGGTAGGGACAATCTGCATAAGCCCGAATGCCGGGATGTAACTTACGGCATACGGGTTAAAATCGCTCTCCGTTTTTATAATACCCAAAATCAGCGACCTTGATATATGAAAATTTTTAGATTCTTTCCGTACATACGGTAAATATCTTTTAGCCCTTATGTTTTGAGAATTTTTTGCAAGGTTAAATGTTACGTAATAGATTTTTTGATGTTTTACCCTGTAAGAGCGGAGCCTGTGTTTAATCAGCCATTTAGCATACCTGTTTGCCCTCCATTGATACAAAACCTCTTTTCCTTCAAAATCGTAAATCTGCCCCGCCAAAAAAGGTCTGCCTTTTAGTATTATCTTATCGCTGAAAAGATCCACACTTCTTGGGTCCTCAGGCATCAGCATCGTATTTACCAAAGCTTTTTGCAAAACCGTTTTATAATTTTTATCAATCGTCTCAACTCTGACATATCCCCTGTCAAAATTTATAATAGCCCTTGCTTTGTAATTGTTTGAATATTTTACCAATGTTTTGCTGCGAGGTTTTTTGGGATTTTCCCAAATACTTATGGCTTTGGTAAACTTTTTAACTTCCAAATCAAAATGTTTTATAAAATTTTGAATGTCTTTAGCCAGTGCATACGGATGGGTTAAATAGTAGTTTTTTTTACGTTTTACGTATGATTTTATTACTGATGAGGGGTTTTTTGAAACCACCGCATGAGCAATTGTCTGATAATCACTGACAGAACAACCGGATAGAAATAAAGCCATAACTATTATAAATTTTTTCATAAAGGAAGTATAGCAAATTGAGCCGGAATAAAAAGTTGCTAAGGTTTGAAGTTGAATGGTCAGAGCGGCGGGACTCGAACCCGCGACCTCTACCACCCCAAGGTAGTGCGCTAACCAAACTGCGCTACGCCCTGCTTACAAAAAGAAAATATAACAAAGCATCAACACATCCGGTGCCAGACACTTTATATGTAAATATAATGGCTCCGGCGAGAGGACTCGAACCTCTGACCCGACGGTTAACAGCCGTCTGCTCTACCGACTGAGCTACGCCGGAATGTGTTTAAAATTATAACAAAAAAAATGAAAAAATCAAGGACTATGTCCTATATTCCGCGTTTATTTTAACATATTCATAGCTTAAATCGCATCCGTAAGCGGTAAATTTTCCATCACCCATACCCAAATCCACATTAATACTGAAAGAATCTTTTTTCATAATCTTATGTGCTTTTTCTTCAACTTCGGAAGTCATTAAAATTTTACCTTTTTCATACAATGTAACATCGCCTATTTTAATAGTTATACTATTTTCGCTGCATTCTATACCGCTTGCGCCGACAGTGGAAGCAATTCTTCCCCAATTAGGGTCTTCTCCGAAAATCGCCGTTTTCATAAGAAGTGAATTTGCAAGGGCTTTTGCAGCGATTTTAGCTTCGTTACTGTCTTTAGCCCCGCTAACATTAAAAGCTACAAGCTTTGTAGCCCCCTCCCCGTCTCTTACTATATCTGTTGCAAGTTTTAACATAACCTGTTTTAATACCTCTTTAAAGGCTTCATTATCGTATGGAGCTTTACCCGTAGTCATTAAAAATACGCTATCGTTTGTAGAAGTATCGCCGTCTACACTTATTGCGTTAAAACTCTCTTCATTCACTTCACTAAGCAGTGTTTTCATTTCATTTTCGGGTATATTGGCATCTGTGGTTATAAAACATAGCATTGTCGCCATTTGCGGATTTATCATTCCGGCACCTTTTGCAACCCCGCCTATTTTAAATTTTCCAAACTCACCCTCAACTTCAAAAGCAATTTCTTTGTGAAACGAATCGGTTGTCATAATTGCTTTTGCAAATTTTTCTGAATTTTTCTCATTAAAATCAAATTTATCAATTCCGTTTTTAATTTTATCTTTATCAAGTCTTACACCGATAACTCCTGTTGAACTCATTATCGGGTTTTTAACTTCCGTTTTTTCCGCCAAATATGCCAATATTTCTTCAATATCCTTTATTCCCTCTTCTCCTGTCATTGCATTGGCGTTTTTGGAATTAGCCAAAATAAAATTAGTGGTTTTAATATCTTTTCTTAATACATATTTTAAAGGTGCCGCCTGAAATCTGTTTGTGGTGAAAAGATAAGCAACCTTCATTTCTTCATCGCTTCTTATATACCCTAAATCAAATCCCTCTTTTTTAAACCCTGCATTTACTCCTGAAGCATATATTCCCTCAACCGCACATACTCCTCCGCTAATTGGCGTAATTCTAAATTTTTTATCCATTTCTTCTCCCTTCGCAACTTCACAACTTATCTACTTCACAACTTCACAACTTATCTACTTCACAACTTCACAACTTATCTACTTCACAACTTCACAACTTTATATAAAATCAATCTCTTTTGGTTTAACCGAACTTCTGATAACCTTTCTTACTTTGCGCATATCTTTACTTGTTCCTATTACCAGCAATACATCGTTTGGTTTTAAAATTACGTCGCCTTTTGGTATCGGTATAAATTTACCGCTCTCTTCTTTAATCCCCACAACTGTTACGTTAAACAACTCCCTTAAATGCGCTTCTTTAAGTTTTTTATACGAAAGCCACGATTTTTTGCTTACGGTAATTTCTTCCAAATCAAGCGGCGTATCCACAGAATATACAAACTCTTCTAAAATATTTTTCACATCCGGGTCTACTGTCACGGCTGTCATTCTTTTTGCGATAAGTTTTGTTGGAGATAAAACTTCATTTGCCCCAAGCCTTAAAAGCTTTTCTATTTCTTCATCGGAATTTGCAACGGAAAGAATATAATAGGGATGTCTTTTTAAATCTTTTTCATATAATCTTACGCTGCTTATTACGGCTATATTATCCGTTACGTTTTTAGAAAGTGTAATAACGCCTCTTGCACTGCTTAAGAATGCTTTTTTAATTGCAAGGGTTGTATGCGGGTCGGCATTTATAAAATAGGGGTATTTATATTTTTTTGCAATTTTTTCCAACTCATCGTTTCTGTCTATTACCACAAAAGGTATATGCGCCTTTCTAAGTTCTTTAGTCAGTTCAATGGTATAATCGTTATGATAACAGATAACCATATGGTTTTTTAACCTTGCAATTTTATAAAGCATTCTGTTCTCCTTAAGCAGTGCTAACAAGCGACCTTTGTTTATAACATCCACAAGTATACCTACAGCATATGAAAAAACGGCAAAACCGGCAATAATCAAAAAGATTGTAAAAAGCCTTCCAAGCGGGGAAATGGAGGATATTTCACCAAAACCGACAGTGGTAAAAGTAATGCCTGTTTGGTATATGGCATCCATTAAAGAAAAATTATCTATCCAAATATAACCCAGAGTACCAAATAACATTATAAGAATTGTTAGTATAATAGGTGTTCTAAAAGGTTTTAGTTCACCCCATATTTCATAAGATAAATCAACCTCAGGTTTTGGATTTTTTTGCCAATGCAGAAATTTTGCAAGTTTCCTTAAGAATTCTCCTATGTAAGAGTCTTTATTCATATTGACCCCGAGAGGGGAGCTTTATACAGATTTTTTCAAGCTTCTAAGACAGCTTGTACAAATTTTAACTTTTCTTATTTCTCCGTTCATATCCAATCTAACGTTTTGGATGTTAGGGTTGAATTTATGTCTTGTTTTTCTGTTTGAATGGCTCACTCTGTTACCGAACTGAGGACCTTTACCACAAATTTCACATTTTCTTGCCATTGTAATTCCTTTATTATTTTTTAAGCGCTTTGATTTTTAAGTTTGAAATTATAGCAAAAAAAAAAGATTTTTGCTTTTAAATTTTTCCTTAAAAAAAGGAATTAGTGCAGCTCTTCGTTTAGTTTTACCTCGCGTCTACTTCTAAACGCCACCATTTTCCCTTTAGTAGTGTCAAATCTGTAATGAATTCCGTTAAGTCCCGCTAACTCTAAACCTTTGAAATACTCTTTATATTCGGCATTCCATTCAGGATTAACTTCTTTAATTTTTTCAAATTCATCTTCACTTATCCAGATTTTAGTACCTTCAAGTACTGCAATACCTGCATCCACGATACATCCGTCACCCAAAGGTATACCCGTTACACTGTTTGCCCCAAGAAGCGTGTTTCTTCCAATTGTAATCGGATTTCCGTTTGTCCCGCTAAGTACCCCAAGAATCGAAGCACCACCTCCGACATCCGCACCTTCTTTTACAACCGCACTTGAGCTAATTCTTCCCTCAACCATTACAGGACCTTCGGTTCCGGCATTGAAGTTAATGTAACTAGCTCCCGGCATTACCGTAGTACCCGCCGCAAGCTGAGCCCCCATTCTGACCTTTGCGGTATCGAGGATTCTTGTATTGTCATCAGGTATAATATGTGAGAGGAATCTTGGAAATTTATCCACATATTCTATTTCCGGATACGCATCTTTTAGTTTAAGTTCTATTTCGTTTTCCCTTAAATAATCAAGCTCAATCGGAACGTTTCCTACCCACGCACAGTTTGTAAGCACTCCAAATGCTCCATTTAAATTTATACTTCTTAAAGGAACTTTTCTTTGAGAGAGTGCATACAGTTTTAAATAAACGGCTTCTACGCTTTTTGGAGCTTCATCTTCAAACAAAAAGCAGATTCTGTAATTATCCATAACCTCATCATCGAATATCTCTTTTAAAACTTTTAAAACCTGAATGTTTTTGTGTTTATCTCCTACAGCTTCATTTACAAGCTCATCTCCAAAATAATTTAATGCCGTTTCAACAAACTCTTTAGTAATATCAGCAACGAACTCACTTGAATCAAAATCAACTTCAATACCGGTTTCAAACAGACTTTTTATAAACACTGCGGCAGTTGCGAAATTTTCATTCCAATTGATTAAGGGATATGTAGCCTGAAGAACTTTGTTGCGGTTAACCTGACCGAAATCAACTCTGGCAATCCCGAATGCCAAAGGCTTTTTATATCCTTGTATGTTTTCTACAAGATTTTCAAACATATTTTGTCCTTTTTTACTTGAATTATATCAAATTTAAGTTTTTATTTACTCCACCGTAACCGATTTGGCCAGGTTTCTTGGCATATCCACATCATTACCCATTCTTATTGCAACTTCTAATGCCAACAGCTGAGTTATTACCATCATTTCAAAAAATTCAACCATAGGATGATTGCTATCTTTAATTTTAAGAAAATCATCAGTCATTTCAATATATTCGCTTGAAACGGTTAAAACGGTTGCATCTCTTGCCACAAGTTCTTCTATATTTGATTTGGTTTTTTCATAAAGTATGTTTTTGCTAAGAAGCGCTACAACAAACAATTCCGGGTCAGCCAAAGCAATAGGTCCGTGCTTCATCTCACCCGCAGGATAACCTTCCGCGTGGATATAACTGATTTCTTTCAACTTCAAAGCCCCTTCCAGTGCCAAAGGATAAAATATATCCCTTCCTATAAAGAAAAATCCGTGCCCGTGAAGGTATCTTTTTGAGAGTCTTTTGATTTTTTCGTGTAAAGCACTGTCAACTTTTGTAGCATTAATTGCTTCATTAATAGCTTCAAATTCATTTATATTACCAAGATAATTACTTAGCATCCACAATGTCATAACCTGCGTCGCAAATGCTTTTGTGGAAGCCACTCCCTTTTCTATTCCGGCTCTAAGCAATATCGTTTTATCCGCCGCTCTTACTATTGAAGAATTATCCACATTGCATAAAGCAAGTGTCTTAAGACCTTTTTCTTTTGCCATTTTAAGGGTTTCTAAAGTATCGGCAGTTTCACCGGACTGGGAAATAACCACAAACAGAGTGTCTTTTGTCAAAAGAGGCTCTCGGTATCTAAGCTCGCTTGCGACTTCCACATCAACTTTGATTTTTGCATTTCTCTCAATCAAATATTTTCCAACAAGTCCTGCATGATAACTAGTCCCGCAAGCGCTAATTATTATATTGTTAATTCCTTTAAAAAACTCTTTATCAACTTCATCAAATTTTATACCCTCTTTAGTATTTCTGCCCAAAGTCGTTTCTTTTAAAACATCAAACTGTTCGTATATCTCTTTTTCCATATAAAACCGAAATCCCTGCTTTTTAGCCGACTCTTTGTCGCTTGGCAAATCTTTAAATTCAGGAGAAATGATTAAATTTTTATTAAAAATATGAATTTCATTTTCACTGACATATCCGTATTCACCATCTTCTAAATAATGGGCATATTTTGCATAACCTATTAACGGCGCGTCTGAAGAGGCAAAATAGATACCTTTAGAGTTTTTTGCAACTATCAGGGGTGAGCCTTTTTTGGCAAAAAATATTTTATTCGGGTCCTTTTTTGTTATTAAAAGTATTGCATACGCACCTTCTATTTTTTCAACCGTTTTTTTAAATGCTTCAAACGGGTCGCCATTACAATAGTATTCAAACAGCTTAACTATTACTTCCGTATCTGTCTGAGATATAAAGTTAATGTTTTTTTCTTCTAAAAATTTTTTAATTTCCTGATAATTTTCAATAATCCCGTTATGGACTACCGCACTAAACTGTCCCGTATGAGGATGTGCGTTTATTTCGGTGGGTTTTCCGTGAGTCGCCCATCTTGTATGTCCGATTCCAAGTTTCACGTCTTCAAATTTTATATTATCCACTTTTCTTTCAAGATTTTTCAGTTTTCCTACCGCTTTTATAACTTTTAATTCCTTATGGTCAATAACGGCTATACCGGCACTGTCATATCCTCTGTACTCAAGTTCTTTAAGACCTTCTATTAAATATTTCTGAGGAGATTTAACACCTATACATCCTACAATTCCGCACATTATTTAAAATCCCTTTCATAAAAGTAGTTAGTGGCTTCTACAAATCCTTTTACACTTCCGCAGTCAAATCTTTTTCCTTTAAATTTATAAGCTATTACCATGCCTTCCTTTGCCTGTTTTAATAAAGCGTCGGTTAACTGTATTTCCCCGCCACGTCCCGGTTTTGTAATTTTTAAAAGATCAAAAATATCCGGCGTTAAAATATACCTACCAATTATAGCCAAATTGCTCGGTGCTTTGTCAATATCCGGTTTTTCCACCATATCATCCACCATAAATACACCGTTTTCAATCTCTTTACCGGAAATTACCCCGTATTTGTTTACTTCGTTTTCAGGCACTTCTTCTATCGCTACAATAGTACATTTGAATTTGTTATATAGTTTTACCATTTGAGACAAAACATCGCCTTCACATAAATCATCAGCCAAAACTACCGCAAAAGGATTGTTTCCTATTAACGGTTCACCTGTTAAAACCGCATGTCCAAGACCCAGCATCTCTTTTTGCCGCACATAAGTAAAAGTACACCGGTTTATCATTTCATTCGTTTCGTGAAGAAGTTTGGATTTACTAGAGTCTTTTATCTTTTCTTCAAGTTCAGGACTGAAATCCAAATAATCCTCAATCGCCCTTTTGTTTCTTCCTGTTACAAAGCCTATTTCATTAATACCGGCATTCATACACTCCATTATTCCGTAATGAATAAGCGGTTTATTAACTATGGGAAGCATTTCTTTCGGTACAGATTTTGTTGCAGGTAAAAATCTTGTCCCATAACCTGCGGCGGGAAATAAAGCTTTTTTAATCATTAATTCTCCTTTAAATCACATTTTAATGCAAGGTCTATAAGTTTTTGTGCAAGTTCCTTACTTTTATCAATTACGTAAACATTATGGTTTGAGTAAAATTCTTTCTCAACATCGGAATCCGTAAGCACTATTATATTCAAATCCGGATTGACATCCAAAATATTTTCAACAATCATATGGGTATGGTCTTCATTTTGCGTTGTAATAATAACGGCACTGGCATCTTCTATGTTTAAACTTTCAAGCACTTTTTTATTTGCCGCGTTTCCAAATATTACATTATCTCCGTTTTTGAGCCCTTTTTTAACTTCTTCTATCTGTTTTTCAACCGCAATGTAAGGTATTCCCGCACTTGTAAGTTTTTTTGCGACTCTTTGCCCGATTTTATCATAACCAATAAGAATAATATGTCCGGCTACTTTAGCCGGGGCTAAATTAAATTCTTCAAATTCCTGTATGTCTTTATCAAAAATATCGGCGATTTTATAAATATACCTGATTATAAACGGCGTTAAAACCATTGAGATAACAGTAGCAACGACTAATTTTTGCAGCAAATTGTTTTCCACTAAAGCATATTTACCCATTAAAGCAAAAATAACAAAAGCAAACTCACCGATTTGGGAAAGCGTAAACGCCGTTTTAACAGCTATACGGTTATGTCGGACGAAATATTTGAGCATCATATATATAACACCTGCTTTTGCAGACATAAACGCCACAGTCATCAAAAGAATAATAAACATATTATGAATTACAAAATTTATATCAACCATCAGTCCTACGGATATAAAAAACACTCCCAGAAGGATATCCCTAAAAGGTACCAAATCGGCTTCAATCTGGTATTTGTATTTAGTTTCACTAAGAATCATACCGGCCAAAAAAGCACCTAAAGAGTAACTAAGCCCGAAAAAATGCGCAATTTCTGCCGCAGTTAAAACGACAAGCAAAACGGTTGCAATAAATATTTCGTCCGATTTGGTTTTTGTGGCGTGTGATATTGCAAAAGGCGCTATGTATTTTCCGTAAATCCATATAAATATGCCAAGGGCTGCAAATCCTCCGAGCGTTTTTAAAACAAGCTGCGTTAAATTGGCGTCTTTGTTTACAATAATGGAAATTGCAATAAGTATCGGAATTACCGCAATATCCTGAAAAAGCAAAATCCCAAGAGATATGCGCCCGTAAGGCTTTGAAATTTCCCTGTTTTCGTTTAAAAGCTTTAATACTATGGCGGTAGAACTAAGCGCAATAGCACTTCCCAAAATAAACGCTATTCTTACATCAACCCCCATAAAAAGCCAGAAAAAAAGACCGAAAAAGCCTCCCACAAATGTCATTTCGGCAATACCGAAACCAAAAACCTCTTTTTTCATGGACTTTAGTTTTTCGGGTGAAAATTCAAGCCCGATCATAAACATCAAAAACACTATACCCATTTCGGCAATGAGCTCAATGGTGTGCTTGTCGATATGAAAAATATTGCTGACTATTATCCCTGTAAAAATATAACCGATAATCGGAGGAATTTTATACTTTGCAAAAGGAATATTAAAACTAAGGGCTATAAAAAGTAAAACTATAACAATTAAAACCGGACTAACCATGTAAAGCCTTAATAATCACATTTCTTTCTCTTGGCCCGTCAAATTCCACTAAAAAAATTCCCTGCCATTCACCCAAAACTATTTTAGCATTTTCAATTATAAGTGTAAGATTGCTTCTTAAAAAAGCGGCTTTTAAGTGTGCTCTTGCATTTGTATGTGTATAATCCCTGTATGGAACAATATCTTTCAACATCCCAAGCAGCTCCCTTCTCAGAGTTGCATCACTCTTTTCAAATATTATTACACTTGCGGTGGAATGCGGACAAAACACCGTCACAATACCGTCTTTAACCCCGCTTTTTATAACAGCTTCCTTAATCTCTTCGGTTATATCTATTACTTCAGATTTATAATTGGTCTTAAATTTCAGTTTCTGCATTCATTCTCCTTTCATAAGCTAAAAGCTTAAAGCACAATATATGTAATATTTTTTCAATTCTACATTGTCACTTTTCACTTTTCATTTTTCATTTTTCACTATTCATAAACTCTTTCAAAAGCTTATATTCTCTTTTATCAAAATATCTGGTTTTTCCCGTAGGAAGCGCATTTAAACTCACCCATCCGTAAGAGAGTCTTTTGAGGTCTAAAACTTCGCTTCCGAAATGTGCAAAAAACCTTCTAAGCTCCCTATTTTTACCTTCACCTATTGCGACTTTCAACGTTGAATATTTAGGCGAATTTTTTATAATCTGTGCGCTTAAAAATGGTTTTAGTTTCATTTTTTTAATTTCACTCTCTTCATGAGCCCCCGCATCGCCCACCTCAACACCGTTTTGCATAGCCTCTATCATTTCATCGGTTATTTCGCCTTTTATCTTAAGTTTATAAACTCTTGGAAGATTCGAATTCATAAGCGCATGCGCGACTTTCGGGGAATCGGTTAATATTAAAAGCCCCTCGCTGTTAAAATCAAGCCTTCCCACAGGTATAAAATGCCTGTATTTTTTCGGCAGAGAGTCATATATTGTTTTCCTTCCCCTGTCGTCTTTTTTTGTTACAAGCTCTCCTCTTGGCTTATTATAAACTATACATGTGTATTTAGTGCTTTTTTTAACTGGTCTATTATTAACGGCAACTTTATCACCCTCCTCCACTTCAAATCCGGGTTCTTTTATAATTTTGCCGTTAACTTTTACACGCCCGTCAAATATAAGCTTATCCGCTTCTCTTCTACTGTAAGTCGTATGATGACTTATAAATTTGTTTAATCTCACATTAATCCTTTAGTATATTGGTTATTAATGTTTTTAATTTTAAATTTTACATTATCCACCCCGCCATTTTTCAAATGGCCGGGTTCGCTGCGCTCACTTTTCACTTTATTTTATCCCAGCCTCTACAAGATTATGAATATGTATAACTCCCACTATTTTTCCGTTTTCATCGGTTACGGGTAAAAACTGAATTTTGTTATCTTCCATAAATTTAAGGGCATCCGCCGCAAGCACCTCTTTTGAAATTGTTTTAGGGTTTAATGTAGCAAAATTAATGGCTTTTTCTTTTAAATCGAATTTATCGCTCATCATAGCCCTTCTCAAATCTCCGTCACTGAGAAGCGCTTTTACTTTATCACTATCTAAAAACAAAACATGCCCTAGTTTGCCCTCTGTCATTTTTATAATAGCTTCCTGAAGCGTGTCAATTTCATTTGCAACCGGAAAATCTGTTTTCATTAAATCTTTTACTTTGACAAACAGTTTTTTGCCAAGACTTCCCCCCGGATGAAACGAAGCAAAATCCTCTTTTGTAAAATTTCTTTTTTTCATAAGACACACCGCCAAAGCGTCTCCCATCGCCAACGTCAATGTTGTTGAGCTAGTCGGCGCTACATTTAGGGGACAGGCTTCTTTGTTTACGTGAATATTCAAAACACAGTCCGCATATTTCGCAAGGGTAGAATCTTCTCTTCCCGTCATAGCTATTAAAGGCACTTCAAATCTTTTAATATGAGGCAGTATTTTAATAAGCTCTTCACTCTCCCCCGAATAGCTTATGGCAAGTACGCTGTCATTTTTTGTTATCATACCAAGATCGCCGTGCAGGGCTTCTGTAGGATGGATAAAAAAACTCGGCGTCCCGGTGCTTGCAAGGGTTGCAGCTATTTTAGAGCCTATAAGCCCAGATTTTCCCACTCCGGTTACAATCAATTTACCTTTAGTATTGTATGCTATTTCTACGGCTTTGTCTATTCCTTCCACACTTGCGTTTAAAAGCTCGTTAGCTTCTGTTTCAAGCACTTCTTTTGCTATTTTTTTAAAATCCACCTGTTTCCTTTTTAAATAAAATTATATCAAAATCGGTGTTACTTTTTCACACACACAACAAGTTCCAATATTTTAAAATGTAACAATTCGTAAAATAAAGCGTTATAATTCAAACAAAAAAGGATTGCCATGAGTTTTATAGAAGAATACAAAAAACACACCCAAGAGAGAGCTAAACTTGGAATTCCGCCACTTCCTCTAACAGCCGAGCAGACTGCCGAACTTGTCGAACTTTTAAAAATAGTGCCTATCCCCGAAGAAGAATATTTAATGGATTTATTCCTAAATCACATCAACCCGGGAGTTGACGATGCAGCATATGTTAAAGCCGCATTTTTAAACGACATTGTTCAGGGTAAAGCTTCAAGCCCTGCCATTTCTAAAAAAAGAGCGGTTGAAATCCTTGGGACTATGCTTGGAGGATATAACGTAAAACCTCTAATCGACGCACTAAACCACGAAGATGAAGAAGTGGCACAGGAAGCTGCAAACCAGCTTAAAAATACACTGTTAGTATATGACGCATTCCATGATGTTGAAGATTTGGCAAAATCCGGTAATAAATATGCAAAAGAAGTACTTGAAAGCTGGGCAAATGCAGAGTGGTTCACTACTAAACCTAAACTTCCTGAGAGCATTAAAGCCGTAGTATTTAAAGTACCGGGCGAAACAAATACCGACGACCTTTCACCTGCAAGCGAAGCGTTTACAAGAAGCGATATTCCACTTCACGCACTTTGTATGCTAAAAGCAAAAATGCCGGATGCAATCGAAAAAATCCAAGAACTTAAAAAAACGGGACATCCCGTAGCATTCGTTGGTGATGTTGTAGGTACGGGAAGTTCAAGAAAATCTGCGGCAAACTCAGTAATCTGGCATATAGGTGAAGAAATTCCGTATGTGCCAAACAAAAAAAGAGGCGGAATTGTAATAGGCGGCGTTATCGCACCGATTTTCTTTAACACGTGTGAAGACGCCGGAGCGCTTCCGATTGAAGCACCTGTAGAAAAACTTGAAATGGGTGATATTATAGAAATTAGACCATATGAAGGAAAAATCCTTAAAAACGGCGAAGTTGTAAGTGAATTCGAACTTAAACCAAACACACTTCCGGATGAAGTACAAGCAGGAGGAAGGGTTCCGTTAATTATCGGTAAAAACTTAACTAAAAAAGCAAGAGAATCTCTTGGAATGGAGCCTGAGAGCGACATCTTCACAAGACCTGCCCAGCCTAAAGAGAAAAAAGGCGTAGGATATACACTTGCTCAAAAAATAATCGGACGTGCCTGCGGAATGGAAGGTGTAAGACCCGGAATGTATGTTGAGCCTACCGCCACAACTGTTGGTAGCCAGGACACAACGGGTGCTATGACAAGGGACGAAATTAAAGAACTAGCGGCGCTTGGATTTAACGCTGATTTGGTAATGCAGAGTTTCTGTCATACAGCCGCTTATCCAAAACCTGCCGACATTAAACTGCATCATACATTGCCTGCGTTTATTACCTCTAGAGGCGGTGTAGCGCTTAGACCCGGCGACGGTGTTATCCACTCTTGGCTTAACAGAATGATATTACCTGACACGCTTGGGACGGGAGGAGACTCTCATACAAGATTTCCAATTGGTATCTCATTCCCGGCAGGTAGCGGACTTGTAGCATTCGCAGCAGTTACCGGAAGTATGCCTCTAAACGTACCTGAAAGTGTTTTAGTTAGATTTAAAGGTGAACTTCAGCCCGGAATCACTCTAAGAGATTTAGTTAATGCAATTCCGTATTTTGCAATTAAACAAGGACTATTGACTGTTGAAAAGAAAAACAAAAAGAACGTATTTAACGGAAGAATCTTAGAAATCGAAGGTGACATCATAAGAAACCTTACAATCGAACAGGTATTCGAACTTGCGGACGCTTCTGCGGAAAGAAGTGCGGCAGCATGTACTGTAGATGTTAGCGAAGACCAAGTAGCCGAATACTTAAAATCAAATATAAAAATGCTTGAAGCTATGATTGAAGCGGGATATGAAGATAAAAGAACAATTCAAAGAAGAATTGATAAAATGAAAGCATGGCTTGATAAACCTGAACTTCTAAGAAGAGATAAAGATGCTGAATACGCAGCCGTAATTGAAATTGATTTAAATGAAATTACTGAGCCTATCGTAGCATGTCCAAACGACCCGGATGACGTTGCTACAATCAGTGAAGTTTTAGCCGATTCAAACAGACCTCATAAAATCGACGAAGTGTTTATCGGAAGCTGTATGACAAACATCGGTCATTATAGAGCAGCGGGAGAAATACTTCAGGGTGAAGGTCAGGTGCCGGTTAGACTATGGATAGCGCCTCCTACAAAAATGGATAAAGAACAACTTACAGAAGAAGGATATTACGCAATATTCGGTCAGGCGGGTGCTAGAATTGAAATTCCGGGATGTTCGCTTTGTATGGGTAACCAGGCAAGGGTTGCAGACAACGCAAACGTATTTTCAACTTCAACAAGAAACTTTGACAACAGAATGGGTAAAGGTGCGAAAGTTTACTTAGGAAGTGCGGAACTTGCAGCGGTAACGGCTCTTCTTGGTAGAATTCCTACAAAAGAAGAATATCTTGAAATCGTAGAGAAAAAACTTGCAGGTAAAGAAGATAAAGTTTATAAATACCTCTACTTCCACACAATGCCGGAAGATTATGTAAGAAAAATGCTGAGCTTAACGCTTCAGTAATTTTTCTTCTTTTTTTCTCAAAATAAATATTTGTTTCAATACAAAAATCCAAACAGCCAAAGAGGAATTTTGTTATCACTTCCTATTTCTATATCATCAATGGCCAAATATGCGTTTTTAATATCTTTTATCTGTTTAAAAGTTTTGTTTTTTCCTCCAATCTCGATTGTGTATTTATTATCAATAATATAATCTCCCTGTTTTGAATATCTGATGTTGTGATTTTGAAGTTGTGAAATAAAAAAGCTTTCTCTTATTGAGCCTTTGTTTCGATTAGCGCACAGAGCATTAAAAAGATTCGGATTATCAAGCAAAACTTTATCCGGCTTTTGAAAGAGTGCGTTTCCTTTTTTATTATAATAAAGAAGATGAATAAGCTTTCCTTTATTTAAAGCATCAATATAATTATAAAGAGTTCTTACGTTTATTCCCATCTCTTTTGAAATAGTCGTAACGTTAAAATTACCGGGAGGATTTTCACAGAGTAAAACAAGCATTTTTTTAAGAATATGTATATTTCTAATGTCAATATTAAATAAATACAATAAATCACTCTCAATTGTTTTATTAATAACCTCAACTAATTTGAGTATAAAACTCTCTTCAGTGCTTGTTAAAAAAAACGGATAAGCCCCGTATTGTAAATAGTTTTCAAAATATTTAATCGGTTTAATTTCCGAGATTATATTAAATGCGATTTCTTCGTGGTTTTGTAAAATTTCTTCGAATAAAAAACTGTTAAATTTTTCTTTTAAACTTAACTCTAAAAATTCTCTAAAAGACAAAACAGGCACATCATAAATAACAGCACGTCTGCTTAAATCGCTGCTGCTTATTGCAATAGCGGACGAACCGGAAAAAACAACCTGAATATCAAAAAAATCATATATTGTTTTTAATTCTCTTTCAAAATTTTTCTTATAATGAATTTCATCAAAGGCAATTATCTTAACGTCTCTTTTATGAGCCTCTTCAACAATATCAAGTAAAGTAAATTTTTCAACAATAGGATTATCAAGAGAGATATATAATTTTTCATTTAAAGGAAAAGAGAGTGAATTCAGGTATTGATGAATTATAGTAGTTTTACCAACCCCTTTTGCGCCTTTTAAACCTATCATTTTTTCTTTAAAGTTGATTTTGTTAAAAATACTTCTTTTATATTCAGGTGTTTTTGAAGAGAGAAAAAGGTTTGAATAGTATTTTATTTTATCAAACATATTTATTCCTTGTATTATGGTACAAGAAAATTATACAAAAGTTTGCATTAAGTTGCAATTTTCTCTTTTTTCTATTTCAGATAAATATCTTTAATACCTTTAAAATAAAAGAAAAAATCAAAAAGAGGTAACAATAAAATACTGCACAAATCCTATAATACCTCCAAGGGCGGCACCGGCGAAATTTATAAAATTAAAATGCTTTTTCATAAGCGAAAACAGCATATCCTCAAGCGTTTTTTCATCAAAAGAAGCCACTTTTTCTTCCACTATTTTATCAATATGTGCTTTTATAAAAATCTGGGGAACTTCTTTTTCCAAAAAATTAAAAACTTCAGGTTTTATGATTTCTACAATTTTTTCACTTTGAATTATTTCATTTATTTTAACCGGAATTTCAAGCTGGATTAAAATGTTTTTTAACATATCTTCGCTTATCAGGGAAGCAAACATTGAGAATTTCTCTTCCACCACTTTTAAAATAATTTTCGTAAATTTGTCCGCCATTTCTTCTTTTGAAATAAACTCCGTTATTTCTTTACTGCTTAATTCTTTAATCTTTTCATCCAAAAACTTTTCAATCTCCTCCCTGACTTCCGGGGATGTTACGATTTTAAGAATTTCTTCTTCACTTAAAATATATTCTTTAACAGTATTTCCGACTTTACAGGCTAACGATTTTTTTTCTCTTGGTATAACCCCTTGGGGAAAAACGGTCAAATCGCCTAATTTAACAGGCTTATACGGTCTGAATAAAAGCTTTATAGCTACGTAATTAGTCACATATCCTATCAAAGCCCCTATTCCCACACTGGTCGATAAAACTATAATATTCATAATGCTCCTTTAAAATAAGCTAAAAACATAAAACGCAAAGCTTAAAGCAAAATTTGTTATTAGTATATCGGTTTTAATTTTCCATTTTTTACCATATTTAACCTTCTTTCACTTTTTTTCCCTCCCCCGCCATTTTTCAAGCGGCCGGGTTCGCTGCGCTCATTTCACCCTCTTTCACCTTTAATCTTTAATCGGCTTTATATTCATAACTTCACTTAAATAGAAAAATCCTCCTCTAAGCTCAACCGCATCAAGACCCGCTTTTTTAACTATTTCAAGGGCATGTTTTATATTTACACCTCTTAAGTCCATAATTCCGTATTTTTTGTTTTTATCAAGCATTAAAAGTTTACTTGCAAAATATTCATCAAAAGGAATATGAATGGATTTGGCATTTTACCGTAAATTTCAACTTCTTCCTCATCTCTTATATCAAGTATTGTAATCTTTTCTAAAAGTTCGTATGTCGGAAAATCGTCCGCCCTTGGAGAACGTTTTTCTTCCCCTAACTTAAGTTTTCTACCTTTCATAAAAAAATCAAACAAAATTTACCTTTTTTCTACAATTTTATCAATTCAAAACCCATAATTCAACATTCAACATTATTCAGTTATATCTTCCCACCTAAGTCTATCACCCTTTTTTAAATCCTTACACGCTTTTTTACCGAGAATTTCAGGCAGGTATTTTGGATGAAGCCCAAATCCCGGACGTATTGAGCGGATATTTTCTTTACTAAATGTTTCGCCTTTTTTAATGTCTTTTACCACATAAAGACTTCTTGCAAACTGACGCCCTC
>JAMOQT010000064.1 GCA_027063865.1 Nautiliaceae bacterium
GAAAAAGAAATTTATGATATAACATCAAAAATTTATGAAGATAAAATAAACTCATTTTCCATCGCCAGATTCAATCCGCTGCCGGGAAGTGCGGTTAGGGCGTATTTTGGGGAGCAAAGAACTTATTATTACAAAGGCGAACAGATTTCCAAAGCCATTCATAAGGGAATAGATCTTGCTAAGATAAAAAGATCCAAAATATATTCAAGCAATTACGGTAAGGTAATTGCCGCAAAATATATAGGAATATACGGTAATACGCTTATTATTTACCATAAACTCGGATTATGTACATTATACGGGCATACGTCTGTGTTTAAAGTTAAAGAAGGAGAAAATGTAAGAAGAGGTCAGGTGATTGCCAGAACTGGTGCAACGGGCGCGGTTTTTGGGGATCATCTTCATTTTGGCGTATATGTTCAGGGTTATGCGGTAAATCCAATTGAATGGATGGACCCTAAATGGATAAAATTGAATATAACAAATGTAATCAACGGGGCAAAAAGGATTATCAATAAATGAGACAGAAGACTATAAGGGTATTTGAGGTTGATGATTATGAAAATTTGAAAAATGTGGTTGAGAGTAAATATGAATTGATAAAAAAACATTATTTTTTATTAAAAGAACCAAACGCTGAAATTGAAGATTTTTTAAAATTAAATAGTCTTAATTATTTTATTGTAAATTCTGAAAGTTTTACTTCGAAAAAGGAAATAACGGAAAAAATTAAAGTGGTAGAAAAGGAAATTATTAAAAATATAAAATCTAAAACCCTCATTTTTGATAAAATTATACGTAGCGGAGAAGAGATTAATACAGAAGACAATCTGGTATTTTTAAACAGAATAAATGCAGGGGCTAAAATAAAAACCAGCGGTAATGTTGAAATTTTTGGTGAATGTGAAGGCAGGGTTGAATGCGACGGTGATTATATTCTTGTTAAAAAAAATATAAAAGGTACAGTTATATTCAAAGGTGCCGATATAGGAAAAATTGAAAAGCTGACTTTTATCACCGATAATATGAAGAAGGTTATAGAATGAAACAAAGAACGATAAAAAGGGCGGTTGAAGCCATCGGAATAGGGCTTCACAAAGGAGTTCCCGTAAAATTAAGACTTGAACCTATGGCAGAAAATAGCGGGATAGTTTTTTATAGAAGCGATAAGGGTGTAAGTATTCCTTTAAAGCCTGACTATGTTGTTGATACAAAAATGGCGACTGTTATAGGCAATGACGGAGTTATTGTATCCACAATAGAACATTTAATGAGTGCCGTTTATGCTTTTGGAATTGATAATTTAAGAATTATCGTTGACAACGATGAAGTGCCCATAATGGACGGAAGTGCGGTGAGTTTTGTAATGATGATAGAAGAAGCCGGAATAAAAGAACTTGATGCGCCTAAAAAATTTATAAAAATAACAAAAGAGGTGGAAATAAGGGATGGCGAAAAATTTGCGAAGTTAAAACCTTGTGAAAAAATAAGTTTTGATTTTGAAATCAATTTTGACCATCCTGTAATAGGAAATCAAAAATTTGCGTTTAATTTTTCAACTAAAAATTATATTGAAGAAATAGCAAGGGCAAGGACTTTCGGATTTTTAAAAGAGGTTCAGTATTTAAGAAGTATAGGGTTAGCACTTGGAGGTAGTTTGGAAAATGCAATAGTACTTGACGATAAAAAAATCCTAAATGATTCGTTAAGATTCGAAGATGAATTTGTAAGACATAAAATACTTGATGCGATTGGTGATATGAGTTTGATAGGTGCTAATTTTATCGGAAGTTATGAGGCAAAAGCCAGCGGTCATCATTTAAATCATTTATTGACAGAAAAATTATTTGAAGAAAATGCGTACGAAATAGTTATATTTGAAAAAGAAGGAGAAAAAGCGGTTGCAAAAGCGTTTAGTTGATATAGTTGCGGTTGTAATTTCAAATCCTTTATTAATAGGTGTTTATGAAAACGGAAAATTAATAGAAAAAATCCAAACTCAAGGTATGACAAGCGATATTCTCCCTTCTATTTTCGATACACTGCTTCAAAAATATGAAATAAACTCTATAATCTATTCAAAAGGTCCCGGGAGTTATATGTCTATAAAGCTGGCTTTTGTTTTTTTTAAAACTCTTGAGATTGTGAAAAATATTAAATTATTGGCTGCTGATGGATTTTATTTTAATCAAAATAGACCTATTAAAGCGGTGGGAAATAGTTATTTTGTAAAAAAAGAAGGTATAATTACATTAAAAAAAGATGAAAAAGAAGGTGAATTTTATCTTCCTGAAAAATTAAAGTTAGAAGATTTTGACGAAGATAATGAACCTTTGTATATATTAAAAGCAGTGTAGGAAGGTTTTTGATGGTAATTACAGTACCGGCTACAAGTGCCAATTTGGGTCCAGGATTTGATACTTTGGGGTTGGCTCTTAATTTAAGAAACGAAATAGAAATTATAAAAAGCGATCAGACGAGTATTGAAATTTACGGGGAAAACGCCGAATATTTGAGGTCGTTGAAAAGAAATTATTTTGTTGAAATTTTTATGGACCATTATAAAAATTTAACAGGGAGAGAAGATAGCTTTAAATTTAAATTCAATAATAAAATTCCTTTATCAAGGGGGCTTGGAAGCTCTTCTGCGGTAATAATAGCCGCAATTACCGCCGCATACGAAATGGCACAGGTCCCGTATAAAAAAGACAGAATCATTAACCATGCACTTGCGTATGAACCGCATCCTGATAATATAACACCTGCAGCGCTTGGCGGTTTTTGTGTGGCGAAACTGAAAAAAAACAGGGTTTATTTTTTAAAAAAATTTATTCCGACGTATTTAAGAGCTGTTGTGGTTATTCCAAACAGAACAATTTCAACTCAAAAAAGCAGAATCGCCCTTAAAGCCCATTACAGTTTAAAAGATATTGTAACCAATATTTCAAGTTCTTCAATGATAACGGCGGCTTTTTTCAGTGAAAAATTTGAAATATTAAGAAATGTGGTAGAGGATAAAATTCATCAGGAAAACAGAATGAAAGCGGTGCCGGAACTTTTTAAGGTCCGTGAGATAGCCTTAAGGGAAGGCGCTTTAATGTCTACACTCAGCGGGAGCGGGTCGACATTTTTTAATTTAGCATATAAAGATGACGCATACAGCATTTACAACGTCTTAAGAGATAATTTTAAAGATTTTACCGTTAAAATACTTCAATTTGACAATGTAGGAGTAAAAGTATACAATTAACAATGGATAATGGAAAATGGAAAATGGAAAGTATATACCGTTACGGATGTGTGTAGTATGTCGTAAAAGGTTTTATCAAAGCGAATTAAACAGAATGCAGTGCAAAAACGGAAAACTGATTTCATTTAAAGGAAGTGGGAGAAGTTTTTATGTCTGTAAAGAATGTATAGATAAAAAAAAGTTTATAAATTACATAGCCAAAATATGTAAGATTTCGAAAGAAAAAGCGAAAGAGGAAATTTTCCATTTTCCATTTTCCATTTTAAATTAAAAAAGGAGTTTACTTGAAGATAAAAGTATCAGAGGTCGCAAGAGAACTGGGTCTTAAAGCAAAAGAAGTAGTGGATATTGCAAAAGAAATCGGAATTGAGGCAAAAGTCAGAGGTGAGATATCACCTATGGATGCTGCAAAAATTCAGGAATATTTTTTAAGCGGCGGTAAAAAACAGCAAAAACCAAAGGAAGAAAAACCAAAAGAAGAAATTAAAAAAGAAGAAAAACCTAAACCTCAAAGAAGAAGGCGTTCACGGGGTAATTTTAAAGATTTGATTAAAAAAGCCCAAGAAGGAAATATAGAGGTAATTAAAAAAGCAGAAGTTAAATCGGAACCTGAAAAAAATGAGGAAAAAGAAAAACCAAAACCCAAACCAAAACCGAAACCAAAACCTCAGCCGGTTAAAAAAAGAGAGGAAAAAGAACTCGAAATCAATGTTGATTTAGCAGAGATGGATGTTATTGAAGAAAATCAGGTTGAACTTTTGGATTTGTATTTCAATGACATAAATCTTAAAAACGAAGAAGAGCTTGAAGAAAAAGCAAAAACAAAAACACAGCAACAAAAGAAAAAAACACAGCCTGTTAAAAGAAAAAAACAAAGCAGTACGGGAATTACTAAACAGAATGTTAAGAAAAAGAAAAAGAAAAAGAAAAAAGAGAGCGAAATAAAAACTGTTACAATACCAAAAGAAGTAAGGGTTTATGAATTTGCAGAAGCGATAAACAAACCTTTAGAAGATGTTATAGAAGCATTAAGAGCCCTCGGAGAAGAAAGGGATAAAAACGACTTCCTAGGCGAAGAATATATTGAAACGTTGGCCGAAGAGTTTGACGTTCCGGTAGAAGTATATGACCCTCTTGCGGAATTTGATTATGTTAAAAAATATGATTTGGTTGCGGATGATGAAAAAGATTTAACTCAAAGACCTCCTATTGTTACAATAATGGGGCATGTTGACCACGGAAAAACAAGCCTTCTTGATAAAATTAGAAATTCGCGTGTAGCAGCAAAAGAAGCCGGCGGAATAACGCAGCATATTGGTGCGTACATGGTTGAAAAAGACGGTAAAAAAATTACGTTTATCGATACTCCGGGGCATGAAGCGTTTACGGAAATGAGGGCAAGAGGTGCGCAGGTTACGGATATTGCTATTATTGTGGTTGCTGCGGATGACGGGGTTATGCCGCAAACCCGTGAAGCCATAGCACACGCCCAGGCGGCTGATGTTCCATTTATAGTGGCTGTTAATAAAATAGACAAACCTCAGGCAAATCCTGATTTGGTTAAATCACAATTAGCTGAAATGGGTATAACTCCTGTTGAATGGGGAGGAGAATATGAATTTGTAAACGTTTCGGCAAAAACGGGAGAGGGAATTGATGATTTACTTGAAACCATTTTATTACAAGCCGAAATGATGGAGCTTAAAGCAAATCCTAAAAGAAAAGCTAAAGCAGTTGTGATTGAGAGCAGGGTTGAAAAAGGAAAAGGACCTGTTGCTACTGTAATTGTTAAAAACGGAACGCTTAAAAAAGCGGATAGTTTCGTATGCGGTAAAACATACGGAAGAGTTAGGCTTATTATAGATGATTTAGGAAAACAGAAAAAAGAAGTTTTACCTGGTGAGCCTGCGGAAATTACAGGTTTTGACGAAGTGCCTATGGCGGGAGACGTTTTAGTGGCGGTTGATAGTGATAAAATCGCTAAAGAAACGGCTGAAAAATGGAAAGAGTTTTTAGAAGAAAGGGAAAAATCAAAATCCACAAAAGCGACTCTTGAAGATTTACAAAAAATGATACTTGAGGGTGAACTTAAAAAACTGCCTGTTATCGTAAAAGCGGATACTCAAGGTAGTGTTGAAGCAATTAAAGGAAGCCTTGCAAAACTTAAAAACGAAGAGGTAAAAGTTGACGTTATCCATTCGGATGTAGGTGCCATTACGGAAAACGACGTTATTTTGGCAAAAGCAAGCGAACCGCACGCAATTATTTTAGGATTTAATGTCCGACCTACGGGAGGAGCTAAAAACAAGGCAAAACAGGAAGGTGTTGAAATCAGGACGTATTCAATTATTTACGACTTGATTGACGATGTTAAAGAATTGCTATCAGGTCTTATGACGCCGAAAGTTACTGAAGAAGTAACGGCTACAATTGAAGTTAGAGATGTATTTAACGTTCCTAAAGTTGGAACTGTTG
>JAMOQT010000065.1 GCA_027063865.1 Nautiliaceae bacterium
CCTTTTGAAACTTTTATTTTATCCGTTTTTACAACATCCGTATTCGGCACTCTGCCGGCGGCGACTAAAAGATATTCGCTTGTGATTTCTTTGCCGTTAATTTCCATAACGGCTTTGTTGTTTTTGGTATAGGCTTTTGAAATAGGGGAGGAAGGCATTAAATTTACGCCGATTTCTTTTAGCTGATTTTCAAGTTTTTGAGTGATGGTTTCGGGGAATTTTTTTGAAATGGTTTCGTGTCTGTAAATTAAATTGACTTTGCTTCCGATACTTGCAAAAAACGAAGCCATCTCAAGCCCGATTGCACCGCTTCCGTAGATTGATATCTCTTTTGGCGCTTTTTTAAATTCAAGCGCTTCTTTTGAAGTGATAATGTGTTTATAGTCAAATTCAATTCCCTCCGGTTTTCTAGGACGGCTTCCTGTGGCTATTATTATGTTTTTTGATTTTAATGTTTTGTTATTTACCTCAACGCCTTCATCCGTTACAAAACCTTCTCCTTCTATCAGCTCAACCCCTGCCGCTTTACATTGAGCCCTAACGGCTTTTGCGCTGTTTTGGATATGGGATTTTATTTTTTCCTGAAGGTTGGAGAGATTTATTTTAGCTTTGCCTTCAAAAACGTCTTCGCTCAGTTCAAGCAGTGTTTTGCCTCTGTGAAGGAGGTTTTTAGAGGGAATACAGCCGTTATGAAGGCAAGTGCCTCCTAAATGGTTTAAATCTTTTTCAATAAGTGCCACTTTTTTGCCGGCTTTACTAAGAACAATTGCCGCTGCGTATCCAAGCCCCCCTCCTATTATTATTACGTCATACATTTTTAATTTCCTCCTTAAAATCATTTACGAATTTTGCCGCCTCAACTCCGTTTAGTATCCTGTGGTCTATTGTAAAAGTTACTTTAATTTCCCCTTCATTCATTTTTCCAAATGCCCCGATACCTGCGTCTTTGTCGTTTATAAGGGCTGTGAATCTCTCAATTCCGAACATTCCGAGATTGCTTATCCCAAAAGTAGAGCCGCTCAAATCTTCAATAGTGAGCCTTTTTGTTTTTATCTCTTTTAGCCATTCATTTATTTCATTAAGGCTTTTTTCTTCCGCGTTTTTAATCACACACATATAAAGCCCATCGTCTCTGCTTACTGCCACTGAAATGTTTGAAGCGGGGTAGGTTAACAGTTTATTTTCTTTTAAAACACTTCTTGTTAGCGGATTTTTTTGCATGGCAAGTGCTAAAGCTTTTATAATCTGCGCGGTAAGTTTTATACCTTCTTTTTTTGTAATGTTGATTTTTTCAAATATAAGAAAAGTTGGTTTTTTTATAGAATTTTGAACGTTTTTAATTACCGCAATTTGATTTGGGGTTAATTTTGTGATTTTTGGGATATTGTTTTGTTTGATATAGTTTAAAACCTCTTCACTTCTTATTTTATGGTCTAATTTAAAATTGTTTATATCAAGGTTGTATTCTTTTATAAGTTTGGCGGCTTTTGGAGTAAAATATTTTTTTATTATCACTTCGTCGATATCTTTTAAATGAGCCGGTTTTGGAAGTTCGCCTTTGTTTTGTAATTCTTCAATGTCAATTTCGTATTCGGCAGCTTTTTTCTTAGCCGCAGGAGAAGCGCTGCCGCTTACGGCTTTTGGGGAAGAGATAATTTCGTTTAGAATTTCATCGATATCGACAGTGGTTTTTGTTTCTTCTTTTGACTGTGTCTGCGGTTGAGGTTTTGATTCTTCCGTTTTTGCCGCTTTTTGTTCGGTGTCGATTATTGCTATAGGGGTTTTTACCGGTACCTCCTCGCCAACATTTACCAAAATTTCTTTTACAACCCCCTCGACTCCCGCTTCGACTTGCATAGTGGCTTTGTCGCTTTCAACTTCTACAATTGGAGTCTCTTTTTTTACATAGTCCCCGACTTTGACCAGCCATTTGACTATTTTTCCTTTATCCATCGTGTCGCTGAGAATCGGCATTATTACTTTATATTCCATTTTCAGCCTTCCATTTAAGGATTTTTTTAACTATTTTATCGGGAGTAGGGATTGATAATAGCTCAAGTTTTCTGTTATATGGAATAGGCACGTCTTCTCCTGCAATTCTCAGAACGGGTGCGTCTAAATCATAAAAACACTTTTCTTGAATCTGGGCTACAATTTCAGCGCCCATTCCCCCGGTTTTATGGTCTTCTTCAACAATTACGCATTTTTTTGTTTTTTTAATTGAATTTGCTATTGTTTCAATATCAAGAGGTCTTAAAGAGTTTAAATCGATAATTTCCACATCAATTCCGGCTTTTCTCAGCTCTTTTTCGGCTTCAAGCACATCATATCTCATTTTAAGATATGTTATGATTGTTAAATCTTTTCCTTCTTTTACTATTTCCGCTTTAAAAGGGTCAAAATTTTTCAGTTCTTTAAATTCCATTTCCATCGGATATAAAAGTTCATGTTCTAAAAATACAACAGGGTCGTTTAGGAAAATAGCACTTTTAAGCCCGTAATAGGCATATGTGGCATTACTTGCCGCAAGTACTATAAGTCCCGGAATAGATGAATATAAAGTTTCATAATTTTCGCTGTGCTGTGCGGCAAGCTGACGGCTTACACCTCCTGGCATTCTGATTGTCAGTGGAATAGTCATTTTCCCGCCGCTCATATACCTGAATTTTGCCGCATGGTTTATAATCTGGTCCATCGCAAGCAGGGAGAAATTAACAGTCATAATCTCAGCTATGGGTCTAAGTCCGGCTATTGCCATACCTATTGCGTTTCCTACGATACTTAGCTCGGCTATAGGTGTGTCTATTACCCTTTTTTCTCCGTATTTACTGAAAAGCCCTTCACTTACCCTGTAACTTCCCCCGTATCTTCCCACATCTTCACCTAAAATAACTACACTCTCATCTGCCGCCATTGATTCGTCAATGGCTTTATTTAGCGCCTCACGGTAAAGCATTTTCGCACTCCTTACAAAAAACGTCTTCGAAAAGTTCATAATCTTCCGGTTCAGGCGAAGATGCGGCAAATTCAACGGCTTCATTTACCACTTTTTCAACCTTAGCATCGGCTTCCTGGAAATATTTTTCATCCACGATTCCAAGCTCAAGCGCTTTTTTCTTTAAGTTTTCGATAGGGTCGCGGCGTTTAAATATTTCAATTTCTTCTTCGCTTCTGTATTTTCCCGCATCACTCATGCTGTGACCTTCGTATCTGTATGTCTCCGCTTCTATAAAATAAGGGCCAAGCCCGTTTTCTATATGCTCTTTTGCTTCCATAACAGCATTATAAACTTCACATACATCCATTCCGTTTATTCTTTTACTCGGCATATAGTTTTTGGCTTTGTTATAAAGTTCTACAAAAGGGCTGACCCATGAAATATGGGTCCCTATTGCGTAATAGTTGTTTTCAACGAAAAATATAATAGGAAGCTTCCACGCACTTGCTATGTTTATACTTTCAAAAAATGCTCCCGCATTGCTTGCCCCATCACCGAATATTGCAAAAACCCCGGCGTTTTCTCCCTGAATTTTTCTCGCATACGCACATCCAGTGGCAATTGGGAGGTGTCCTGCCACTATGGCATCTCCTCCGTAAAAATCGAGTTTTGGTTCAAAAAGATGCATAGACCCGCCTTTTCCTTTACTCACTCCCGTCTTTTTGCCGAAAAGTTCGGCCATTATATGTTTTGGCTCCATTCCCCTTGCAATAGCCAAAACGTGTTCGCGGTAATGGGTAAAAACATCTCCTTTATCAAACGCCTGCATAGTCCCGACGCTTACGGCTTCCTGGCCGATGTCAAGATGTAAAAACCCGGCGATGTTTCCCTTCATATATTCGCGTTTTGCCGCAAGTTCGAATTCGCGCCCGAGTTTCATTAAATAATAAAACTTTTTTACCCTTGCGCTATTCATGGCTAAACTCTTCAATAGCTTTAATAAGCGGCGTCATATACATAAGTGCGGGACCTCC
>JAMOQT010000066.1 GCA_027063865.1 Nautiliaceae bacterium
GTAATCTTTTATTTTAGTCCCCGCTATTTCGCTTAGAGTCACAATCATTTCATAATTTCCGGCCAGGTTTCCGGTATGGCTCATAGCCGCTTTTTTAGCCGCTTCGCTTTTTCCTGCCTTAAAAAATAAAACAGGTTTTTTTGATTTTCTGATAGCCTTTAAAAATGCTTTTCCATATTGTATGCCTTCTGCGTATATGGCTATAATTTCGCAGTTTTTTTGACGATTTAATTCTTCAATGGCGTGTGCGAAGTTGTAATCGGCCATATTTCCCATAGAAATAATATGCGAAAAACCTATTTTATAATGTGCGGCTTTATCCATAAGCGCACTTAAAACCGCTCCGCTTTGAGAAATTAAACCAATGTTGCCTTTGTGAATTTTGCTTTTTGCAAATGTGAGGTTGAGCTCCATATCTCCGTTATAAATTCCAAGACAGTTTGGCCCCACTATATTTAAGTCATATTTTTTAGCTAAAAGGGACAGTTTTTTTTCACTTTCCCTGTCACCGCTTTCTTTAAATCCTGCACTAATTACCACAAAATTTTTGCATCCTCTTTTTGCCATATTTTCTACAATATTCAAAACCGTTTCTTTTGGTGTGGCTATAACGCACGTATCAATTGGCGGCAGTTCGTCATAAGTATGATATACTTTTTTACCAAAGAGTTCATTTAATTTCGGATTTACGAAGTAGATTTTGGCTTTTGAAGAGAGGGCATTTTTGGCAATTGCATATCCTACTTTTTCTTTTTTGTCAGTAGCGCCGAAAATCGCTACGTTTTTATTTTCAAAAAGAGAGTGTTTTTTAGGGAAAAATTCTTTTTTTTCTTTTTTGCCGGTTTTGTATCTGAAATCAACGGCAAAAACGCCTTTTTCGTTGATAATCAAAGGATTGATGTCGCATTCAAGTATGTTTTCGTTTTTTATCATTTTCTGAAATTTCTTTATTGTATCGATTAAAGCATCAAGATTATATTTTTTGCCTCTAAACTCCGGAAATATTTTTGAGATTTTTGTTTTTTTTATCGATTTTTCTATCTCTTTTTTATCTGAATTTGTGTCGATGTATGTAATGTCTTTTTCTATTTCAACTAAAACGCCTCCTTTTCCAAAAATTATAACTTCTTCAAAAATTTCATCGTAAGTGCTGCCTAAAAGAAGCTCAATGCCTTTTATCTCTTCCTGGATTAAGAATTCTTCGAATTTTACGCCGTGATTTTTGGCGTTTTTTAGAATTTTTTCTTTTGCTTTTTTAAGCTCTTCATTGTTTTTTATTTCCGTAATTACCCCTCCTATGTCGCTTTTGTGAATGGTTTTTGAGTTGATTTTAAGAACGCAAGGAAACGTATCAAAACTTATTTCTTCATCAATTCTTATAATTTTTTCTTTTGGTGTCGGGATTTTGTATTTTTTTAGCAGTTCCATTTTTTTCTCCTTTAAAGTTCGTCGGCTTTGTATGAGCTTCTCACAAGCTTACCCGAAGCCACCGTAAAGCCCATGTTTTTTGCCATGTTTTCAAGTATTTTGAATTCTTCGTCGCTGTAATATTTTTTAACCGG
>JAMOQT010000067.1 GCA_027063865.1 Nautiliaceae bacterium
TTAAGTAAGCGAACTTGTCTGATACAGTTTCATTAATGATATATAAAAATCCTCTTCTTTATTTTTTTCGATAAGTCCTTTGTTTGGGGAAATATCATAATATAATTTTTGTAAGTTGGAAAATCTGTTCGGATACATATTTGCCAAAAATTTTGCGCTTATTTCTTTTCTCATAAGAATAGTAGGAGGCATAAGTCCGGTTTTTAAGAGTTCGAATATCGAATCGCTGTGGTAGCTTATATGGTGGTGACTTCCGTGCGGGCACGAATTTACGCTTACAATTGTTTTACACTGATCGCAATATACGTATTCGTTAATTGTTTCAATTTCAATGTCTAAATCCATGGAATCGAATATGCTTTTGAGATGATTTGCTTCATAATGTATTCCGAGCCCTTTGTGTGTCTGTCCCATTATAAATTTGTTGCAGCCGAAATTTTTGGCAATCATTGCATCAAGTATCGCTTCATTTACACCTGAGAAAATATATGTGTTTAAGAGTGGGACGATTATGATTTTGTCTTTAGGAAAATAATTGTCCACTATATGCGAAAGCGCTTCATATCTTAATTCGTAAGGCACTTCTTCACTTTGCATGTTTTTAATTAAAAATACTATCAGCATGTCGTTTTTTTCTATTGCGCTTCTCATAATCTTTTCATGTACCCTGTGAATAGGTTTTGCGTGCATTGTCATTCCGACTATGTTTTCAAGGTTTTTAACTTTTTCTTTAATAAAATCAATTTTTTTCTTAATACCGGTGTCTTCAACCCAAAAATTACCGGCTATTGCATATTTACCGAGCCTTTTTAATGTTTTGGCTACCTGTGGGTAGTTTTTTGAATCTTTTGTACCGTATATTGTTTCAACCCTTTGCATAGGGTCTATTTCGTATATTTCTTCTACATCCACTCCGCCTACTTTTTTTCCTTCGCAGTAAAGTTCTATTTTTTTAGGATTTGTTTTTAAAATTTCTTCGTTTTTTTTACCTGATGGTGCTAAAATAAAAGAGAACGGGACAGCCTTGTTTTTATATTTTTTTTCATTATCAGCTTTTTTGGCTTCTTTTGAATTCATAAGTTTGTCAAACGGATATAAAAGTCCCGCTTGAACCATGTCAAGGGTGATATACGCTTCTTTGTCTATAAATATTTTATTTTTGCTTAAAGATGCCATATTTTTTCCTTTTTTCCCATAAACTTTTTCTGCTTATTCCTAGCTTTTTGCTAAGTTCCGTATCTGGTAGTTTATGTTGATGATTTAAAATAATAAATTTAATATAATCTTCAATTGTCAAAATTTCATCGTTTAAAAAGTTTTTTTTCGATATTTCGATTTCTATTAAATGGTAATTAGGATAGTTGTTTTGAAAATTTTTGGGAACGATTATTACCGTATTGTATTTGGAAAGTGAATTTATTACCGCTGGATTGTCATAAAATTCAGGGGCGTAATAGATTGTGTTTGTATTTAATTTTTTTTCGTCAATATTTTGCAAATCTATAAACTGAATATTTGAGTTTGTTTTTTTTGCGTAATCAAATATTATTTTATCAACGGCTTTTATATAATTTGTTTTTACAAATAAAGGAAATTTTAAATTTTTTTCATTAAAATCGTCTGATATATCAACATCTTTAAGGATATGTTCGATAAATTCCTGAAGTTTGTCTGTTTGTGTTTTGAGGGTGTAATATTCTTTTAAATGCGTTATTTTTCTAATTAGTTCCTCGATTGAAAAAGGTTTCTGCAAATAATCGTCCGCACCCATCTCAATTGGCTGAGTTACGGTTGAATATGTTACATATGGAGCCAAAAGTATTATTATTTTTTCTTTTTTTGCATCTATGAATTTATCGATTTTACCTTTAAGGTTTGTATTTATAATGTATATATCCCCGTCTGTATCCAGTGCTTCGTCATAAGAAGCGAATATTTCGCATTTTGCGTTTAATTTCTCACTCAGGTTGTTTTGTATGCTTTGAGCTAAATATAATTCGTTTTCAACGATTATAATCTTCATACCAGTCCTTATATTTTAGTGTTGCTGTAGATATTACCGCAATTCCTTCACCTCTTCCGATAAAGCCCATTTCTTCGTTTGTTGTGGCTTTGACGTTTACCTGTGCGTTTAAAAGATTGCTTAAGTTTCTTTGAATTTTTGTTTTGTATTCTTTTAGTTTTGGTTTTTGGGCGATAATAGATATATCCGCATTAATTATTTCATAACCTGTATAGGTTAAGGTGTTTAAAACTTCTTTTAGGAGTTTTACGCTTGATATGTTTTTATATTTTTTATCGGTGTCAGGAAAAAATTCTCCTATATCCCCGAATCCCGCCGCGCCTAAAAGAGCGTCTATGAGGCTGTGTATTACGACGTCTCCGTCGCTGTGGGCTTTTAATCCGTAATTTGAATTTATTTCAATTCCGCCGAGTATCATTTTTTTATTTTTTTCAAATTTATGTGTATCATATCCGTTCCCTGTTAAAACGTCTTTTGAAGGCGGTTTGAGACACGGTAAGTTTAAATCTTTAAAATAGGTGATTTTCCTGCTTTTTTCACTTCCCTCGATATATTTTATATTTCCGCCTATTGCTTCTATTGCGGCCCTTTCATCTGTAAAAAGTCTGTCGGTTTCAAGGGCTTTTTTTAGAATTTCTGTGCGGCTAAGCTGAGGTGTCTGGATGAGTTTTACTTCTTCTCTGTTAATTGTACTGTTTTGATATACAACCGTATCAACCGGTTTAAGATAAGGGACTGTGCAGTCGGCAGGGTTTGCAATTAAATTTTCTATAATACTTTTAGGTATACATGCCCTGGCGACGTCCGTAACCATTACATATTCGCTATCTATTAATTCAAGTGCGTTTTTTAACGAAAGCTGTCGTTCATCTGCTCCGGAAACAATGGTATAATCACACAGTTTTTCGTATAATTTTGTGTCGTTTTTATTGGCTGTAAGAATCGTTTGTTTAAACGGATAAAATGTATTCAGTTTATCGGCTACATATTGCCATAAAGGTTTGTTGTTAATACGTAACCACTGTTTTTTTACAGGATAGTTGAATCTTGTGGAATTTCCCGCACTAAGTACTATTAAAGAAATTTCATTCTCAATTTTCAATTCTCAATTCTCCATTCGTTATGTGTTTCTTTTGGTAAAAGTGTTACGAAATTATACATAAAAATGTTACAAATTGTAAAATTTTTCTTAAAAGGCAAAAAATATGAAAACAGTAGTACTTGTAAGAGACGGTGAGCTAGCCGGTTATCCGGCGGACATTTTAGTGGACGGTGAAGTTAGGAAAAGTTATAACCTTGAATTTGAATGTGAAAAGGCGGGGGCTAAAATGGTAATTGCAAAATCGATGCCAAGCTCGTTAATAAAAAAGCTCAGGGATAAAGATATAATATTTTTGAAATTAAACTCAATTGAAGATATTGAAGGATTAGATCTAAATGTTGCGTTTCCAGGGGAATTTAGCAACAAACGCGGCTGGAAATGCGGAAGGAAAGGTTTTTGATTATCTTATAACTACGGATTTGATTTCCGTCATATCCTCAATTGCAAATTTAGGACCCTCTCTGCCTATTCCGGATAATTTTACACCGCCGTATGGCTGAATATCAAATCTCAAAGTCGGTATGTCGTTTATAACGACACCTCCCGCTTCAAAATCCTCAATTGCCCTGTGCATCAAATCAATTCTGTTACTAAACATTGAAAACTGCAGTCCGTAAGGTGAATTGTTCATTTTTTCCACCGCTTCTTCGTATGAAGACACTTTAACCAAACTTACAATTGGGGCAAAAACCTCTTCGCATATAACATTCATATCATCCGTTACGTCCGCTAAAATAGTAGGGGCTAAAATATTTCCGTTTCTTTCACCTCCCGCAATAATTCTTGCACCTTCTTCAACCGCACTTTTTATCCATTTCTCTGCTCTAATTGCTGCTTCTTCCTTTATTAAAGGTCCCATAAACGTATCTTCTTCAAAAGGGCTTCCGACTTTAAGTTTTGAAGCTTCATCTCCGAGTTTCCTAGCAAACTCTTCATATATTTTTTCATCCACATAAATTCTTTGAAGAGAGATACATACCTGTCCGCTATTTGCAAACGCTCCTATTGCACAACGCGCAGCTGCCCAGTTAATATCAGCTGTGCTTTCTACAAATGTGGCGGCGTTTCCTCCAAGTTCTAGCGTTACTTTTTTTATTCCGGCGTTTTGAAGGATTATTTTACCCACAGGTACGCTTCCGGTGAATGATATTTTTCTTGGAATCGGACTGGTAACAAGTGCGCTTCCGACTTCGGCATCCCCGTAAACTACGCTTAGGGCGTCTTTTATTGCGTATTTGCTTTCAATAAATAATTTTGCAAACGCATAAGCAGTATATGGAGCTTCAGGGGTTGGTTTAAGCACTACGCTGTTTCCTGCTATAAGTGCGGGGGCTAATTTATGGGCTACAAGGTTTAGGGGAAAATTAAATGGAGTGATTGCAACTACAACGCCAACAGGCACCCTTTTATAAAATGCCGTGGTTTTTGCACCGCTAGGTGTTGCGTCTGTCGGTATAGTTTCTCCTACTATTCTGTATCCTTCTGCAGCGCAAATTTCTAGGTTTTCTATACATCTTTGGACTTCAATCCTTGCTTGTGAAATAGGCTTTGCAACTTCGAGGGTAATATACTTGGCAAACTCTTCTTTTCTATCTTTTAATTTGTTTGCAACGTCTTTAATCCAGTTAATTCTTTGATGAAGGGGAGAAGTTTTGGTGTTTTTAAAAGCTTCTTTTGCCCTTTCAAGCGCTTTTTTTGCATCATCTGCCGAACATTTTACATATTTTGTCGTTACTTCTTTTGAATATGGGTTAATTATTTCGCCTAATTCTCCGTCAAACTCTTTTGAGCCAATCAGTTTTTTTGCAATCAATTCCATTTTTACTCCTTGATTCTTTTTTAATTATGAAATAAAATTATCTACTACCTACTATAACTACTTACTTATATAGTAATAATATCAAATTTTTGATAAAATTAGCCTAAAAAAGGATATATAATAATGAATGAGGCAAAACTGATTTGGATGGACGGTGAGTTTATTTCCTGGAATGAGGCTAAAGTTCACGTATTAACCCATACACTTCATTACGGAAACGGTGTTTTTGAAGGGACAAGGGCTTATCAGACTGAAGAGGGTCTTGCGATTTTCAGACTGCAAGATCATACAAAAAGACTTCTTAATTCTGCAAAAATTGTAAAAATAGACGTGCCTTTTTCGCAGGAAGAGCTTGAAGAAGCACAGCTGGAGCTCTTAAGAAAAAACGATTTTAAAGAAAATGTATATATAAGACCCCTTATATTTTTAGGTTATGGAAAAATGGGGCTTTATCATATCGGAGCTCCCGTACATGTGGCAATTGCCGCATGGGAATGGGGTGCATATCTTGGAGAAGAAGGACTTGAAAACGGAATAAGGGTAAAAGTTTCATCAATTACAAGAAATCCGGTAAAATCGACTTTCGGTAAAGCAAAAGCTGTGGCTAATTATTTAAATTCCCAAATGGCAAAATATG
>JAMOQT010000068.1 GCA_027063865.1 Nautiliaceae bacterium
AAGTTTTGGCTGGGAATATATAGCCCTTGCAAGCGCTATTCTTTGTTTTTCTCCTCCGCTGAGGTTTTTTATATCTCTTTTTAAAAGGTTTTTTATTTGTAAAAAGTTTATTAAATCTTCAAAAAGTGCTTCGTTTTTTTTGTGGTATTTTTCGGAAAAACGGATATTTTGTTCTGCGTTTAAATGAGGAAACAGGGCAAAATCCTGATATAAAAATCCGAAATTTCTTTTTTCCGGCGGCAGGTTGGTAATATCTTTTCCTTCAAAATATATTTCACCTTCAATTTCCTGAAATCCGGCTATACTTTCAAGCAAAAGCGTTTTTCCGCTTCCCGTTTTTCCAAGCAGAACAAAATATTCGTTTTTTTCAATATCCAGTGAAAGAATATTGAGTTTAAATTTTCCTTTTTTTAAAAACAGGTCTTTTATTTCTAACAGTTTATTTTCCATTATTTATTCTCCCTGTGTAACTCAATTTTTTCCACTTTTCACTTTTCACTTTCCATTTTCCATTGTCCATTGTCCACCCCGCCACTTTGCAAGTGGCCGGGTTCGCTGCGCTCATTTTCCCCATCACACATTCCGTGTATGACGGGTTCACTTCTTTCACATTTTCCATTTTCCATTGTCCATTGTCCATTCTTAATAACTCCCTGTCCGTTTTTTTGCATAATAGCCTGACCTTCGGGTGAGAGGACGAATTTGACAAAAAGATAAGCACCTTTTTTATTAGGAGCGTTTTTGAGTGTGGTAATGCCGTAAACCATTGGAGCGCCTTTTTTTACGATAAAACTACCTGGTTTTTTACCCGTTACTTTGAAAGTCGCTTGTTTGTAATATTCTGCGTATTTTTTGCTTTTAAGGCTAATCTCTGGGGGAAGTTCAATGTATCTCAGTTTGTGTTGCTTGGCTACCGATTTGTAAATAAACAGATAATCAAACGCACCGGCTTCTAATAGTCCTAAAAGGTCTGTTTCTTTTGGTCTTACTATCACTTTATTTCGGTTTTCCTCACCGCCCCTGTAATAATCCCCGTATCCTAAAAGTTTATCGTAAAAGTAAGGTTTTTGATAATAAATTCCTGCAAGCTTTGTTACTATTACGGCCCTGTATCCGCAAGGGTCAAGGTTTGGGTTTGAATGTCCGACTTTTACGCTCGGTTTTAAAAGAATATCAGTCCAGTTTTTTGAGTTTATTTTTTTAGCGTATTTTGAATGAGGGGTAAATGCTATTACCATTTCGTTTGTTGCAAACGGTATATTAATTTTTGCATATTTTGGGATTAAAAGATTGTCAATTATTTTATAATCCGCACTTGCCATTACGTCCGCTTTTTTGTGTAAATCCGTAATTTTTCTTGCACACGCCCGGCTCCCTGCCGCTTCCCTTACCACATCATACTGAGGGTATTTTGATTCGAATTTTTTTTCTATCTGTGAGAAAGGTACGCTCAGGCTTCCCGCATGGAAAACAACTATTTTTTCCGCTCCGAACAGTGCCGCCGCCATACTTAAAGACAAAAGTAACTTTTTCATTCTTTTTCCCTTAATTTTTGTCCTCAAATTTTATTCATTATATTTTTTATTGATGTCATATATATGACATTTTTGCATATTTTTTTATGCTTTTTTTGCATATTTTGAGATAAATCCGTTTTATAAAAGCCCGCAAAAAGGGGCTTATTTTTCACATTTTTCGGCTAATTCTTTATCTTTGCCTTCTTTGATTATTTTTTTGTAAAAGATTGAATGCAGATGTTTAAGCTCGTCTTCGCTTTTACATCCGTCAATCATACTTTGCAGTGAACCTTTAATGGCAAAAATACTCATGTATAAATGAGTGAAAAACAGAGCAGTAATTGCTATCGCTAAAAGTAAATGGACAATTACGGCAATTCTCAATAAATCAATCTGATGTAAATTCAAATTTTTAAGGAGGGCTATGTCAAAGTCCTGAAAATACATCATTACACCCGTAATTATCATAACAATTCCCCCAAGTGTTGCAAACCAATACCACATTTTCTGTCCGGCATTAAATTTGCTTGCAGGGATTTCTTTTTTTTCTTTGCTTAGGTATCCTCCAAGTATCATAAACCATTTAATATCCCACAGTCTTGGCAGCATCTCTTTTAACCACATTAAAAACATAGGAATAACCGCAACGGCGAAAAGAGCGGCACCGATGTCATGCAGATACCTTGCAAATCTTACAGGAGTGCCGCCTCCGAAAAATTTGGCATAAATAATCATTATTCCGGTAGGGACAAGGAATACAAATCCAAGTGCGGCAATCCAATGGATTACCCTTTGCCAGCTTGGAAATACCAAAAATTTTCTGCCGTGATGTGAAAATACTTTAGGTCCTATTATTAAATAGTGCACCAAAAATACGGCTGGGACGCCTATAATTACGAGTAAAAAAATCATTTTTACCCAGTGTGTCTGAAGATATAAAAACAACTCTCCGTATTTATGCCATGCCGGAATCGCCTCTATCATCTGCGGTGAAATCAATGTGTTCCCGTGATGGACGGGAGCCTGATTCGGCTCCGCTAAGGGTACATTTCCGGCAAAGGCAAATGTGCCAATTATAGGCAATAGTTTTTTCATATCATATCCTTATTTGTAAGCTACGTCCCAACCGTAAGGTGTCATAGGGCCTTTACCTTTGGCTGCATCTCTCGCTCTTTTTATTTCTGAAACACTGTCGGCGTCACCTACAATAAGTGCGTTGGTAGAACATACCGCAGCACACATAGGTACTTTACCTTCGGCTATTCTGTTTTGACCGTATAGTTCAAATTCTTCAATTGAATTAGTAGGCTCAGGACCTCCAGCACACATTGTACATTTATCCATTACACCTCTAACTCCGAACGCTCCATCTCTTGGGAACTGAGGAGCACCGAACGGACATGCGTACAAGCAGTATCCGCATCCGATACATTTGTCTTTATCGTGAAGCACTATTCCGTCTTCTCTGATATAGAAACAATCAACCGGACAGACCTGAGCGCAAGGCGCATCCGTACAGTGCATACAGGCGATTGACGTTGAAAATTCTTTACCCTCGATTCCTTCGTTTAGCGTAATAACTTTTCTTCTGTGAATACCTACAGGCAGCTCGTGCGCTTCGGCACAGGCTACTGTGCAGGCATTACATTCTATACATCTGTCTTCGTCACAGTAAAATTTCATTCTTGCATATTCATACATTTTCTACTCCTTACGCTTTTTCAATTCGGACTAAGCCCGCTTTTGTTTCAGGAATCTGGGTAACGATATCGTATCCGTAGTTTGTAACCGTATTTGCTGATTCGCCTGTTGCATACGGTACTAAACCTTCAGGATAATTGTCTCTCAAATCTACGCCTTGCATAAATCCTGCAAAGTGATATGGTAAGAATATTCTGTCCGGTGCGACTGAATACGTAAATCTTGCTTTAACTTTGATTTTGGTTCCTTCAGGTGAATGGATCCAAATCATATCGCCGTCTTTAATACCGTGTTTGTAAGCAAGTTCCGGATTGATATCCGCAAACATTTCAGGCTGCAGCGCGGCAAGATATTTGCTGTTTCTTTCAATAATTCCGGCACCGCTGTACATAACAAGACGACCTGTAGTAAGAATAATCGGGAATTCTTTTGACCAGTCTGTTTTTTGGATTGATGCGTATTTAGTATCAACCCTGTAATGGTTTTTCTTATCAGGATAAGTCGGATATTTTTTAGCCAAATCATATCTTGGCGTATGAAGAGGCTCTCTGTGCATTGGGATTTTGTCAGGGAATGTCCATACGTAAGCTCTCGCTTTAGCATTACCATAAGGCGCTACGCCGGCTTTAATTGCATATTTTGCAATAAGTCCGCTTAAATCCACTTTCCAGTTTTTACCCATGATTGCTTTTTCATGCTCTGTTAGTTTAATGCCTAAAACTTTTTCGATATTGTCTTTTGTTAGCTCAGGATATCCGCCTTTAACTTTTGCTCCTTTAATGGTAGCCCTCGGACCTGCTAATAGGCTTTCGCCTTTGTATTCGGTTCCAAATCTAGCCCTGAATCCCATACCGCCTTCGCTGACAGGTATGTCAATGTTATACAGTACCGGGCTTCCCGGATGTGTTTCGCTCCAGCAAGGCCATGGCAATCCGTAATATTCGCCTTTCATAGGACCTATACCTTTAAGAGTTACCTCATCGAACATATGCCAGTTTTCTTGATGTTTTTTAAGTCTCTCAGGTGTCCATCCGGTAAGTCCGATTGTTTTGATGATTCTTGCGATTTCTCTGGTTGCGTCTTCTGGCCATTTGAATGTGTCTTTTACTTTTACGGCTTTTCCGTCTTTTACGCCCATCATCATGCCTCTGACGAATTCATCGTAAAAGCCGAATTTTTTAGCAAACATAAACATAATTTCTTCGTCCGTTTTGCTCTCATATAACGGATCTACGACTTTACTTCTCCACTGAGCCGTTCTGTTTGTAGCTGTTACGCTTCCTTCACATTCAAACTGGCTGGCAGTAGGAAGGATGTAGACGTTGTCTTTTTTGTTTGTGATTACCGCAGCTTCGTTTGCAAACGGTTCAGCAACTACAAGTAAATCAAGTTTATCAAGCGCCTGTTGGACTTTTGCTTGCTGGGCGATTGAAGTAATACCGTTACCTTGAACCCAAAGCGCTCTTATTGGTGTTGTTGAATAAATTTTTTCTTCCTGTAATACCCCTTGCCACCATTTAGCAAGTGTAAATCCTTTGGTATGCATCCATTTTTTACCTGCAAATCTTTTTTGAAGCCAGTTAAAGTCAACTCCCCAGTTATGTGCGAAATATCTCCAGCTTCCCTCACTCAAACCGTAATATCCGGGTAGTGAATGTGACAGACAGCACATATCAGTTGCACCCTGAACGTTGTCGTGACCTCTTAGAATGTTACATCCACCACCGAATTTACCCATATTTCCAAGTGCCAGCTGAAGTATCGGCGCCATTCTGGTGTTGGATGAACCGATTGAGTGCTGAGTAAGCCCCATTGCCCAAATAAGAGTTCCAGGTTTACTTGTAGCGTAAGCTCTTGCAATTTTATATACAAGGCTTGCAGGCACACCGGTTACGTCTTCCACTTTTTCAGGTGTCCATTTTTTTGCTTCTTCAATTACATGATCCATTCCGAATACTCTGTTTTTGATGTAATCAGGATCATGCCATCCGTGTTTGAAAATTAAGTGAAGCATTCCATACATAAACGGAATGTCTGTTCCCGGTCTTATTTTTGCATAAAGGTCTGCTTTTGCAGCCGTTTTCGTATATCTAGGATCAATTACGATTAACAGTGCATCGTTTCTTTCTTTAGCTTTTAATATATGTTTAAATCCTACAGGATGGTTTACTGCCGGGTTGGCACCAAATATAATAATAGCTTTTGAATTTTGAATGTCTCCAAGATGGTTTGTCATAGCGCCATAACCCCATGTGTTCGCGACCCCCGCGACTGTTGCGCTGTGTCAGATCC
>JAMOQT010000069.1 GCA_027063865.1 Nautiliaceae bacterium
CCCTAAGTACGTTGGTAGCCCCTATATTTCCGCTACCGTGATCTTTTATATTAATTCCCGCAAAATATTTAGCTATCAAATATCCAAACGGAATACCGCCTATTAAATAAGCTATTAAATACCATATTAACGGTGACATATTTTTCCTTTTTTGTGAAATTATAATATAATTTTAGTATGTAGTGAGTAGTAAGTAGTTTGTAGTATGCAAGCAAGGGCAATACTGAAAATCAAAATCACGAAAAAACGGTATTTATTAAAAAACTACCTACTACCCACTACCTACTACCCACTTTAAAGGAGCTAAATGATAAACGAAATCAAAAACCTTATAAAAAAACACAACATCACACTTGCAGCGCATTATTACGAAAAAGACGAAATATTTGATTTAGCCGATTTAACGGGGGATAGTTTAGAGCTTGCCAAAAAAACAAGCACGCTTAAAAACCCTCTGATTTTTTGCGGCGTCAAATTTATGGGGGAGAGCGCTAAAATATTAAATCCCGACATTCCCGTTTATATGCCGCGTCTTTCAGATTGCTCTATGGCCAGAATGGCTCAGGAAGAAAAAGTTGAAAAAGATATTAAAACTTTAAAAGAAAACGGTATTGAGTTTATTCCGATTACATATATAAACTCAACAGCCAAAACAAAAGCCATAGTTGCCCAAAACGGCGGACTTACGTGTACAAGCTCAAATGCTCAGAAAATTATTGAGTGGGCTCTGAGTCAAAACAAAAAAATATTTTTCCTACCCGATAAGAACCTTGGACGTAACATTGCCGCAAAACTTGGAATAAGCGCAAAAATAATAGGCGAAGAAAACTGGCAGGATGCTACAATGATATGCTTTGACGGACACTGCAGCGTCCATCAGCTTTTTATGCCAGAACACGTGGAATTTTACAAAGAAAGATTTCCGGATATTAAAATAGTAGTCCATCCAGAATGCTCACCCGAAGTGGTAAAACTTGCAGATTTTGCCGGAAGCACATCTCAGATTTTAAAATACGTAAAAGCTCATCCTACCGAAAAAATGGCAATAGGGACTGAATTTAATTTCGTAAACAGAATGAAAAACGAAATAAACCCCAATATCTATATATTAAGCTCAACAAAACCGGAATGCCCGTCAATGAACGAAACAACTTTAGAAGAGCTTTATAAACTTTTAAAAGCCATAGACGAAGGAAAAGATTACAATAAAATTGAAGTTGAGCCTGAAATTGCAAAAAACGCAAAAACAGCGCTTGAGAGAATGATGAAACTGTCTTGAAATAAGGGTGAAGAAGATTGAAGGGAAATATTCAATGGAAAATGGACAATATAAAATGGAAAATTATAAAGCCTATATACAATTTCACTTTTTTTCACCCTCTTTCACCGTTTTTCACCCTTTTTCACTATTCTACAAAGGATAATTTATGCTTATGAAACACCAGATTATTGAATTTTTAAAAAACGCCTTAAACGAAGACATCGGAAGGGGTGACCTTGCAAGAAATCTCATAAACAAAAACGCCAAGGCTTTCATCAGGGCTAAAAGCGAAGGCATAGTTGCTGGAATTGAATATATAAAACACTTCAGCGATATAGCGGATGTTAAGTTTGATTTTTATTTTGAAGACGGGGATTTTTACAAAAAAGGCGATATAATTTTTGAAGTTTACGGAAGTGCAAAAGATTTATTATCTATTGAAAGAACGATGCTAAACATCCTCCAGCACGCAAGCGGAATAGCCAGCAACGCATATGAATTTGTAAAACTCACTGACGGCAAATTAAAAATACTCGATACCAGAAAAACAAGACCGCTTCTTAGAATGTTTGAAAAATATGCGGCAAAATGCGGGGGAGTTACAAACCACAGGTTAGGGCTTGACGACTGCCTGATGCTAAAAGACACTCACCTTGTACTTTTTAATTCCATAAATGAAGCAATAAAAATTGCAAGAAAAAACATTCCGTTCACAACCAAAATAGAAGTCGAAGCCGAAAACGTTGAAATGGCTATTGAAGCCATGAAAGCGGGTGCAGATATAGTAATGTGTGACAATATGGATTTTGAAGAGATTAAAAAAGTGGTAGAATATAGAAATAGAAACCATAAAGGTGTTTTTCTTGAAGCCAGCGGAAACGTAACGCTTGAAAATATTAAAAATTACATTCAAACGGAAATTGATGCCATTAGCAGCGGGGCAATCATCCATCAGGCGACTTTCAAAGATTTTTCTATGAAAATGAAGGGGTGAATATGAAAATCAATATTCAAATATGTGATGAATTTAAAGAATATCTTAAAAATATCGATATAAATTCATACATTAATGATTTAATAGCACAAGATATTTATATGCACTCCGTTCAGTTTAAAAAAGATAAAACCAAATTCCAAAACAGATTAAAATCCGCCATAAAAGGAAACACTTTAAGCCATACTCAAATGTGGAATAAAATAGATGAATTATAAAATTATTTACGAAAAACGTTTTTTTGACGACATTAAAGAAATTATAGAATTTATAAAAAAAGACAAACCTCAAAGCGCTGCTAAATTTAAAAAAGACTTAAAAAACAAAATAGAAAATTTAAGCTATTTCCCTTTTAAATACAGAAAATCAATATATTTCGACGATGAAAGTATCAGAGATTTAATATTTAAAGGTTATATAATCCCTTATAAAATTACAGACACTCAAATTATAATTTTAGGTATAACAAAATACAAACCGTTTTAAGGAGCCAACATTTTAATAGAAGACAGAAATTTCGAATACGGACACTTTTTAGGAGTAAAACCGGCAAAAGATGTTATCGAATATATTAAACAAAAACACAACTACGACCTAAAATATTGGGATTTTATTATTACATACGACGAAATAGGCGAAAGATATCTTGCCTACTGCTACAATCCTTACAAAGGCATTGAAAGAATAGATAATATCCCTGAAACTTCCAAAATCAGAATCAAAAACGCAAAAATTTTCGAGCCTTTGGACATTTACCAAAAATGCGCAATTTACGCTATGGTTGAAGCTCCTGCAAGCCTTATTACCGGGCGTTTCGGAAGCGGAAAAACGCTTCTTGCAACGGCTACGGCCTTGAGTCTGACTAAGAAAAAAATATTTATAACCCGTCCTCCGATTGGAATCAGCAGCGATTATGACATAGGCTTTTTACCCGGAAGCAAAGACGAAAAAATGCTCGAATGGGCGGGAGGATTTTTGAGTGCATTAAATTATCTGTACCGCGATTTAAAAGGACAGACTTATGACAGTATTAAATCCCAGCTCTTTTTTGAAAAATTTGAAATAATTCCTCTGAATATGATTCAGGGTGTTTCAATACTTGAAGGTGAAATTTTAATAGTAGATGAAGTACAGCTTGTAACACGGGAATATATGAGTATGATTTTAAGCAGAATGAGCGAGGGAAGCAAACTCTTTTTACTTGGAGATTTGCATCAGACATATTCCACTATCGAAAAACAGGACAGCGGTCTATACAGACTTCAACAGGTTCTCCCCCACGAAGCCCTTGCGTGGGTTGATTTGCAAAATATATACAGAAACAAACTGACTGAAATTGCCATAAAACTGCTTGAGTAATACTATATAGAAGATTTATTTTCCCCTTTTTATACTAATCACTCATCATTTTTCTTATCAAAGGATTGTAAGCTTTGCTTGAAACAATAACTTTATCGCCAATTTTCAGTTCTTTGGCTTCTTTTTTGGATATAACCACTTCGACAATCTGATTGGCTATCGAAATAACTGCGATATTAATTACATCAACTTCCACAATGTCTATAATTTTTCCTTCAAACGCAAACTTTGCCGACCCACTCGTTTTTAACAAAAGCTCTTTAGGTGATGCGAATTTTTCTATTTTTCCGTTATTTAACACTATCATTTTATTTGAAAGTCTGTAAATTTCGCTCGGGGAATGCGACACCATTATGGTGGTTAAATCAAATTTCCTATGAAATTCAATTATATCGTTTTGAAGCTTCTCCCGCATAGACATATCAAGCGCCGAAAAAGGCTCATCCATCAGCAAAATTTTCGGTTTTCTCATTAACGCCCTGCAAAGGGCCACCCTTTGTTTTTGACCTCCGCTTAACGTATTGGGATATCTTTTAGCCAATTCCGTAAGCCCGGTCATTTCCAAAAGTTCATTTGCAAATTTTTTGTCTTTTTTTACATATAAAAGATTTTCAAGCACGTTCATATTCGGAAAAAGAGCGAAATCCTGAAAAACAAACCCCACTTCCCTTTTTTGCGGAGGAAGTTTCATTCTTTCGTTCTGCCATATTTCACTTTCGATAATTATTTCGCCCTCACACTCTTCAAGCCCTGCAATTATTCGAAGTAATGTCGTTTTTCCGCTTCCGCTAGGACCTGAAATTGCCAAAAAATTGTTTTTTTCTATTGTAAAATCACACTTAAGCTCCATCTCTCCGCCGCTGCCGTGAAGTTTTTTTCGGATGTTTACTTTAATCATAAAAACCTCTTTTTCTGTTTTTCGTTAAACATATACACAAAAAGTAAAACGGCAAAACTTATTGCGAGCATTATAAGACTGTAAATGTGGGCGCTTTTATAATCAAGCGTTTCGACATAATCATAAATCGCCACACTTGCAACCTCAGTTTTACCGGGAATTGAACCCCCGACCATCAAAACAACGCCGAATTCCCCGACCGTATGGGCAAATGTTATAATTACGGCCGTTAAAAGAAACGTTTTCATATTAGGCAAAATCACTTTAAAAAGCGTTTCAATTTTTCCTTTGCCGCTAAGATATGAAGCCTCAATAATATTTTTAGGCACATTTTCAAAACCGTTTTGCAAAGGCTGAATCATAAACGGAAAAGAATAGATGCTGCTAGCAACCACCAGCCCTTCAAAAGTAAAAACAAGCTTAATATTAAACACTTCTTCAAAAAATTTCCCCACCGGCGAACTTTGAGAAAGAAAAACAAGCAGATAAAACCCCAAAACCGAAGGCGGCAGGACAATCGGAAGGGCGCTTATCGCTTCTAATACGGGCTTAAATCTTGATTTAGTCGAACTTAAAAACCACGCAAAAGGAATTCCTATTACAAGCAAAATAACGGTTGTAAAAAAAGCCAGCTTGAAAGAAAGCAAAAAGGGAGTAAAATCCAAATTCATTCCAAAACCTTTCCTATTGCAACGTCGTTTGCTTTAAAAAACAGATATACCTCATCTTTAAAACCGGCATATTCTTTTAGCATTATACATTCCATTTCAAACCCTTCCACCTCAGCGGTAATGTTTGAAAGTATTTTGCCGTTTTGAATGTCAACAACCCTGCCTTTTAAAACGTTTTCAAACACACAGTTTTTATCCGAAACGCTGATTGCCGTGGGTTTTATTAAAAGCTCAACTTTACTGCCGGGTTTTAGACTGATATTCATCTCAAGTATCAAAACTTTTACAGTCTGCTTACCCACTTTACATTCGATTAAATTCAGCCTCTCAAGCGAGCGTATATTTTTAATTTCGCCGATTAATCTGTTCACTTCTTTCCTTTAAAGAATTTTACTTTATATTTTTCACTTCTCAATATACCCGTATTTTTTAAATATTTCTTTTGCATCTTCCGAAAAAATAAAATTATAAAATTTTACTGTTTCGTTTTTATTGTTAAAAATTACAATTCCCTGATTTATGGGTTTATATAAATTTTCCGGCACATCGGCAAAATTTTTATATTTATTCATCTTAGGAGAAAAAAGGGAGCTTTTAGCAACTATCCCGACATCCGCTGAATTGAGAGTATAAGGAATCACCGCACTTACGGTTTCGGCAAAAACAAATTTTTCCCTAACATTAGGATAAATTCCGGCGTTTTTTACAGCCTCCACGGCAGCCCTTCCGTAAGGAGCGGTTTTAGGATTGGCAATTGCAACGGATTTTGCTTTTAATAAAGCGTTTTTAAAATCTTTCAAATTAATGTTTTTAACACTGAAAAGCGCTATAGCACCTTTTGCATAAACCTTAGGCTTTGTTTTTGCAATGCCTTGTTTATATAAAAATTCTGGATATTTCATATTTGCCGCCATAAAAACGTCATATTCCGCCCCGTGAATAATTTGTGCAGTAAGTTTTCCGCTGCTTGCCAAAATTACGTTTACTTTTACATCAGGATATTTTTGATTGAATTTCTTAATAATTTCAGGCATCGCATATGCGGTATTGGCAGATGCAGCTATAAATATTTCGGAAGCGTAAGACATTAAAACAAACATTATCATCAGTAATAATTTATTCATAACAAGCCTTTTCGTTATATATTTTAAAATATAACGCTATTATAATAGTTTTTTTTATTTACGTCAAGGACATTATAGTAATATACATAACAACACCTTTTTTATGATAATTATAAAGGAAAGTTCAATTAAACGATAGTAAAAAATTGCGAAGAAAGGCTTAAAGGCCTTTTTCTTTCTTATAAGCGATTACTGCGGCATAAACTTCGTCTTTAATATGTAGTTTTTCTTTTTTAAGTTTTTCAAGCTCAAGCTCTTCCATATGTTCTCTTCCGGCTTCTACCTCATCTATAAGTTTGTTAAGTTCCGCATGTCTTTCGATAAGTTTTGCAATATGCGGATTTTCCTCTGCCACTTTTTCCATTACAGGGATTAATTCCGGACAACATTCTTTAAACATTTTCTCTCCTTTTTTTAAAATTATACCTAAAATATATCACATCTGCTGTTATCCACCTCATCATCCTCATCAAATTCTTCATAAAAATCGTCATAATCTTCATCAAGCGTTTCCTGATTCTCTTTTGGCTTACATTTCTCACATTCGATAACTTCATACCCTTCAACCGTATCCAAATACTCTTCTATTTCCGAAAAAAAATTAAACGGGATAAATTCCAATTTAGTATTTACGCTTAAATCCTCTTTTTTATCAAAAACCACATCGCACAAATCCGAATGAATCTCTATATTTTTATTTTCATTGTCAATTATAAGCATATATCCCATTATTTGCCTTTTTTATTGTAATTATATCATTTAAAAATTTCAAAATTAATATAACATAATAGCTTATCCAATTTTGATTATAATTTTTATTTATATCAGATATAAACAGTCCTTATTTATGCTAAACTTCGCTTCAAAAAAGGTAAACTTATGAAACAAATAGTTTTACAGGAAAAATATCCGGTATTTGTATTAGACGTTGAAAAAACCGAAACACATTATAAAACCGCTGCGGAAATTATAGAATTCTTTAAAGAAAAAATTAACGCACATCCGGTATGTACATACATAGGAGAGTTTGACCATTATGCACATACAAAATCTCTTCCTGAAGGTGAAATCAATCCCGATATTAAAGACTGCAAATTAGTGCTTTTCTGTTTTGGAAACAAACTGCCAAACGGAAAAATCCCTGCTGCAAGACCAAGAAGCATAAGTGTAACGGAATATAACGACAAATTTGAAATAGCGTTTTTAGAAGCACCGGCGTTAATCGCAAACGAAGTAATGGAAGGTTGGGTTAAAGAACTTAAAAAGACTCTATAACAACCTTCACATCAGCCCCCTTAGCAAAATACGGAGCGGTTGTCACTATACTGTCAGTGCCGGTTTTTGCATATTCTTCAACGTTTTCAACATTTATCCCGCCGGCACTTATAACTTTTATACCCTTATTATGGGCAAGTTTTACAATTTTTTCAGTGGTTTTGACATCCACTTTGTCAAGCTGCAGCACATCTACACCTATTTCAATCAGTTTTTTTGCCTGATTTAAATCTTTCGTTTCAACAACCCATTTTTTTTCAACGGATTTTTCTTTCATTTTTTCAAAATTTTTATAAAACTTATCCCAACCTCCATATAAATTTATATAATTATCAAATACTAGTATCGTTTCGGTTGTGGTAACCCTGTGCGGAAGCCCTCCTCCGTCCATTACGGCCTGAAGTGCAATTTTTTTGGTAAAAGGAATTACTTTTCTTGTAGTCAATATTTCTATATTAGGATGATATTTTCTGGCTTTTTTCGTCATTTCATATACATATGTAGATACACTTAAAGCATATTCGTATATATTTTGTGCAACCTTCCATAAAATTAAAACGTTTTCTCCTTCCGCTTCAAACAGCTTACTGCCGGCATTTACAAAATTTCCGTCTTTTTCTTTAAAAACGGTTTTTAATTCAAGCTTTTTTGCAAGTTTTTCAACTAACTTATTCGCACTGACGACACACTCTTTTCGTGTATAAAATGATATTTTTCCTTTGTCTTTAATTTCTAAAAGCTCTGCAGTCAAATCAAACATCGGCATATCTTCATTGATTAATCTGTCAATTTCCTCATAAGTAAAATACATATCAAACCTTTTCCGTTATATATAAAAAGATATAACGCTATTATACCACTTTTTTGCTAAAACAAAACCTTTTAAAAAACTGACAAAATCTTTTTTTCGCCTCTCACTTATCTTTTTGGTGTCTTTTTTCAAAAAAATGTATTATTTATTTTTAGATTTGAATAAAAGCAAATATATACTTTCTATTTATTATACTAAAATACAAAACTCACCTTTTCTTTTCCTCCTCTCTCCTCATCTTTTCCTTTCTTTCCCCCAAAATAAATGTCCGATTTATTTTGGGGGTTTGGTATTAAAATCACTACCACCGCCAATATCATCCGTATCCATAAACTATTAACCATTAACCATCAACTAATAACCATATCATCAATATAGTGCCAGACACTAAACATATAAAATAAAAGAAAAAACAAGGAAATTATCCCTGTCTTTCTTTAATAATTTCTTCTGCAATATTGTGAGGCACTTCTTCATAATGGTCAAACACCATTGAATATGTACCCCTACCTTGAGTCATACTTCTAAGGTCTGTTGAATATCCGAACATTTCACTAAGTGGTACGAATGCTGTAACTTTCTTAATTCCGTGTTGATCTTCCATTGAGTTAACCTGACCTCTTCTTCTGTTGATATCACCGATAACATCACCCATATATTCTTCAGGAACTTCGATTTCAACTTTCATAATAGGCTCTAAAATAACTGGGTTAGCTTTTTTAACACCTTCTTTAAACGCCATAGATCCAGCCAATTTAAACGCCATTTCACTTGAGTCGACCTCATGGTAGCTTCCGTCAAATAGTTCAACTTTAAAATCAACTACAGGGAATCCTGCAAGTACACCGCCCTGAGCAGCTTCTTGAATACCTTTATCAACTGCAGGGATATATTCTCTTGGAATTACCCCACCTTTAATTAAATCAACAAATTCATAACCTTTTCCTGGTTCTTGCGGTATAAGTCTGATGAATACGTGACCGTACTGACCTCTACCACCTGATTGTTTTGCGTATTTATATTCTTGTTCAACTTGGTTTTTGAATGTTTCTCTGTACGCAACCTGAGGTTTACCTGTGTTACATTCAACTTTAAATTCTCTTTTTAATCTATCTACAATAATTTCAAGGTGTAATTCACCCATACCAGAAATAATTGTCTGACCTGATTCTTCGTCAGTTGTAACTCTGAAGCTTGGGTCTTCCTCAGCAAGTTTTTGAAGTGCAAGTGCCATTTTCTCCTGGTCTGCTTTGGTTTTTGGCTCAACCGCTACGCTGATAACAGGGTCAGGGAATTCCATTCTTTCAAGAATAATCGGTCTTTTTTCATCACAAAGAGTATCCCCTGTAAGTGTGTTTTTAAGACCAACAATTGCTCCGATTTCACCGCTGTAGAATTCGCTAACTTCTTCTCTTTTGTTTGAATGCATTCTAAGAAGTCTTCCGACTCTTTCTTTTTTATTTTTAGTTGCGTTTAATACGTAACTTCCTGATGTGATAACCCCTGAATAAAATCTTGTAAATGTAAGTTTACCAACAAACGGGTCAGTCATAATTTTAAAAGCTAGTCCCGCAAATGGCTCATCGTCACCCGGATTTACGCTGATTTCTTCACCTGTTTTAGGATCAATTCCTTTAATCCAGTCAACTTCATCAGGAGCCGGTAGATAATCAATTACTGCATCAAGTAACGGTTGTACACCTTTGTTTTTAAATGCAGTACCGCAAAGCATTGGAACAATTTCAATATTTACAGTAGCTTTTTTAATAGCTTTTTTTATTTCTTCTTCTGTTATTTCTTCACCTGCAAAATATTTTTCCATCAACTCTTCATCCGTCTCAACTACGGCTTCAAGCATTTTTTCTCTGTATTCTTCAGCTTTTTCAACTAGCTCTGCAGGAATATCTTCTATTTCATATTTACTTCCAAGTGCCGCTTCGTCTTCCCATACAAGTGCTTTCATTTTTACTAAATCAACAACACCTTTGAAGTTGTCTTCAGCACCGATTGGAATTTGAATTGGAACAGGATTTGCTTTTAATCTTTCTCTGATTTGTTTTTCAACTTCATAGAAGTTAGCACCGATTCTGTCCATTTTGTTAACGAATGCAATTCTTGGAACTCTGTACTTGTTAGCCTGTCTCCAAACAGTTTCTGACTGAGGCTGAACGCCACCAACTGCACAGAATACCGCAACGGCACCGTCAAGAACCCTCATACTTCTTTCAACTTCGATTGTAAAGTCAACGTGCCCCGGAGTATCGATAATGTTGATTTGGTGATTTTTCCAAAAACATGTAGTAGCAGCAGAAGTAATTGTAATACCTCTTTCTTTTTCCTGGTCCATCCAGTCCATTGTAGCTGCACCCTCATGCACCTCACCGATTTTATGAGAAACACCCGTATAATATAGGATTCTCTCAGTAGTTGTAGTTTTACCCGCATCGATATGCGCGGCGATACCAATGTTTCTTACCATATGTAAAGGGGTTTTTCTTGGCATATTATCTCCTTATTTGTGATTATGTATGAATTTTGAAAGGGGAAAAGAAGAAAAGAAAAATCATTTTTAACTTTTCACTTTTCATTTTTAATTTATTTTTACCATCTGTAGTGAGCGAACGCTTTGTTAGCTTCAGCCATTCTATGAGTATCTTCTCTTTTCTTGAACGCTGCTCCTCTTTCATTTGCAGCATCCCAAAGCTCATTAGCAAGTCTTTCTACCATAGTTCTTTCGTTTCTATTTCTTGCAGCGTCAACTATCCATCTAATTGATAAAGTCTGCTGTCTTTCAGGTCTAACTTCCATAGGTACCTGATATGTAGCACCACCGACTCTTCTACTTCTAACTTCAAGAAGTGGTTTTACGTTTTCAATTGCTTTAAAGAATATATCAATTCCTTTAGTACCTTCTTCTTTAGTGTTAAGTTTTTCGATAGCACCGTATACGATTTTTTCAGCCAATGTTTTTTTACCGTCCCACATAACTTTGTTAATAAATTTTGTAACTACTTCACTGTTATATACCGGATCTGGCATTACAGGTCTTTTTGGGGCTCTTCTTCTTCTCATAATATCTCCTTCTCTTCAGTTTTTTACCCTGCATTGCACAGGACTTACTCTACCTTTTGGCAGTGAGGAGCAAATTCAATGGAAATTCAACAATTGAAAATGGAAATTTTCCATTTTATATTGTCCATTTAATATCGCTCCTACTATAACCAAAACCAACTAAAACTTATATATCTTATCTACTTCACAACTTATCTACTTATCAACTTACTTTTTACCAGCGTCAGCTTTTTTAGTACCGTATTTACTTCTTGAATGTACTCTTCCTTTAACACCAGCAGTATCAAGAGCACCTCTTACGATGTGATATTTAACACCCGGTAAGTCTTTTACCCTACCACCTCTTACTAGCACGATGCTGTGTTCTTGTAGGTTGTGACCTTCTCCGGGAATGTAACTAATTACTTCATAACCTGAAGTAAGTCTAACTTTTGCAACTTTTCTCAAAGCTGAGTTAGGTTTTTTAGGAGTAGTAGTATATACTCTTGTACAAACCCCTCTTCTTTGAGGACAGCTAACAAGTGCAGGTGATTTTGATTTTTTAATTACCTTTTTTCTACCTTTTCTAACTAATTGGTTTATAGTAGGCATAGCTTTCCTTTTCTGTGATTTTACTAACTTTTTTAGTGTGAAATAATATCAAAATTTAATCATTTTTCAAAGAAATTTTTCAGATTATTGACTTTTAGGAAGGAAAAGAGGGAAAATTATTGATGATCGAGTTTGAGGTCTCTGTCGTGGTGATAAAACATTCCCGTACCAACAGGTACAACCCTACCAAGTACAATGTTTTCTTTAAAGTCTTCAAGATAATCGAATTTACCTTGAATACTTGCTTCTGTAAGCACTCTTGTTGTTTCCTGGAACGAAGCGGCAGAAATAAAGCTATCACTCTGAATTGCAGCCCTTGTGATACCTACAAGCATAGGCTCGGCAATTGCTGGCTCGCCTCCGAATTTTTTGATTCTTTCATTCTCTTCATTAAACATTTTTTTACTTACGATATCGCCTTCAATAAACTTAGTATCACCGCTGTCTAAAATTTTAACTTGTCTTAGCATCTGATTTACTATAAGTTCGATATGTTTATCGTTAATGTTAACACCTTGAAGTCTGTACACTTTTTGAACTTCCGCAACAATATACTGCTGCAATGCTTTTTCTCCAAGAATATTTAAAATGTCATAACTTGAAATAACACCGTCTGTCAGTCTCTCACCGGCATGGACAAAATCGCCTTCGTGTACTAAGATTTGTCTCTCTTGCGGTACAAGATATTCTTTTACGCTTGTTTCACCCTCAACTATCAATCTTTGTTTTCCTCTAACGGTTTTACCGAATTTTACAAACCCGTCTATTTCACTAATAATCGCAGGTGATTTAGGTCTTCTTGCTTCAAACAGTTCGTTAACCCTTGGAAGACCACCGGTAATATCTGTTGATTTAGCAACCGCTTTAGGTGTTTTGGCAAGGATATCCCCCTGTTTTACTTCACTTCCTTCTTGGACATGAATAACTGTTTTAGGCTCAAGCACATATTCGAATACTTTTTCTTTATTTGCAAGCAAAATTCTTGGCTGATGCCCTTTTGGCAAATATTCTTTTACGATAATTCTTGATTCACCAGTTAACTCATCCATTTGAGTAGTTACCGTAAATCCATCTATTACGTCTTCAAATTTAACAACACCGTCCGCTTCAGCTAAGATTGGATTAGCAAACGGATCCCATTCGGCAATTACTTTACTTTCACCTTTAATTGGTTCGGCAATTAAATCCCCCGATTTAATTTTAGCGTTATCATCTACAAGAATTTTACTTCCCCTAACTATATAATATCTGTCAGCTTCTCTGTCATTTTCATCAACAATTACAGCAAACAGACCTTTATATTCGTTATCAAATCCGATTTCAGCTCCGGCTTTAATGTCATAAATTCTCTCAAGGTGGTCACCTGTCAGTTTATAATATTTCACCGTACCATTGGCTTTTGCCTCAACTTTAAGAGGTACCGGTTCGTTATCGGCAACTTTAAGTTCAGCACCGTATGGAATCCTTTGCGGAATGTACCACGCTTCTTTAATAACCTCTACTATTGCGTCATCTTTGCTTACTCTTGCATTTTTATAAGGAATATAAAGTTTACCTTCGGTTTTACCCGCAATTCCTGCAAGCTCGGTTCCTTTAACAATATCATTTTTTCTTAATGAATATCTTTTTACATTTCCGTCGTCACATTCTATTTCAACAAGGACTTCTTCATGCTGGGTTTCGATTCTCACAATTCCGTCGCACGGAGCTTTTAATTTTGGTTCAACCAATAATACAGCCGCGTTTCTTCTGTTGGCAACGATTTTTTTACCGTCTCTTTCATATGTTTCAATATTATAGTATCTAATGTAACCGTATTTTTCAGCAACGATTTGTCTCTCTTCCTGCGTTGAACCTGCAATACCACCTGTATGGAACGTCCTAAGTGTCAGCTGCGTACCAGGCTCACCGATTGACTGGGCGGCCAAGATACCAACAGCCTCACCTACTTTTACAAGACGTCTTTCCGCTAGACTCATTCCGTAACATTTAGCACAGATACCTTTTGGCGCTTTACATGTAAGTGCACTTCTTATTTTTACGGATTTAACACCTTTTCTAACTATTTCTTTTGCTTCTTCTTCAGTGATTAATGTTCCTTCTGTATAAAGCACTTCGTTTGTAATCGGGTCGTATACGTCATCTGCTAAAACTCTTCCATAAATTCTCTCTTCTAAGCTTTCTACAAGAGTAGATCCGTCCGCAATATCGGTAACTTCTATACCTTCATGCGTTCCACAGTCCTGCATTATGACTCTAAAGTTTTGAGATACGTCAACAAGTTTTCTAGTCAAGTATCCCGCACTTGCAGTTTTAAGGGCAGTATCGGCAAGACCTTTTCTCGCACCGTGGGTTGAAATAAAGAACTCAAGTACATTTAGACCCTCTTTAAAGTTTGAGATAATCGGTGTTTCAATAATTTCACCGTTAGGTTTAGCCATAAGCCCCCTCATACCGGCAAGCTGTTTAATCTGAGACGCACTACCCCTTGCACCTGAGTCGGCCATCATATAAATTGAATTGAATCCGTCTTTGTCTTTTTTCATAAGCTCCATTAACTTATCGGCGATATCGTTGTTCGCTTTTGTCCAGATATCGATAATTTTGTTGTATCTTTCCTGATCTGTAAGTAAACCTTTTTTGTATTGATCTTGAACTTCTTTAACTTTTTTAAGCGCTTCTTCGATAATCTGCTGTTTCTCTTCAGGAACTACAATATCGGCAGCCGAAATAGATACCCCTACTTTTGCCGCATATCTGAAACCTAAGTTTTTAAGATTATCCAAAAATTCAGCCGTAACTTTAAGTCCTCCGTATTTATATACATAATCCACAAGATTTGAAATATCTTTTTTCTTCATAATTTTATTGTACATCTCAACAGGTACAAAATCAGGTGCGATTGAGTGTAAAATCATTCTACCAGGAGTTGTATCAACAACTTCACCTTTAACTTTCACTTTTACTTTTGCATGTAAATCCACCGCTCCTTCATCAAATGCCGCAAGTACTTCTTCTGGAGAACCAAACAGTTTATGCTCACCTTTTACTCCGTCTTTCATAAGTGAAATATAATAAATTCCAAGCACCATATCCTGAGAAGGAACCGCAATTGCTTTACCTGATGCAGGAAGAAGAATATTCATACTACTTAGCATTAAAATTTTAGCTTCGGCAATAGCTTCCTGACTTAACGGAACGTGAACAGCCATCTGGTCACCGTCGAAGTCCGCGTTGAACGCCGCACAAACGAGTGGATGTAATTGAATCGCATTACCGTCAATTAATACCGGATGGAATGCCTGAATTGAAAGTTTATGAAGTGTTGGCGCCCTGTTTAAAAGTACAGGATACTGATCAACAACTTCTTGCAGACATTCCCAAACTTCCGGTGTTTTCTCTTCAATATGTCTTTTTGCCTGTTTAATTGTTGTCGCATAACCTTTTTCTTCAAGTTTTCCTATTAAATGCGGTTTAAAAAGTTCTAACGCCATTTTTTTAGGAAGACCGCATTGGTCCATTCTTAAGTTTGGTCCCACTACGATAACGCTTCTTCCCGAATAGTCAACCCTTTTACCAAGAAGGTTTTGTCTAAATCGTCCCGTTTTACCTTTAATTACATCACTAAGTGATTTCAGAGGTCTTTTGTTTGCACCTTTTATTGTATTACCTCTTCTTCCGTTGTCAAATAACGCATCAACAGCTTCTTGAAGCATTCTTTTTTCGTTTCTGATAATAATTTCAGGTGCATCAAGTTCGATAAGTCTTTTAAGTCTTTGGTTTCTGTGGATAACTCTTCTGTATAAGTCGTTAACATCAGCTACTGCAAATTTACCCCCGTCAAGTGCGACTAAAGGTCTTAAATCAGGCGGAAGAACCGGAATTACAGACATAATCATCCACTCAGGTCTGTTGTCGGAATTTAAAAATCCTTCAACTATTTTAAGTTTTTTAACGATATCTTTTTTTCTGGCTTCGCTTCTGGTATTTCTAAGTTCTTCTTTTAATGTATGATACATTTCAGCCAAATCAAGCTCTTCAAGCATTCTTTTAATAATTTCAGCTCCCATTTCGGCATGAAATCCGGTATCACCGTAAAGCTCTACTAATTTTCTGTATTCATCTTCAACTAATACGTCACCTTTTTTTACCGGAGCATCACCCGGTTCGTACACAACATAAGCTTCATAATAAAGCACTCTTTCAAGGTCTTTCATTTTAATATCAAGCAATGTCCCGATTCTGCTTGGAAGGTTTGAAACATACCAGATATGCGCTACCGGTGTTACTAATTCAATATGCCCGAATCTCTCACGTCTTACTTTAGACGTAGTAACTTTTACACCGCATTTTTCACATACGATACCTTTGTAGCGCATTTTTTTATATTTACCACAAAGACACTCATAATCATTAATAGGTCCGAAAATTTTTGCGCAGAAAAGCCCGTCTCTTTCTGGTTTTAGAGTTCTATAGTTTATAGTTTCAGGCTTTTTAACTTCACCAAAAGACCAGGAAAGAATTTCCTCAGGGCTTGCGATTTTAACCTGAACGGCATCAATATCTTTTGGTCTATTCTCTTCATCCCAGTCAAGTTTTACGTATTTAAATCTCTTCATTGTCTTCTTCCTTTTTATAAAACTCTAAATCAAGTCCAAGCGCACGTAATTCTTTGGATAATACAAAGAATGTTTCACTAAGACCTTCAATCGGAACGTTTTCACCTCTTGTCAGTGCTCTATACGCTTTATTTCTTCCTTCAACATCATCAGATTTGGTTGTAAGCATTTCTTTTAGGTTGTATGCCGCACCGAATGCTTCAAGCGCCCAAACTTCCATTTCCCCAAATCTTTGACCACCGAATAATGCTTTACCACCTACAGGCTGCTGGGTAATTAAGCTGTATGGTCCGATACTTCTTGCGTGAACTTTATCATCAACAAGGTGATGCAGTTTTAGCATATACATATAACCTACATTTACCCTCTCTTTAATCGGTTCACCCGTTCTACCGTCATATAGCTGTGTTTTTCCATCTTCCGGTATTCCAGCCATTTCAAACAGTTTTTTAAATTCTTCCTCATTAACACCTTCAAATACCGGTGTTGCGAATTTAACACCTTTTGCCCAGTCCTGAGCGTATTTTAAAAGCTCTTCGTTTGTAAGCGAATCCAGAAAATCTTTATAATGCTCACCAAAATGTGCAACTTCAACGATTTCTTTCATTTTATTTCTCAGTTTATCCATCATATCGTTTTGTTTTTCTTTTAAAATCTCTTCGATTTGTCTTCCGAGATTTTTACCAACAAGCCCTAAATGAACTTCAAGAATCTGTCCGATATTCATCCTTGACGGAACCCCCAGAGGATTTAAAACCACATCCACCGTTCTTCCGTCTTCCATATACGGCATATCTTCTTCAGGTACGATAATACTAACGATACCTTTGTTACCGTGCCTTCCCGCCATTTTATCACCGACTTTTATTTTTCTTTTATTGGCGATGTAAACTTTAACCATCTTCGCAACGCCGTTTGGCAAAATGTCGTCTCTTTCAAGCACTTCAAGTTTTTCGTCGTATTCACGTCTAATATTGTCTTTTTCATTCAGGTATTTTGCTTTAATTGTTTCAAATTCACTTACAGTTTCTTCGTCAAAATATTCCACTAAACTTAAAAGAAGGAATTTATTAATATTTACAAGTTCTTCTTTTGGAAGTTTTTCTCCTGCTTTATATGTTTTTCCGTTAAGTTCTACGTCTTTAATTAACGGTTTGCTTGAAAGAAGATTTGCAAGGGCTAATACTTCTTCTTTATCTATAATACTTAACTGATTTTTATAAACTTCTTCTATTTTTGCTTTTTCTTCATCATAAGCGGCTTTTGCTCTTTCATCAAGCTCGTAACCTTTTTTAGTGTAAACTTTAACATCAATTACCACACCTTCCATACTTGCAGGTGCATAAAGCGAGCTGTTTACAACATGTCCCGATTTATCACCGAAAATTGATTTAAGCAGTCTCTCTTCAGGTGTAGGTTTAACATCACCTTTAGGAGAAATTTTACCGACTAAAATCATTCCTGGTTTTACATACGTTCCGATTTTAATAATCCCACTCTCATCTAAATGAGTTAAATATTCAGGTTTAACTCCCGGAATATCAGCCGTAATTTCTTCAAGTCCGTGTTTAAGTTCTCTAACTTCGCACACTTCCTCGTAAATATGAACAGACGTATAAACATCGTCTTTAATAATTCTCTCACTAAGAACTATAGCATCCTCAAAGTTGTATCCATTCCATGGCATAAACGCAACCATAACGTTTTTACCAACCCCTAGCTCACCGTTATCCATATTTGGACCGTCTGCTATTATGTCTCCGGCTTTAACAACATCACCTTCTTTTACAATCGGTCTTTGGTCAAAACATGTGTTTTGGTTGGTTCTTAAATATTTTTCAAGTCCGTAATGGTCAATATAAGCTCCGTTTTCATCTTCGCCTAAAATATAAATATTTTTAGCGTCAACCTTAATTACTTTTCCACCTCTTTTAGCTTTAACAATCTGCCATGCATCACGTGCAACGTATTTTTCCATACCTGTCCCAACAATAGGTGCTTCGCTTCTAAGTAGAGGTACACCCTGACGCTGCATGTTTGATCCCATTAACGCCCTGTTGGCGTCGTCATGTTCAAGGAATGGAATAAGCGACGCACCTACCCCTACAATCATTTTAGGGTTAAGGTCGTATAAATCAACTTCTTTTTTATCAACTAAGATTATTTCTCCGTCTTTTCTTGCTTCAATCAAGTCATCAATTATTTCACCCGTTTCTTCATCAATTTTTACAGACGCAGGAGCTATTGTTTTTTCTTCTTCTTGAGTGGCTGTAAGATATACCACTTCATCAGTTACACGACCATCTTTTACTACTCTATACGGAGCTTCGATAAATCCAAACTCATTTACTTTTGCATAAGTTGAAAGTGTATTAACTAGACCGATGTTTTGACCCTCAGGCGTTTCAATAGGACAGATTCTTCCATAGTGGCTTGGATGAACGTCCCTGATTTCAAATCCCGCTCTTTCTCTTGTAACCCCGCCTTCACCAAGAGCAGAAAGTCTTCTTTTATGAGCAACTTCGCTAAGCGGGTTGGTTTGATCCATAAATTGAGAAAGCTGACCAGTTGCAAAGAAATCAAGTATTGTAGTTGTCACTAATTTAGTATTTACCAAATCCATAGGCAATAAATCGTTAATATTAGTAACGGTTGTCATTTTATCTCTGATTGTTTTTTGCATTTTTGCAAGACCCTCTTGGAGTCTGTTTGCAAGAAGTTCACCGATACTTCTGATTCTTCTATTTCCTAAATGGTCTCTATCGTCAATCTGTCCGATTCCGTTTCTAACTCCGATTAAATATTGAATAGTTTTTATAATATCCTGATATGTTAAAATCGTAACATCATCAGGAACGTTAAGTCCTAATTTATGATTCATTTTCATACGACCGACTTTTGTTAAGTCGTACCTTTCAGGGTCGAAGAAAAGCTTATCAAAAAGCTCTTTTGCCGTCTGAGGAGTTGCAGGCTCACCAGGTCTCATAACCTTATAGATTCTGATTCTTGCTAAGTCGTTTTCGTTTTCAATACCTTCAACCTGTCTTAAAATTTTTAGCGTTTCAATATCTTGATGGAAAGCTCTTAGAATTGAATCATCAACACCTTCAGCCAAATCATTTACGATTTTAAATTCTTGAATTTGCGATTCAATAATTTTTTTAAGTTTTACTTCATTAAGAATAGTTAAAGTATCAAATAAAACCTCACCTGTTAAAGGGTCATAAATAGGCTCAGCTAAATGTCTATCAAGTAAAACTTCAACCGGATATTCTACATATTCGAATTCTTCTTGAATTTTTTTGAGTTTTCTAGCACTTAATCTTTTTCCGGCTGCTAATAATAAATTACCTTCTTCATCTTTTAAATCATAATCAAGTTTACCGCTTTCAAGTGCGCTAGTCGGCATTAAAAATTTATTATCTTTTATTTTAATGTCAATTATAGGATAAAACATTCTAAGAATATCTTCTTTTGAATAATCCATAGCCCTAAGAAGTATTGTTACAGGTACTTTTCTTCTTTTATTTACCCTAACATATAATACATCTTTAACATCATATTCAAAATAAACCCAGCTTCCCCTATCAGGTATAATCTGAGCTGAATATAATAATTTGTTAGAGTTTTGAGCTTCTTCCTGTTTAAAAATAACACCCGGGCTTCTGTGTAATTGATTTACAATAACCCTTTCTACTCCATTTATAATAAAACTTGTTCTTTCCGTCATTAAAGGAATATCTCTGATATAAAGAGTTTGTTCTTTAATGTCTTTAATACCTATTTTTTCACCTGTTTTTTCATCTCTTTCATGAACAATTAGTCTAATTTTAATTCTAATAGGAATAGAATAAGTTAGACCTTTTTCCATACACTCTCTAACAGTATATTTAGGTTTTTTAAATTCAATACCAGCATATTCAAGTGTAATACGATTTTGTGCATCTGTAATAGGAAACATTGATTTAAAAACTTTGTGAATACCACTTTTTTCAGGCTCTTTTAGATTGATAAAATCTTGGAAAGAGTTTTGTTGTAAATGTAGTAAATTCGGAATATCCAATATTTGTGGAATTTTTGAAAAATCTAATCTTAATCTATTGGCTGATTTTAATTGGTTTAACATAGGCTCTCCTGCGCAGAATAATTTGTAGAGGTGTGAATATATCAAAATTTATAAAAAAAAGCAAGGGGAGAAATTATTTAACTTCTACAGTTGCTCCCGCTTCTTCAAGTGCTTTTTTAATTTCTTCAGCTTCATCTTTGCTTACAGCTTCTTTAATTGTTGAAGGCGCACCGTCAACGATTTCTTTAGCTTCTTTTAATCCAGCACCAGTAATTTGTCTTACAACTTTAATTACATTGATTTTTTTAGCACCAGCATCTTTAAGAATTACATCAAATTCTGTTTTTTCTTCAGCAGCTTCACCACCAGCAGCACCAGCACCAGCAACTACAGTTGGTTGTGCGCTAACATCAAATTTTTCTTCGAATAGTTTTACTAATTCATTAAGTTCTTTAACTGTTAAGTTTTCAATAGTTTCTAAAATTTGTTCAAATGTACAAGCCATAGTAACTCCTCCTATATTTATTTTATTTATTCAGATTCTTTTTTTTCAATTAATTTGTTTAAAGCCCATGCGAATTTCGCAACAGGTGCTTTCATCATAAATGCAACCATTCCAAGTAATTCGTCTTTAGTCGGAAGTTTGCTTACTTCTTCAACATAAGCAGCATCTTTTAACTCACCTTCGATTACTGCACCTTTGATTTTAAAAGTATCTTTGTAATCTTTAGCGTGTTTTGTAACTATTTTAGCAAGTGTGATTTGGTCTTCACCCCAAATAAAAATGTTGTTTTCTTCAAAACTAACTTCAATATCATTGTTTTTAAATGCAATACTTGCTAATGTATTTTTTACAATTCTCGCTTTACCTTCAGCTTCTCTTACAGCTTTTCTTAAAGCCTCTAACTCTTTAACCGTCTGACCTTTAAAATCAGCATAAAAAACACTTACGTCAGAGTTAAATTCTTTAGAGAGCTCTTCAACGATTTGTTTTTTCAATTCTTTTTTCATAAAGCTCCTTTCACTTAGACTCGGCAGGAAATTAAGGGTAATCCCACCTGCTTTCTAAGTCATTTAGACTTAGGCAACAGCCTATTTATATTCAGCTAATTCGTTAACATCTAATTTCAAACTTGGGCTCATAGTTAAACTTAAAGCTGCATTTTGAATATATCTACCTTTTGCGCTTGCAGGTTTCATTTTATTAATTTTTTCAATAAATGCAACAGCGTTTTCGTATATTTTATCAGCATCAAAACTTACTTTTCCGATACCTACGTGCATATTTCCTTTTTTGTCTACTCTAAAGTTAACCTGTCCTGCTTTTGCATTTTTAACAGCCTGAGCAACATCCATAGTAACAGTACCAGTTTTAGGATTTGGCATAAGTCCTTTAGGTCCAAGAATTTTACCAAATCTTCCTAGTTTACCCATCATATCAGGTGTTGCTATTAATATATCAAAGTCAAGATTTCCGTTTTGTATCATTTCAAGCACTTCATCTTCACCAACTATATCAGCTCCAGCTTCTTTAGCTTCTTCAGCTTTAGCACCTTTTGCTAATACTGCAACCTTAACGTTTTTACCTGTTCCATGAGGAAGTACTACACTACCTCTAATCATTTGATCAGCATGTCTTGGATCAACACCAAGTTTAAGTGCCAATTCAACTGTTTCGTCGAATTTAGCTGATTTAAGTTCTTTTACTTTTTCAGCAGCTTCTTTTAAAGAATATACATCTTTATCAATTTTTTTCAGAAGCTCTTGATATCTTTTACTATGTTTTTTTGCCATTTCCAATCCTTACGCAAATTTTTTGCTTCCACTTTCAGTGGTATTATTCTACTATTTCAATCCCCATACTTCTTGCACTTCCTGCAAGAATTTTCATTGCTTGATTTATATCATCAGTATTTAAATCTGGTAATTTTTTCTCAGCAATTTCTTTTAACTGTGCTTTTGTAATTTTACCTACTTTGTCTTTAAGAGGATTTGAACTACCTTTTTGAATTCCAGCAGCCTTTTTAAGTAAATCAGTTGCTGGTGGTTGTTTAGTGATGAATGTAAAGCTTCTATCACTAAATACTGTTATTTCAACAGGAATTGTAAAGCCCATCATATCTTTTGTTTTTTCATTAAATGCTTTACAAAATTCCATAATGTTAATACCTCTTTGTCCTAAAGCCGGACCTACTGGAGGTGATGGATTTGCTTTACCTGCTGGGATTTGAAGTTTTAATACTTCTACTACTTTTTTTGCCATCCCTTATCCTTTTATACTATTTTTTCAACTTTTGTGTAATGAATTTCAACAGGAGTGCTTCTACCAAAAATAGTTACATTTAGTTTAAGCATTCCTTTTTCGTAATCAAAATCTTCAACTTCTCCTGTGAAGTTTGCGAACGGACCTTCGTTTATTCTAACTATTTCACCTTCTTCAAAAGAAACTTTTGGTTTAGGTGCTGTTTTTGTTTTTGCTTTTTCGAGAATAAGCTCGATATCTTCTTTTTTAAGAGGAGTTGGTTTTTTAGATTCACCAATGAATCTACCAACTTTTGGAAGAGATTGGATTTTCTGCCAAAGTTCTGTATCTAAATTAGCTTCTAAGAAAACATATCCAGGATAAATACTTCTTTCAATTATTTTCTTTTTACCATTTTTTACTTCAATTACTTCTTCGGTAGGTACAATTACTTCACCAATTTTGTCGTCAAGATGTAATTCTTTTTTTAAGTTTTCAATTGCTTTTTTTACGCTTAATTCACTGCCTGAATAAACTTGTAATGCATACCAATTCATATGTTTCCTTATAATACAGCTTTTAAAATTCCGCTCATTATCAAATCAACTAGACTTAAAAACAATGTAACTACAGTTACTACTACAACTACCGAAATAAATGATTGTTTGATTTCAGTTGATGTTGGGAATATAACTTTGTCTAATTCATTCTTTGCTGCTTTAACATAATCAAAAAATATTTTAATATTACCCATGTTACCTCTTCCAAAAATTGGTTGATGGCAGGGCAGGAGGGACTCGAACCCCCAACAAGCGGTTTTGGAGACCGCCGCTCTACCATTGGAGCTACTGCCCTACGTGGAGCGGGCGACGGGACTCGAACCCGCGACCCTCAGCTTGGAAGGCTGACGCTCTAGCCAACTGAGCTACGCCCGCTCATTTAGACCTATAAAATAGATCTAAATGAAAGGGCAAAAAGCCCAAAATTAAAGTTTAGATTCTTTGTGCACAGTGTGTTTGTTACACCATTTACAATATTTTCTAACTTCAAATTTTTCAGGATGTTTTCTTTTTTCTTTTGTAGTATGATAGTTAAATCTACCACACTCTTGGCATTTTAGATGAATAATTTCTCTCATCATTATCCTTTAAAAATAAGGGGGAAACCCTTATTCAATAATTTTAGTTACAACTCCAGCACCTACAGTTCTACCACCTTCTCTGATAGCGAATCTAGTACCTTCTTCAAGTGCAATTGGAGCGATTAATTCTACTGTTAATTTAACATTATCACCAGGCATAACCATTTCTACACCTTCTGGAAGAATAACACTTCCAGTAACGTCAGTTGTTCTGATGTAGAATTGTGGTCTGTACCCGTTAAAGAATGGTTTATGTCTACCACCTTCTTCTTTTGTTAACGCATAAACTTCAGCTTCGAATTTTGTATGAGGTGTAATACTTCCAGGTTTTGCTAAAACTTGTCCTCTTTCAACTTCGTCTTTTTTAATACCTCTTAGAAGTACACCTACGTTATCACCAGCCTGAGCTTCGTCCATTTCTTTTCTAAACATTTCAATACCAGTAACTTTAGTTGTTACAGTAGGTCTGAATCCAACGATATCTACATCGTCATTTAAATGTAATGTACCTCTTTCAATTCTTCCTGTAACAACTGTACCCCTACCAGAAATTGAGAATACGTCTTCAATCGGCATTAGGAAATCTTTTTCAGTATCTCTTTCTGGAGTTGGGATGTATTCATCTACAGCATCCATAAGTTCAAGAATTTTCTCACTCCACTCGCCAAGCTGACCAGCTTTTACTTCTTCAAGAGCTTTAAGAGCAGACCCAGCTACAACAGGAGCGTTGTCTCCGTCGAATTCATATTCACTAAGAAGTTCTCTTACTTCCATTTCAACAAGTTCAAGTAGTTCTTCATCGTCTACCATATCCATTTTGTTTAGGAATACAACGATTGCCGGAACACCAACCTGTCTTGAAAGAAGAATGTGCTCTCTTGTTTGTGGCATAGGACCATCAGTTGCAGCAACAACTAAAATAGCACCATCCATCTGAGCTGCACCAGTAATCATGTTTTTAACGTAGTCTGCGTGCCCTGGACAGTCAACGTGTGCATAGTGTCTTTTATCTGTTTCATATTCAACATGAGATGTATTAATAGTAATACCTCTTTCTTTTTCTTCAGGTGCGTTATCAATGTTATCATAATCTTTCATTTCTGAAAGACCTTTTTGTGCTAAAACACCAGTAATAGCTGCTGTTAAAGTAGTTTTACCGTGGTCAACGTGTCCAATTGTACCAATATTAACGTGTGGTTTGGTTCTTTGGAATTTTTCTTTTGCCATTTTATTCCTCCATTTATAATTTTTAAAATTAGCTCTATATTCATGAACTCCAACAAGGCCTTGCTGGAGCCCATAGCCGGGATTGAACCGGCGACCTCTTCCTTACCAAGGAAGTGCTCTGCCACTGAGCTATATGGGCAAAAACACTGCTAGCAATGTTTTAAAAACATTAGTAATTTTGGGAGTATACGAGCAGACAACAATTTAAGCAGTTTGCTCAGCTCCCAGTTTGTCATGACTGGAGCGGGCGACGGGACTCGAACCCGCGACCCTCAGCTTGGAAGGCTGACGCTCTAGCCAACTGAGCTACGCCCGCAAAACGAGTACCCGAAAAAGTGCTTACACTTTTTCGGGACCCCGTCATCGTGGTGGTGGGGGCAGGATTCGAACCTGCGAAGGCGAAAGCCAACGGGTTTACAGCCCGTCCCCTTTGGCCACTCGGGAACCCCACCAGCATAACTGGTCAAACGCTGATATAGATGGAGCCGGCGAAGGGACTCGAACCCCCGACCTGCTGATTACAAATCAGCTGCTCTAGCCAGCTGAGCTACGCCGGCAACCCCAACTTGTCTTTGTGGACTGAAATTATATGTAAATTGTAACAATATGTCAAGAGTTTTTTAAGAATGTTCGAAAAAAAAAGTAAAAAAATAAAAAAAGATATATTTTAGGAATAAAAATTGTATGTTTTTTTTAAAAAAAAAGTTTTATTATAAAAAAGAGATATCATATAAACCTATTACCATACAAAGAAGTATTAAAACTGTGCAAAAAGTATTTTAGAAAAAAACAAAACAAAAGAGGAAAACCTAAAATTTATGAGGATTATTTTATAAAATTTATGCAACTATCATACATATGTATAATTATTCTTTCAAAGAAGCCATAGTAATACTTGAAAGAGAATTAAAAATAAAACTGCCCGCCCTATCAATGCTTCATTACAGACTTTCTAAATTAGATGATAAACTTTTGGAAAAATATTAAAAATATCTTAAGAAACGGTAAAAAAATTAAACAATATAAAATCTTCAAATTCAAAATTAACTGCTCTGCTTATAATCGACATTCCGCACCCCGTTTTTAGTATTAAATTTTTGTTTGATTTTTTAATAAATTTAATAACATTTTAATAATAAAGTGGGGTTTTATATCATATTATTAGAAAAAATCCCTTTTTCAAAATTCATATAATTGAACTCTCTGAAAAAATGATATTTTTTCAGAAAATACAATTATGTTTATTGTTTGAGTAAATTTTCAAGAAACTCCATAATTTTAGCGTTTAAAAATAAAAAAAGGTGCGGAATGTCAATTAATTTATTATAAATAATATAAAATTTCTTTCAAAATAATAAAAAAAGTAGCTTATTTTATACTAAACTCCAAAGATAAAAAAAGACTGCATAGTTTTTTTTACTTATACAACATAAAATTTAGCTAAAAAAACGAATAGGAGAGTTATTAAAACAACAAGTAATTGTCAATTTTTAAATTCATACTGCAATAAAATAATATAGCTTCTACTTCATACAACTGTAAAGAGCGCAAACAGATAGAACACTGACTAAATATCAATTCGGTGTTAAGAGGTGAAGTTGTTTAAAAAATTCCAAAATCTCAACCTCTCTTCTCTAAATTGCTTAACACTTATTTATCAATGGATATGTAGACACACTTAATTAAGATAAAATTTTCTTTACAATCCATTACCTTGTTTTTTTCGTATTTTGTAATTGAACCCTCTGAAAAAATATTATTTTGAGAAAACATCAGCAGCGTAATGGTCGAAATTTCGAAGAAATTTCGTGTACCTAAGCGTTGCCGTTTAAAAAAATAATATTTTTTCAGAACACACAATTATAATACTAAAAATATACCAATGAATATCTCAGAGTGCCAGACCCATAGTAGAGATTTAATGTTTGATATTAAACTGAAGTTTATTGCAGTACTCACAGTATACACTATAAATCCTAGCGGGGACCTACTTTCCCACACCTGAAAGGTGCAGTATCATCAGCGCTGTAGGGCTTAACTGCCAGGTTCGGAATGGAACTGGGTGTTTCCCCTACGCTTTTCC
>JAMOQT010000070.1 GCA_027063865.1 Nautiliaceae bacterium
CAAATTTCTTTTCAAATCTTTTTATATCAAAACTGAAATTCGCCATCATTTCCATTATTATATATTTTCTGATTTTATCCTCTTCAGTAAGTATCACACCCCTGAATACCGGAATTTTGCCTTCATCAACAGCTTTTTCGTAATTTTTTAAATCTTTGTAATTTTGCATATAAGCATCTTCCGTTTCACCTATTGATGTAAGTCCCACGCCTATTAAATCAGCACCGCCTTTTGTAGTGTATCCCTGAAAATTTCTGTGAAGCTCGCCTTTTGCTATTGCTTTAAAGAGTTCGTCTTCAGGTTTTGCGAAATGATCCATTCCGACCATTACATAACCGTTGCTTTCAAAAAAGTCAATTACGTATTTAAATATTTTGAGTTTTTCTTCCGGGGTAGGCAATGTCGTTTCGTCAATTTTTCTCATACCTTTTTTTATCCATGGTACATGCGCATAATTAAATACGGCGAGTCTGTCGGGATTAAGTTCTAAGACTAAATCAAGCGTCTTTTTAAACGTCTCAAGAGTCTGATATGGAAGACCGTAAATTAAATCAATGTTTATCGATTTTATACCCGCATTTCTTGCAATGTCAACCGCTTCTTTTGTAATATCAAACGGCTGGATTCTGTTTACCGCTTTTTGTGTTTCTTCGTTAAAATCCTGAACACCGAAACTGATTCTGTTAACCCCGTATTTTTTCATAACGTCCATATGTTCTTTTGAAAAAAACCTAGGGTCTATTTCCACACTGATTTCCGCATCGTCTTCGAAATTTTTAAAATGTTTGTAAATCAAAGAATAAATTTCCTCAAGCTCTTCGTGGGTAAAAAACGTTGGCGTCCCCCCTCCGAAATGAAGCTGTCTGACAAGCCTACCGGTATCTAAATGTCTGCTTAATGTTTCAAGCTCTTTTTCAAGATATTCTATGTATCTTTTTCTTTTATCGGGTTTTGAAGTATATACAACGTTACATCCGCAAAAATAACAAGCACTTCTGCAAAAAGGAAGGTGAAAATATAAACTTAAAGGTTTATCCCCTTTTAAAAAAGGCAAAATATCTTCTTCGCTTAATTCCTTAAACTCCACCGCCGTAGGATAACTCGTGTATCTTGGAGCGTGTCTTGAGAATTTACTTAATTTTTTAAAATCTATTTTTTCATTTTGAAATTTATTATTCTCCATACTTATCTCCGTTTTTCATTAATAATTTTCCTTCAACCTTCATCCTTTAGCCTTATCCCTTACATAAACTCTTTTGCAAATTCTTTACCTGCGTTTTCCCACTCATCAAATGCAATTACCACTTCTTTTTTAATCATTTTGTCTTCTTTTAAAAGTGCGGCTTTTATTTTTATAGAATCGTCAGTCATTATTTTTGCATAAACACCCACAGGTGCATGACAGCCAAGATTAAGAGTATCTACAAAATCTCTTTCAATACTTACGCATATTTGAGTTCTAAAATCATTTAAAGGTTTTACGGCCTCTATAACTTTAGCATCGTTTATCGTTTCAATACCAAGCGCACCCTGACCCATAGCCGGTATCATAATATCGGTATCTAAAATTTCAAAATATTTAACCGTTTTTAAAAGCCCAAGTCTTTTAACACCCGCATGCGCCAAGATAATTGCATCGTATTTTCCGTCTTTTAATTTATTGATTCTCGTATCAACATTTCCCCTTAAATCAGTGATAACCAAATCATCTCTGAAAGCCTTAAGCTGCATAGCTCTTCTTATAGAACTAGTCCCTACTACCGCATTATGCGGAAGCTCGGCCAACGTTTCAAAATTTTCGCTTAAAAACACATCTTCAACCGCTTCCCTTTGAGGAATTGCCGCTAAAGTGAAATGGTCGGTTTCGTATTGAGTAGGGAAATCCTTAAGAGAATGAACGGCAATCTGCGCTTCACCTCTAAGAAGCGCTTCTTCGACTTCTTTGATAAAAAGTCCTTTTCCTCCGATTTCAGCTAACGGTTTATCAAGTATTTTATCTCCCGTAGTAGTTACTATTTTCAAATCAACTTCATGTCCTAATTTCTCAAGTTTGTCTTTAACCCATTCAGCCTGCCATAAAGCAAGTTTACTTCCTCTTGTCGCAATTGTAAGTTTCATTTTACTTCCTTTGGTGGATTTGATAAAAAATATAACATATATAAAAACCCTGTCATCATAATAAAACTCATTGTATACAACATTAATTCAATCATTTCTCATCCTTTAATATATTTATATTCATATAACTTTTGCCAAATTTTCTTAATTATAACTAAATTTACCAAAAAACTTATAAACCCCACTACTACAAATATAATTTCTGGCATTGAAATATTTTTAAAAATGTTTAAAATTAAATTCAAACTTCCTCCTAAAATTGCAACTTCAATCAAAACAAATAACTTCAGCAATTCCCTATAAGTTGCAATTTCTTCTTTTATATATTCTAACTTTCCACTTTTCATTTTTCACTTTCACCCTTTTTCACCCTCTTTCACCTAAAAGTTTCGCCGCATCTTTAGCGTGATATGTAATAATCATATCCGCACCCGCCCTTTTAAATGACGTAAGTATTTCCATCATAAGTGATTCATAATCCATCCATCCGTTAAGTGCTGCGGCTTTTACCATAGAATATTCGCCGCTTACGTTATATACGCAAAGCGGTTTTAATGTGTTTTCTTTTATTTCTTTTATTATATCCATAAAGGCAAGTGCGGGTTTTACCATTAAAATATCGGCACCTTCGGCTTCGTCAATTATGCTCTCAAGCAAAGCTTCGCGAGAGTTTGCAATATCCATCTGATATGTTTTTCTGTTTTTTGGGACGTATTCGTTTTCTACAGGTGCGCTTTCAGCCGCATCCCTGAAAGGCCCGTAAAACGCACTTGCAAATTTTGTAGAATAACTCATAATAGGAATATGAGAAAATCCGTTTTCATCAAGAGCGCTTCTAAGTGTTTCAATAATATTATCCATCATCCCACTTGGAGCAATCATATCCGCTCCCGCTTTTGCATGAACTATTGCCTGTTTTGCGCTGATTTCCAACGTTGCTTCGTTATCCACCGTTTTTAGATGAGGATTGATAATTCCGCAGTGTCCATGGTCTGTAAATTCACAAAAACATAAATCCGTAATAATTGCTATCTTATCTCCAAACGCCTCTTTTGCAGCCCTTACGCTTCTGGCAATAAGCCCCTCTTCGTCAAGTGCATCGCTTCCGCAGGAATCTTTTAGTTTAGGAATCCCAAAAAGTATTACCGCTTTTATTCCAAGGTCAATGCATTCGCTTATTTCATCTAAAAACTCTTTTTCACCAAACTGATAAATACCCGGCATAGATTTAATCTCATTTTTACCATTCAGTCCTTCTTTAATAAACACCGGCATTATCAAATCTTCACGTCTTACGTAATTTTCCCTTACTAAATCTCTTATATTGCTGTTTAGTCTTAGTCTTCTTAAATTCATTTTTCTACCCTTTCTATTTTTCCTTTTGGATATTTTAAATAAACTTGTTTATCTATAGCAATAACATATGGAAAATCTTTATTATGTAAACGATTTTTTGCTTTTTTTGCGGCTTTTTTAGCTATTGCAATTCTCGATAATTTCACCGTAAACCTCCTCATCATAAATAAAATCGCTATCAGCAATTAATTCATATTCAATATCATTTAAATAAATTTCAAAAAAATCAACTTTATTTAAAACATTACATAAATTTTTCAAACTTCGTTTATATCTTCTAATTATATCATTAAAACGAACGAAATGTCCTTCTTTACTTTTTGCTCTAATTTCCACTCTTTTTATATTTTCTTCCACAACACTTATATATACATAAATCAATTCAACTCTATAATTTTTTCGTTTTGCTAAATTGATTAACTTAAACACATAATTTCCACTTAAAGTGGTCTCAATTAAAATACTCTTTTTATTACCCAAAGCCTTATTAAACCTCTTTAAAAATCTTTTTCCAGCTTCAATACTGCTAACTTTTTCATTAAACATAATTTCATCAGCATTTAAATAATAATACTCAAAATTTTTAATGAACTCTTTTGCAAATGTTGTTTTACCGCTACCGTTAGCTCCCGCAACGATAATTAAATTCATTTTCTCGTAATTTTTTTACATAAATTTACGAAATATTTAGCATTTTCTACAGGCACATCCGGTAAAATTCCGTGTCCTAAATTAAATATATGTCTGTGTCCTTTCATAACTCCGGCTATTTTTTCAACGGCTTCTTTTGTGGCGCTTTTTGAATAAAGACGGGTTGGTTCCATATTTCCCTGTAGTGTGTAGTTGTCTTTAAATATTCTTAAAGCATAATCTATCGGTGTAGCCCAGTCAATCCCAATTACGTCGAATTCTCCGTCCATTTCATCCATATAAAGCCCTACGCCTTTACTAAAAAGTATTACGGGAATATGAGGATATTTTTCTTTAATGTTTTTAGCAATCTCTTTCATATAATTCCATGAAAATTCAAAAAACTTCTCCTTCTCAAGCGCTCCTCCCCAGCTGTCGAATACCATAACGGCATTAGCACCCGCTTCAATCTGTTTTGAGAGGTATTCAATCGTCACTTTTGTATTAAATGCAAGAAGTCTGTGAAGCATCATAGGGTTGGAATAAACCATTTTTTTAATTTTAGCATACTGTTTGCTTCCTCTTCCTTCAACCATATATGTTGCAATCGTCCATGGGCTTCCTGCAAATCCGATCAAAGCCTTTTCTTCAGAAAGTCTCTCTCTTATAAGTTTTACGCCTTTATACACATATTCAAGTTTTTCATCTGCACTTGAATCAAGAGCTTCAATATCTTCTTCGGTGTCTATCGTTTTATCAAAAATCGGTCCCACTCCTTTTTCAAACCTAAGAGGCAGACCCATTTCCATAGGAAGATTCAATATATCGCTAAATAATATAGCCGCATCAACGTCAAGTATGTCAATTGGCTGAATGGTAACTTCTGCCACAACTTCAGGATTTCTTGTCATATCTAGAAAGTTTCCGACTTTACGTCTTACTTCCATATATTCAGGAAGATATCTTCCCGCCTGTCTCATCATCCATACCGGCGTATATTCCGTCTCTTTACCAAAACACGCATCAACAAATATCATTTATTCTCCTTTTT
>JAMOQT010000071.1 GCA_027063865.1 Nautiliaceae bacterium
GGTCTTGGCGGGGCTGTTATGAGCTCTGATAGTTTCAAAGAAGGGGATGAAGACCAAAGACCTACAGTTCAGGTAGGGGATCCTTTTACTGAAAAACTTTTAATGGAAGCATGTCTTGAACTTTTCAAAACAGACTATATCGTTGGTATTCAGGATATGGGTGCTGCTGGGCTTACATCTTCAAGTTTTGAAATGGCAGGGAAGAGTGGCAGCGGACTTATAATGCACCTTGACAAAGTGCCTATGAGGGAAGAGGGTATGAACCCGTATGAATTGATGCTTAGCGAATCTCAGGAGAGAATGCTGATTTGTGCTAAAAAAGGATATGAGGATAAAGTAATTGAGATATTTAAAAAATACGACCTCGACGCCGAAGTAATAGGGGAAGTTACCGATACCGGAAGGGTTGAGCTGTACTGGCACGGGGAAAAAGTAGGTGATATTCCTGTTGATCCGATTACGGAAGAAGCACCAGAGCTTGTCAGACCTGTAAAAGAACCTGAATATCTTAAAGATATTAAAAATGTAGAAATTCCGGAAGTTGATACTCAGGAAGCTTTTGAAAAACTGATGGCTGAGAGTGAAGTGGTTGATAAAGCATGGATTTACGAGCAGTATGATTCTATGGTTCAGACAAATACTGTGGATACAAAAAGAGCAGATGGTAGCGTTATAAGGGTAAAAGAAAACGGAAGATTTTTAGGTATGGCGTGTGATTGTAACGCAAGGTTTAATTATATCGACCCTAAAAAAGGAGCGGCGGCGGCCGTTATGGAAGCGGGAAGAAACGTAGCCGTTAAAAAAATAAAACCACTTGCAATTACGGACTGTCTGAACTATGGAAATCCTCTAAATCCTGAAATTATGTGGCAGTTTAAAATGGGATGTGAAGGTATAAAAGAAGCGTGTGCGGCTTTAAATACGCCTGTTGTAAGCGGTAACGTATCGCTTTATAATGAAAACGAGGGTGAGGGGGTATATCCAACGCCTGAAATAGCAATGGTTGGTGCGAGTGATGATTATAGATCGACTGAACTTAAAAAAGAAGGCAATAGCATTTATATAGTAGGCGAAACCAAACCGGAATTTGGCGGAAGTCTTTACCTTAAAATTTTCGGAGGCGTTGTAGCGGGAGAACATCCTGAAGTTGATTTTGAAAAAGAGCTTAAACTTTGGGATGTGCTTCAAAGTGATTTGATTGAAAGCGCAAAAGACATTTCAACCGGTGGTGCGGCAATAGCTGCGTATAAATGGGCGTGTGTAAGCGATAAAGGGCTTGATTTGAATATAAGTGTAAATTCTCCAAAAGATATTTTTGCAGAAACTTTAAGCAGGGCATTTGTGGAAGTAAAATCTCAAAACGAAGCAGAGTTTGAAAAACTTTGCAGTGAAAAAGGTATCTATTTCGAAAAAGCAGGAACGGTCGGTGGAGATAAAATCAAAATAAACGATGTTGAAGTTTCTTTGCAAAAAGCAAAAGATATTTATTTCAACACTTTCCCTAAAATCCTTAAAAACGAAATTATTTAATTTATTTCCCAAAACAAATTTCAGATTTGTTTTGGGATAAAAGATGAAAATTAAATATAAATCTTTTCTCCCATCTCAACTATATGCGCTTTTTTATTGAAATATGAATTAATTACGGATTTGAAAATCACCTGTTTGTCGTATTCTCCGTGTATTAAAAAAATTCTCTCAAGCCTTTCAAATTCGCTCATCCATTCAAGCAGCTCTCTTTGGTCGGCATGGGCTGAAAATCCGTTAATGGTATGGACTTTTGCTTTTACGATTATTTCTTCATGGAAAATTTTTATAAATTTAGCTCCGTCTACTATTTCCCGCCCTAGTGTGCCTTTTGCCTGATAGCCTACAAAAAGCAGGGCGTTTCTGGGATTCCACACCCTGTTTTTTAAATGGTGAAGGATTCTTCCTCCGTTGCACATTCCGCTTCCGGCAATAATTACGGCTCCTCTTTCTATTTTGTTTATGGCTTTACTTTCTTCCACGTCTTTTACTAATCTTAACTGTTCAAATTCAAAAGGGTGTTTTTTGTATTTTTTACAGTTTTTGCTGAGTAATTTGTCCCATTTTTTATAAACGGCAGTTACTTTGGTAGCCATTGGAGAATCTAAAAATACTTTTGCGCTTTTCGGCAGGGACTTTTCTTCACTCATTTCTTTAAGTATGCATAAAATCTGCTGAGCCCTTTCAATAGCAAACGTCGGAATTAATACGTTTCCGCCGTTCAGAAGAGTATCGATAATTACTTTTTTAAACTCCCTTATACTATCATCAATATTTTTGTGATTTCTGTCACCGTAAGTTGATTCAATAAAAAGAGCGTCTGCAAAGCTGGGTTTTTGGGGTTTTGGTAGTATTCCGTTGTTTTTGTTTCCTAAATCTCCGCTAAATACGATTCTTTTGGGTATATTGAATTCTTTAAAATCGATTTCCACAAAACTGCTGCCGAGAATATGTCCCGCGTCTTTAAAGGTGGCTTTTATGTCTTTTGTGATTTTGACTTTTTTATTGTATTCTATTTTAACTTTATTCATTTTTTTAAATATTTCTTTGACTTCGTCTTTTGTGTAAAGGGGTTTTCTGACTTTACTTTCTTCGCCCCTTCTTAGTGCTTTTTTGTATCTTGTTTTATATTCTTCTTCCTGAAGTTTAGCAGAATCCATGAGTACTATTTTTGCAATGTCAAAAGTAGCCGGATGTGCAAAAACTTTACCTTTAAATCCGCCTTTGTAAAGAAGAGGTATTCTTCCCACATGGTCAAGATGTCCGTGTGTGATAATTAAAGCATCTATTTCTTTGGGATTAAATCCTAAAGGTTCGTAATTTTTATGCTCTTCCAACCCCTGAAACATTCCGCAGTCTATTAATATTTTGCTTTTTCCGGTATCTAGCAGATGAGCGGAGCCCGTTACTATTTTAGCTGCTCCGAAGCTTTGTTCGTATGTCTGTTTTTCCATGTTTGCCCTTTAAGATGTTTATTTGTATATTGATTTATGGGTATATTTGTTACTAATATACTAATAACAAATACACTAATAACTTATTTATGACTTACTCTCCATCTCCGCAATATCTTTAATGATTTTAAGTACACTGTCGGGATTCAAACTCATACTCTCAATTCCGATTTTAACTAAAAATTCTGCAAATTCGGGATAATCGCTTGGTGCCTGTCCACAAAGACCCGAATATTTTTTGTTTCTTTTAGCGCCTTCAACCGCCATTTTAACCATTTTTTTAACGCCTTCGTCCCTTTCTTCATAATCAAACGCGACTATTTGGGAATCCCTGTCAACTCCGAGAGTCAATTGTGTTAAATCGTTAGTCCCAATGCTTATACCGTCAAATACTTCTAAAAACTGATCGATTAAAATTACGTTGTTTGGAATTTCGCACATCATATACGTTTCTATATCCCCAAGTCCGTTTTGTGTCATAATCTCTTTTACCCTTTTTGCTTCTTCTACACGTCTGCAAAAAGGAATCATTAAAACGATATTGTCAAATCCCATATCAAAAATAGCCCTTTTCATAGCCATACATTCAAGTTCGAATCCTTCTTTATAGCTTGGATGTATATATCTTGCCGCTCCTCTAAATCCAATCATAGGATTGTCTTCAATAGGTTCAAAATGTCGTCCTCCAAGCAGGTTGGCATATTCGTTCGATTTAAAATCACTCATTCTGACGATACATTTTTTGGGATATACACCTGCTGCCAGCGTTGCTACACCTTCACTTAATGTTTTTACAAAAAAGTCAATTGGGTCGCCATCATATGGAAAGGCAAGTTCGTCTATAAGGGCTCTTTCGGTTTCGCTTAAAATATCAGGATGTTTTATTGCCATAGGATGGGCTTTGATGTATGTGTTTATAATAAATTCCATTCTCGCTAAGCCTATACCGTCAACCGGAAGTTTTGAGAGACTAAATGAAAGTTCAGGGTTTCCAAGGTTCATCATTATTTTTGTTTTAGGGCGGGGAAGTTTTGAAATATCCACTTTTTCTATTTCAAAATTGAGAATTCCCTCATACACTTTACCGACTTCACCCTCCGCACAGCTGACGGTAACTTCTTGATTTTCTTTTAATATTTTAGTGGCGTTTTTAGCTCCCACTATTGCAGGTTTGCCAAGCTCTCTACTTACAATTGCCGCATGGCAAGTCCTGCCTCCCGTTTCTGTAATAATTGCACTTGCTATTTTCATAACGGGCTCCCAGTCGGGACTTGTGGTTGTTGCGACTAATACGTCGCCTTTTTCGAATTTATCTGCTTCCGCCATGCTTTTCAAGATTTTTACTTTTCCGGCTCCGATTTTTTCTCCTACGGCGTTACCGGTTAAAATTACATTGGATTTTTCTTTTAATTTATATATTTCAAATTCTTTTAAACTCTCCTGTGAATGGACGGTTTCCGGTCTTGCCTGAACCATGTACAAATTGCCGTCTATTCCGTCTTTTGCCCATTCCATATCCATAGGCGTGTAGTGCCCGTTGACTTTTGAATAATGTTCTTCTATTTTTATAGCCCAGTCGGCAAGTTTAAGTATTTCATCATCTGTTATAGCAAATTTCATTCTTTTTTCAATAGGCGTTTTAATGTTTTTAGTAAACTGTTCGGCAAGATTTGCTCTCTCAAGAGTTTCGCTAAATACCATCATCATTTCTTTGCTGCCAAGTTTTCTTTTTAAAACGGCTTTTTTTCCTTTTTTGAAAGTCAGTTTATGAACATAAAAAGCATCCGGGTCAATCGTTCCCTGAACAACATTTTCTCCAAGTCCCCATGCGGCGTTTATAAATACAACGTCTTTAAATCCCGTTTCGGTGTCGATACTGAACATAACTCCGCTGCTGCCTTTATCGCTTCTTACCATTTTCATAATAGTAACTGCAAGGTAAACTTTTAAAGGATCAAAATTATGAGTATATTTATAGCTTATGCTTCTGTCCGTAAAATTGCTTGTAATACACATTTTATATGCCCACAGCAGATTTTCCTCGCCTTTTATGTTTAAATATGTTTCGTTCTGTCCGGCAAACGAAGCGGTTGGAGAGTCTTCCGCAGTAGCCGAACTTCTAACCGCAAGGCTTACATCTTCGCCGTATTCTTCTTTGAGCTTTGCATAAG
>JAMOQT010000072.1 GCA_027063865.1 Nautiliaceae bacterium
GTGGACCCGCTTGAGAGAATACTAAAAGCCATGACCGGCGTTAAGCACGTATACGGAATGGCTATGAACAGTGTGGGGGTTGTAACGGTAAGATTTAAAGTGGGTCAAAACAAAAACAAAAGTTATTTTAAAATTTACGACAGGGTTATGAGAAATATGGACAAACTGCCAAAAGGCGCTTGGCAGCCTCTTGTTAAACCTATAGATATTGATGAGGTGCCTATTGTCACACTAGCCATTTCTAGTAAAAAATACAATGACGCCCAGCTTTACAGAATTGCACAGCGTCTTTTATCCCCCCTTGCAGCCGTTAAAAACGTAAGTATTATAGGTATAAAAGGCGGACATAAAAGACAGTTTAACGTAATTATAAACCCGCAAAAACTTGCAGCTTACCATCTTTCTCTCGGTCAGATTGCAATGGCGCTTAAAGGCGGAAACGTTGATTATCCTTTAGGCGGGATAGATAATAAAAAATATTCTATCCCTGTTGAGTTTGACGGATTTATCCGTTCCACAAAAGACGTTGAAGATTTGGTAGTAGCAGATTATATGGGAAGACCCATATATGTAAAAGATATAGCAAAAGTAGAAGACGGAGTCGATTTTCAAAATAAAAAAGAAACTTATTTTGAAGCCGGAAAAGCGTTTGAAGAAGACAAAAAAATCATAGGCGAAAAATTAAACCAGGTAACTATTTTTATAGGTAAAAAAAGAGGAACGAATGCGGTATTCGTGGCAAGGGACGTATTGAAAAAAGCAAAAGAGCTTAAAAAAACGCTTCCAAAAGACGTGGAAATGTTTGTTACAAGAAACGACGGGCATAAGGCAAACCATGCGGTAAACGAATTAATCGACCATTTGTTTGTTTCTCTTGTTATTATAGTTATACTGCTTATTATAGTCCTTGGATGGAGAGAAGCTCTTATCGTTGCGTTTACGGTGCCTTTGATTTTCGCGATTACACTGTTTATCGGAATGCTTGTCGGACAGACTATTAACAGAATTACGCTGTTTGCTTTAATTTTAGCACTCGGGCTTTTGGTTGACAGTGCGATTATCGTTATAGAAAACATACACAGACATTTCGAAATAGGTGACAAGCCCCGTGAATATGCGGCAATTTATGCGACAAATGAAATAGGTAATCCTACAAACATTGCAACGCTTGCTATTATTTTGGCATTTGTTCCGATGTTTTTCGTAACGGGAATGATGGGGCCTTACATGGGGCCAATTCCGTTTAACGTGCCGATTGCCATGCTTGCTTCATTGGTTATTGCTTATATATTCACACCGTGGGCTGCGGTTAAATTTTTACCTGAACACAAACATAAAGAAAATCATCAAGCCTTTGATATCAGAAAAACAAAAACATATAAAATTTTCCACTCAATTATCAATCCGATGCTTGAATCGACAGCCAAAAGGGCAATGTTTTTTGTAGTATTATTATTGCTGTTTTTCGGATCGCTTACACTTCCTGCATTTAAAATAGTACTTTTTAAAATGCTTCCGAGCGCAAACAAAAATACATTCAATATTACAATTGACCTTCCAAAAGGAAGCTCTATTGAATCTACTAAAGAAGTTAGTGACTGTGTAGCTTCAATTTTGGCAAAAGAAAAAGAGATAAAAGATTTCGAGCAGTTTATAGGAATCAGCGGAGTTGTGGATTTCAACGGGCTTCTTAGGGGAAGTTCGATGAAAAGAGGTGAAAATATCGGTGAAATCAGGGTTAACCTTTTCCCTAAAGAAGAGGGAAGAAAAGAAAGTTCGATTGATATGGTAAGCAGACTTAGACCCGTTATTCAAAAACAGTGCAGTTTTCATAACGCAAACATTAAACTTGTAGAAGACCCTCCGGGGCCTCCGGTGTTGGCGACACTTCTTATGCAGGTGTTCGGAGGAGATAAGCAGGGCAGACTCAAACTAGCAGAAGAGATTGAAAAACTGTATAAACAGACTAAAAGGGTTGTTGATATAGATATAATGAGAGACAGGGAGATTATTAAATATAAAATCGTTCCCGACAGGGAAAAAGCGGCATTGCTTGGAATTTCAACAGACCAGATTGCAAAAATACTCGGTATGGGATTAAAAGGTGCGGTTGTAAGCGTTGCACATATTCCGAGTGAAAAAGAGCAGGTCGGAATATTTGTTAGATTTTCTAAAAAAGCGAGAAATTCTATAGACGCTCTTGATAAAATCAAACTAATGTCTATGACGACGCATAAACTTGTGCCGCTAAAAGAAGTGGTAAAAGTCGTGCCTGTGGCATATGACGGTATCATAACCTCAAAAGATTTAAGAGAAATGGTTATGGTTACGGGTGAAATGGACAAAAGGGGAAGTATTTATGCCTTGCTTGACATATTTACTAAACTTAAAGACAATGCAATACCGGGATATAAAATTACATATGACGGGAATCCTAGGTTAAATCTAAAAGCCCTTGATTTAAAAACCGGCAAAACGTATGATTTAATCTGGGGCGGTGAATGGGAATTAACATTTGACGTATTCAGAGACCTCGGAAGCGCTTTTGGTATTGCGATTGTTTTAATTTATCTTTTGATGGTTGCATATTATAAAAACTTCAGAGTCCCAAGAATCGTTCTTGCGGCCGTTCCTTTAACGTTTATAGGGGTGCTTCCGGGACATATGCTTATGAACTGGATAACTCTTGCGTTTTTTGGAAGCAAAACATATTTTACTTCCACAAGTATGATCGGGTTTATTGCACTTGCGGGTATTGTTGTTAGAAACTCGCTATTACTTATAGATTTTACAAATGATCTGATTAAACAGGGAAGAAGCATAAACGAAGCCGTAATTGAAGCTGCCGCTACAAGATTCAGACCTATTATCTTAACCGCCTTTGCAATTATCCTTGCTTCGTTTGTAATTGTGCTTGATCCTGTATGGCAGGGACTTGCAGTTGCACTTATTTTCGGTGTTTTTGCTTCTACCGTTCTTTCTGTTGTAGTTATTCCTATACTTTATTGGAGATATTTAATCTCTAAACACAAAAAAGAGCAGCATATAAAATACGGATTAGAAGAGGTTTAAAAAACCTCTTTTTTATTTGATATAATTCCCTCCAAAAAAGGCGGAAATTGAGGTTTTTAATTTTATTTTTTGCAACACTCTTATATTCTTCAAATTTTATTGATATTTACAGATTTAAAGGAAGTGATGAGTTAAGTAAATATATTGAAAAAATCTTAAGCGATAAAGAATATTGGCTTAAACGTTTGGAGAATAAAGAAGTAAAATGGGGTTATTTCGAATCAAATAAAGACATACTTGTATGTATAAAATCAAAAAAGATATTAAAAATATATGAACAAAAAAAGAATACTTTTCATTTAATTAATAATGTAAACGTTTTAACAGGGCTTGACGGCGATAAAAGAGAAGAGGGGGATTTACGAACGCCTGTAGGTGTTTATAAATTAAAATCCTTACTAAACAAGGTGGATGATTTTTACGGACCTTTTGCCTTTGTAACCGAATATCCGAATCTCTTAGATAAAATAAATCACAAAAACGGACACGGAATATGGATTCACGGGCTTCCTTTGAAAGGAAAAAGGGATAATAACAATACCAGGGGTTGTATTGTTATGGATAATGAAATGCTTAAAAAATTAAAAAAAGAAATAGATTATAAAAACACTTATCTGCTTATAAGCGAGGATACTCCTTTAACCGCCGCAAAGGGTGAAATAGCTTCAATTTTGGCATTTATTTACAAATGGCGAAGAGCTTGGAAAAACAACGATTTTGAGAGTTATAAAAATTTTTATGATAGCTCTTTTAAATATGCCGATAAAAAAGATTTAAAACAGTTTTTAGAGTATAAAAAAAGGGTTTTTGCAAATAAAAAATATCAAAAAGTTGAAATTTATTTCAGCAATATAGATATTGTTCCATATCAAAATATCAATAAACAAAAAATATTCAGAATCAATATGTTCGAAAGATATCTTTCGGATAATTACAAATATGAGGGTCCTAAAGAAATTTACGTAAAATTTACCGATAACGGTTTAAAAATTATTGCGGAGAAATAATGAAAAAAATAGTTATTGTTTTTTTAGTCTTTATATTAAACGCTGCAAATCTGCATTTTTCACTTTATAAAAAAGAAGGCTTGCCCGGCAATACTCTTTTGGTAATAGGAGGAATACACGGAAACGAACCCGGAGGGTATTATGCGCCGTCTTTTTTGGTTAAATACTATGAAATTAAAAAAGGCTCTTTATGGGTTGTGCCAAATCTCAATTTTGATTCGATTATAAAATACAGGCGCGGTATATACGGGGATATGAACAGAAAATTCGCTTTTATATCAAAAACGGACAAAGATTATGAAATAGTTACCGATATAAAAAAAATAATATTAAATCCTCAGGTTGATTTGATTTTAAACCTGCACGACGGACACGGCTTTTACAGGGATTCGTGGCAAAATTCCATTTTTAACCCTGCCGCATGGGGACAGGCCTGTATAATTGACCAGGAAAAAATTAAAACAAATAAATTCGGAAATCTGGGCGAAATTGCGCGAAAAGTGGCTCAAAAATTAAATACAAAGCTTACAAAAAATTATCACTGTTTTAATGTAAAAAACACCCATACGAAATTTAAAGACGAGCAGATGAGACTTTCACTTACATATTTTGCCATTACTCACGGTAAACCCGCTTTTGCAATAGAAACAAGCAAGAATATTAAAGATTTACCTACAAAAGTTTATTATCAGCTAAAAGCGATAGAAGAGTTTATGAAAATTATGAATATTGAATTTAAAAGGGATTTCGAATTAACCATTCCCGCCATTAAAAAACTGTTAAAAAAAGAAGAGTATGTATATATTA
>JAMOQT010000073.1 GCA_027063865.1 Nautiliaceae bacterium
TTAAGCATAATTTAAAAAATGCCGTAATTGTATTTGATATGAAACAGGATTATTCTGTAGGTCTTGCAAAAGAATTTGAAAAAGCTTACAAAAAAAACGGTGGTAAAGTTCTTAAAAAACTGTATATCAACAGTGGGGATAAGGATTTTAACGCTCAGGTTGCGCAAATTAAAAGATTAAATCCCGATTTTATTTACGCTCCGATTTATGCGCCTGAAGGAGGACTTTTTGTAAGACAGTTAAGAGCCGCCGGAGTAAAAGCTCCTTTAATGGGAGGAGATGGTCTTGCCGATATTAATTTAATGACAAAACTTGCCGGAAAAGCTGCCAACGGTGTTATGTATACGGATCACTTCGACCCCGCAAAAGCGCCGACTCCTTATTCTAAGAAATTTATTGAAGGGTATAAAGCCAAATACGGTAAACTTCCAAATGCATTTGCGGCAACGGGTGCTGACGGGTATATCTTAATTTACAACGCAATTAAGCAGTGTGATACAAAAGCAAATAAAACAAACCTTCAGTTTAAACAGTGTGTTAATAATGCAATCAGACATTCTAAAAATGTAGAAGCGGTTACAGGTTATTTAACAATTGATCCTAAAACCGGAAATCCAATTAACAAACCTGCCGTTGTAGAAGAAATTCAAAACGGCAAGGCAGTATTTAAAGAATTGGTTAAGCCTTAATTTTTCTCCCTTCGGGGAGTAAAAACATTAAACAGCATTAAGATGCTTTTTAATGTTTTTAATATTAAAAAAAGAGGTAATATGGATTATACTAAGCCGATAGAAATAGCACCGGATATATACTGGATAGGATATGTCATACCAAACGACCCGTTTCAATGTCATGTGTATTTGATAAAAAACGGAAGCGAGTCTATTTTAATAGACCCGGGAAGTATGATTACGTTTCCGGTTGTTTTGGATAAACTGACTTCAATTATTCATATAAGGGATATAAAATATATAATTATGCATCATCAAGACCCCGATATTGTAAGTTGTTATTCCACTTTTGAAAAAATTTTGCCAAAAGGGGAGAGATATATAGTTACCCATTGGCGGACTGAAATGCTTTTAAAGCATTATATGTGGAAGACGCCTTTTTACCTTGTGGATGAACATAACTGGAAATTAAAAGCTGGTGAAAGGGAACTTGAATTCGTATTTACGCCTTATGCGCATTTTCCGGGTGCTTTTTGTACATATGATAAAAAAACCGGTATTCTTTTTTCAAGTGATTTGTTCGGCGGGCTTACTGATGAATTTTCTCTCTTTGCCAAAAGTGCGGATGATTATTTTGAAGCGGCAAAACCATTTCATAAGCATTATATGCCAAGCAAAGAAGTGCTTCATCACGCTTTAAAGCAGATAGAAAAAAAACACCCTTCAATGATAGCCCCTCAACACGGCTCGATCATAAAAAAGGATTTAATAGACCCTCTTATAGAAAAATTAAAAGACCTCGAATGCGGACTTTATCTGCTTGACGATTATGAAAGCGATTTGTATATTTTAAGCAAAACCGATGAGGTTTTAAAACGCTTTTTTAAAGATACGGTATCGCTTAGTTCGTTTGATCTGGTTTTAAGAAATCTTTTTGACAATATAAAAAAAGTATTACCATCAATTCAAAAGATTGAAATATGCGGAATATCCCCTTTATCCGAGGAAAAGCACTGTTTTTCTTTTGGTGAAGATCATAAAATAATTGAGATCACTCAAATGGACAAAAACTATTCGTATAAGAAAGAATTAAAACAGAATGAAAAAAAAATAGGAGATATTTATATAATTATAGATAAAAAAATGAACAAAAAAGAGAAAAAACTTCTTGAAGTGCTTTTGAATAAAATCTCCGTTCCGGTTGCCATATCCTTGGAAAAGGAATTAATGCTAAGAGAACTTGAAAATAAAAATAAAGAACTGTATAAAAAAGCTATTACCGATTCTTTAACAGGTCTTTACAACAGAGAATATATGAAAGAATATTTGTATAATAAAATTGAAGAGTCTAAAAGATATAAAGTGCCTCTGAGTGTTGCTATGATAGATATTGATTTTTTTAAAAAAATCAATGATACATACGGGCATCTTATAGGGGATTGCGTATTGAAAGAATTATCCGTATTATTAAAAAACAATTTCAGAGATTCTGATGTTGTAGCAAGATACGGCGGGGAAGAAATATTTATAATAATGCCGTTTACAAATATAAATTATGCATGTAAAAAACTTGAAGAATTCAGAAAATTGGTAGAAAATCATTGTTTTTGCGAGAAAAAAAATATACAACTTACAATCAGTGCGGGAGTTAGTGAATTTTCCGGAGAGGAAAATATGGAAGAACTAATTTTAAAAGCCGACAGAAATGTCTATTATGCTAAAAAAAACGGCAGAAACAGAGTCGTTTGTGGTTAAATATAAATTCAAAATTAAATAAGCCTTTTTAAGAGATATAGTCTAAAAAATAATGTTATAATTGGCTAGATTGTTTTTATGTGGGTTAAAGTAAAAATTTAAAGGAAAAAGCGATGGATTTCAGTTTTGTGTTGCAACAGATTATAAACGGGTTTTCACTTGGTAGTATGTATGCCCTGATTGCTATAGGATATACGCTTGTTTATGGGGTGCTTAGACTTATCAACTTTGCACACGGGGATATTATGATGGTAGGCGCATTTATGGCGTTTATCTTTTTTAAAATTATGGGGCTTAATTTTTATGTATCGGTTTTATTTGCAATTATTTTTACTGCAGGCGTAGGTATTTTGACATATTTAAGCGCATATAAGCCTCTGCTTGATAAAGATGCTCCGAAAATTTCTCTTTTAATTACGGCTATTGGTATATCTTTTTTCCTTGAATCACTGTTTAACGTAATTGCAAATCAGTATTTAGGAGGAACATACCAGGCATTTTATTTTCCTAAATGGTTTTCTCACATAATTCACATCGGTTCATTGACGATGCCGGTGCTAACGATTATTGTACCTGTTTTGACACTATTATTGCTTGGAATAGTTCTTTATATATTATACAAAACCAAAATAGGTATAGCCATCAGGGCACTTGCTTTTGATATTCAGACAGTAAAACTTATGGGAGCGGATTCGAATAAAATTATCGCTTTTGTGTTTGCTTTAGGGAGTACTCTTGCGGCAATAGGAGGTATTGCCTATGCCATGGCGTATCCGAGTATCGACCCTTATATGGGTATGCTTGTAGGTCTTAAAGCATTTGCGGCTGCGGTTGTCGGCGGTATAGGTAGTGTTACCGGTGCGGTGATAGGCGGTTTTATTTTAGGGTTTGCAGAAGTTGCGATCCCCGGATTTCTCCCTGAACTTGGCGGATGGAAAGATGCCTTTGCGTTTATTTTCCTGATTTTTGTACTCTTGTTTAAACCGACAGGAATCATGGGTATAGACTTTGAAAGACAAAGGTTTTAGAAATGGAGAATGGAGAATTGAGAATGGAGAATAGAAAATTGAAAATAGAAAATTCCCCTTTGAAATATTTTGGGCTTATTGCGGTAATTACCGCATTGTTTTTAGGGTTTTTATATATATCTCCTGGTTTTTTTAACGATTATACGATAACTGTTTTGGGTAATGTGTATATTTTTATTATTTTGGCGGTCAGTTATAATCTCATAAACGGTGTAACGGGGCAGTTTTCGCTTGAGCCTAACGGATTTGTGGCAATTGGTGCTTATGTTACGGCTTTATTGATGTTAAGTCCTGAGATAAAAGCGGATATGTATATGATAGCTGACCCTTATCCTTTTATTAGGGATATATTTTTACCAAATCCTTTCTTCACACTGATAATCAGCGGAATAGTTTCGGCGCTTGTCGCTTTGACCCTTGCTTTTCCGGTTTTTAGGGTAAGGGGCGATTATTTAGCAATTGTAACTTTAGGTTTTGGGTTTATTATCAGAATATTTTTAATTAACAATCCTGAAATTTCAAACGGGTCTATGGGGCTTGATTCAATTCCCGGGTTTGCAAGTTATTTTTGGATAGGTTTTACCGCCCTTGTAACCGTTATTTTAGTTTATAACATTATGTATTCCAAATACGGACGCGCAATGAAAGCGGTAAGGGATGACGAAGATGCCGCACTTGCAATGGGGGTAAATACATTTAAAATAAAAACTATTGCTTTTATGACAAGTGCTTTTTTTGAAGGTGTGGGGGGAGGCCTATTGGCGAGTTCAATCGGTTCTATTTCTCCGGATCAGTTTACATTTATGCTGACATTTCAGTTATTGATTATTATTGTTTTAGGCGGTCTTGGAAGTATGAGCGGGGCTATTTTCGGTACTTTACTGTTCATCGGCGGTATGGAGGTGTTAAGACCACTTGATGATGCGACTTGGTCTATCGGTCCTGTTCACGGGATTCCAGGACTAAGAATGGTAGTGTTTAGTTTGATTCTTTTAGGTATTATGCTGTTTGCAAGAAAAGGGCTGTTTGGTGATAAAGAGATATGGGATTATATAAAAGTAAAAAATGGTGAAAAAAAGTGAAAATGGGGAAAAGAGAGGGAAGAGATAGGGAAAGTTGTCAAGTTTGAGGTTCTAAGAATGAAATGGGAAATTAGAAATTTTAAAACCATAACAACCCCAATAAC
>JAMOQT010000074.1 GCA_027063865.1 Nautiliaceae bacterium
AGAAACTAGAGCTGTTAAATGTTTCAAAAACAGCTTTTTATTATATAAAAAAAGAGCCTTTAAGCTCAAGGGAAGAATTGAAGATTTTAAACGCAATAGATGAGATATATACAGAGTTTCCATATTATGGCACAAGAAGAATGAGGGTTGCATTAAAAGAGAAAGGTATTCATATCGGAAGAAATCTAATAAAAAGAGCTTATGAGATTTTAGGATAAATTGCTTCTATTCCTAAAACTGTTGTATCCGCTGCTTTTTGTTCCTTTTGTCAATATTGTTTTAATTACCGTTTTATGGGCTTATGTGATAAAAAACGCATTATATGAATGTGTAACTTCAATAGTAGGTAAAATCGATATTGACCAAAAACTGATATGGGGTTTTGCTGTTGTAAATGTGATTTTAAATTTTATTCCTTTAGTAAACATTTTTGCGCCCGCTTTAGCAGTTTTGAGTCTTTATCATTATATAATGGAAAAAAAGACCGATTTATTGGAAAACAGTTAAATTTTTGGTATAATTTCGCATCCTCAGCCCTGTGCAAGGGCGGTAAGAGGCAACGCTTCAGGCCCGGAAGGGAGCAGAGCACCTCTTATCGTCCTGTGCCGCAGGTGTCTGGGGACCTAAAAAATGTATCAGTTCAGTGTCTGTCACCTAGAATTTGATTAAGTGAAAGCAATATTACACCAATCCCAAAATAAATATTTAATTTATTTGTTGGGAAAAAGCAAATGTAAGAATTGTTTTGTGTTTTTGTATCAGTCAAAAAAATGTGTGTATTGAAAAACTGCTTAAGAGTTTAAAATTACTGGTCAAAACAAACAATCCAAAAATAGCAGTTAATGAATACTGAAGGTAAATTTTAAATGTTCAATACTAATACCCTAACAGTTTAATCCTTAATCCGACTGTTAAAAAAATCAATAAACAATTTAATTTTTAGACAAATATGTTAATAGCGCCAGACACTACAATGTTAAACAAACAATAAATTTCCCAAAAAGGGAAATAAATTATAAAGCCGCTTTTGCTTTTTCTACAATTTGAGCGAACACTTCCGGTTCGTTCATTGCAAGGTCTGCTAATATTTTTCTGTCTAAATCAATATTTGCTTTTTTAAGACCGTTAATAAATCTTGAATAACTGATGTCGTTTAATCTGCATGCAGCATTGATTCTAATAATCCATAATTTTCTAAAATCTCTTTTTTTCTGTCTTCTGTCTCTAAAAGCGTATACTAAACTTCTTTCAACTTGTTCTTTCGCTTTTCTAAAATGTTTTCTTCTACCACTGTAGAAGCCTTTTGCCATTTTTAATATTTTTTTATGTCTTCTTCTTCTGACCGTACCTGTTTTAACTCTCATTTTGTCTCCTTCTTATTTTGGCGTGCAACAAATGCAACTTAACGCTTTATAGCGTGAGGCATATTGCCTGCTTTGCCGCTTCTTCACATTAACTTAGATAGCCAATAAATCTCTTACCGCTTTAATGTTTGTGCTATCTACGTATTTAGGGGCTCTTAAATTTCTTTTTCTTTTTTGTGATTTTTTAGTTAGGATATGGCTTCTGTATGCCGCACCTCTTTTGATTTTACCACTTTTTTTAACTTTGAATCTTTTAGCCGCCCCTCTGTTTGTTTTCATTTTAGGCATAGCTTCTCCTTTTACGAATTGAGGTGAAATTATAGCATAATCTTGAAAACTATGCTACAATTAAAATAATAAAAATAAAAATCAATTAAAGGCTTATTATGACATTGGAAAATTATATGGATAGGGTCTGTATGAAAGAAATTTCTGATGTAAAAAATAAAACAATTTCCGACCTGATAGCTTATATGTATAAGTGTGAATCGAATACATTTTATATTGTAAACAATCAAGAGCCAGTTTATATTTTTACAAATACGGATATTTTTGAAATATTTATGAAAAATTTATTAGATGAAAAAATTGAAGATTATATAAAAAAACATCCTAAAGAGCTTAAAAAATTATCGATTTTTACGAATATATTAGATGCGTATTATTTTATGAGGAGCAATAAATTAAAACATATTCCAATTGTTGACAAAAACGGAAAATTAACAGGTGAAATTTCGTTTAAAACGTTGAGTTTGAAAGTTGCCGACATTGTAATTAAAGACCCTTTAACTGGATTGTTTAATAAAAAATATTTTGATGTGATATTAGAAGAGTATAATGAATTCAACAAACCGTTAGGAATAATATTCATTGAACTTGTAAATATCAATATATTAGAAGGTTTTTACGGACCGGATAAAGTTAACGAATTAATTAAAAAATATGCAGAAATAATAAAAAAATCAGTTAGAGATATAGACTTTGTTTTTTATATTGATAATAAATTTAAGATTCTTACATTCAATAATTTAGAAATAACAGATAAAATTGCAAACAGAATCAAAAGTAAACTTGAAAAAACCGAAATAGATGGAATTCAGGTGCCTTTTAAAATAGTGTTTTCACATGTACCAGAACTTGAGGGGAATATTTTAACAGCTGTAGAAAGCTGTGAGAATAAATTAATTGAAAGGGACTAGGGCACTTCCCCAAGTAAACCCGCCTCCGAAAGCGTCTAAAAGCATAATGTCGCCTTTTTTGAGTTTGCCTTCTTTGAACATATCGTTTATGGCCATAGGAATGGAAGCTGAAGATGTGTTTCCGTATTTTTGAACGGTTAAAACCGACTTTTCTTCAGGCATTTTAATTGCTCTCGCCACAGCGTCAATTATTCTGTAATTTGCTTGATGAGGTATAAACCAGTCTATATCGTCACTTGTCATATTGTTTCTGTTTAAAATATCTCTTACCGATTGCGAAAGTGTTTTAACGGCTACTTTAAATGTTTCGTTACCTTTCATTTCAAGCCAGATTCTTTCTGTTTCACAGCCAAACTTTACTCCTCTTCCGGGAGTAATTAGAAAATCCTGATATTTTCCGTCTGCATTTATGTCTATATCTATAATTGCTTCTTCTTTATTGCTCGTGGCAGTTATAATTGCAGCACCGGCTCCGTCACCGAATAACACGCAGGTGGTTCTGTCTTTCCAGTTTACTATTTTACTAAGTGTTTCTGCGCCTATTATCATTACATTTTTATACATTCCGCTCTCTATAAATGCTTTTGCTTGTGCTAAGGCATAAATAAATCCGGTGCATGCTGCGCTTATATCTACGGCAGGTCTAACAATTCCAAGTTTTTCGGCTACTACACAGGCGGTTGAAGGCATAGTGAAATAATCGGGCGTAATAGTGGCGACAATAATCATATCAATGTCTTCAGGTTTCATATCGGCATTTTTAAGAGCGTCAAGAGCAGCTTTATATGCCAAATCACTTGTTACTTCGTCTTCAGCTATATGTCTTGTCTTGATTCCTGTTCTTTTAGTGATCCATTCATCAGTCGTATCTACAATCTTTTCCAAGTCTTTATTAGTTAAAATTTTTTCAGGGACATAAGCACCTATACTTGTAAATTTTGCAAACATTAATGAACCTTTAGTGACTCTTGTATTTTATTCGTAACATCGTTTTCAATATATTTCATTGCCTGAAATATTGCATTTTTAATAGCTTTTGAATTACTTTTTCCATGACTAATTATAACACATCCGTTCACACCAAGAAGAGGAGCACCTCCGTATTCCGCATAATCTGTGGCTTTTTTTAGTCCTTTAAATACCGGTTTTAAAAGTAAAGCTCCTATTTTTTGTAATATTCCTGAATTTCTGACTTCTTCTTTAATTAGTCTTCCTATTGCATCCGCTACGCCTTCACTTGTTTTAAGGACAATGTTTCCTATAAAACCGTCCGTTACAATTACATCGACTTCACCTTTAAATATATCGCCGCCTTCAACGTTTCCTATAAAATTATCAAAACTTTCTAACATAGAAAAAGCTTCTTTTGTTATTGAATTGCCTTTGCTTTTTTCTTCCCCGTTACTTAAAAGACCAATTTTAGGATTAAAGGTATTTAATACAACTTTAGCATAAACTTCGCCCATTAAAGCAAACTGATATAAATTTAATGCTTCGCAGTCTACGTTTGCGCCGACATCTAATACTAAAGAGTATCTTTTTTTTATTGTAGGCATAAAAGTTACAATCGCAGGTCTTTTAATTCCCTTTATTCTTCCAAGTCTCAATGTGGCCAAACTCATACTTGCACCGCTGTGACCTGCGGATACCACACCCTCAACTTCGCCTGATTTTAAGAGTTCGATAGATTTATAAATAGTGGATTCTTTTCTTTTTAATGCTTCCGTGGCACTTTCGTGCATTCCGATTACGTCTTCACTATTTATAAATCTAACAAGGGAATGGTATTTTTTAGGCAATAACTCTTTAATTGTTTTTTCGTTTCCTACTAAATACGGTGTGAAATCTTTTTTTTCAAGAGCTTTTACAACACCTTCAATAATCGGCGTAGGACCGAAGTCCCCACCCATTGCATCAATTGCTATTTTCATTAATACTCACCGCAGCTTGGGCATACTCTGTGAGGTCTTTTATAAGCACCGCAGTTAGAGCATTTAATTACTGAACTTAATTTGA
>JAMOQT010000075.1 GCA_027063865.1 Nautiliaceae bacterium
CTTTTCTTTTTCCTTGTGGAACGTCTGCGGGTAAATATTTTTCTAACATAATCATCTCCTTAATTTAATATAAAATCAGTCCGTAACCTATTGTTGCAATACCTAATATAAAAAGCCATATTGCCGAAGTTTTTGCAATTTTTTTACTAAAAATCAAAGCATATAAAGCTTTTAAAATATTGTTACTTCCTGCAGCAATGACTATTGCCGAAGCCAAAGAATTTACTGATATATGAAATTTACCTGTAAGGATGGATAAAACAAACGGGTCGATATCTGTAAAGCCTACGATAAACGATAAGATTTTAAGTCCTATATTTCCGAAATGACTTGTTACGTAATGGGTAATTGCCATCATAGCCACAAATAAAAAGGCAAAAACAAAAGCGGTTGTAAGCTCAAGAGGATTTCTGTCATCTATAGGTGCGTTTAGAGATGATGTTTTTTTATATAAAAGAAAAGCTATGACTATGGCAACAAGAGCAAATAATATCATAGGTACAGTAATTTGTTTTGCTATTTCTTTGTTAAAAATATAAGCAATTATTAATAATCTCAGATACATCATAGCCGTGGCGGTAATAATTGCCGAGTTGATAATACTTAACAGTTCATCTTTTGCGTTAATATTTAAAGCTTTTTTTGCTAAAACCACCGTTGTCGCGGTAGAACTGTAAAGTCCGCCGAAAATACCCGTAATTAAATAACCTTTGTTTTTAAAAATAAATTTTTGAGCCAGGTAACTGCCATAAGATATTGTTGAGATTACGACTACCACCAGCCATATTTTAAAAGGGGAAATACCTATATAATTTAACGGTTTATCGGGAAGTATAGGCAATATAACAGCACTTAAAAGCATGAATTTTCCAAGTGTTTCAAATTCTTTTTCATTTATTTCATTTAATATTCTTCCGATATAGCTTTTATAATTAAGTATAAATACCACTAAAACAAAAAGCAGGGCAATCATCCAGATTTGATTATATATATGAATTAAAGCTCCGAAACTGTAAACTATTGCCATAAGTAAAAAAGAGATAATGGAAGTTCTTTCTTTTTCGTTTTTAAAATAGTAATGGATGGCGTATAATATACTAAGCGAGATAAAACCTACAATATAATAATTAAGAGATATTTTATAAAAAATAAATCCTATTATTCCTATAAAAGTATAAGTTCTTGCTGATCCTACATGTGAATGAGGTTCTTTATTTGCTCTGTAAGTTTTTAATTCAAGTCCTATAAGAAAAGAAAAAACGACGACCGTTAAAAAAGAAATCAAATCTTTAGGAATCAAATCATTCATAATACCTCTATTCCTTTTGTTTTTCTGTAATATTTTAAAATAGCCATTTTTACGGCGTCGTTAAATACAAACCAGCTAAGCGAATAGGCCCACATAAAAAGTCCCCATCCCCATCCGATAGGAGTCATAAGTCCAAATCCGTAAACGGCTATAATTGTTCCGATAACCCGTGTTGAGAATGTTGCTCCAAAAAGGATTAAAGAAGGCCACGGTTTTTTGAAAAACCAGTCATCAATCCTTGTATTGTAAATGGTTCCATGTCCTGCAATTACCAGTTTTGCAAAAAAGAGACTCTGGACAAATCCTAGCCATGATTTTTCATCATTTACATTAATCCAGTTAGGAACGTCAGGTAAAAACGCAAGACTTTCAGGATGGGATTTTAGATAAACCATTGTTATGTAAAAGATTAAAAAGCTGCTTATAACCCCCGCAATTCCAAGCCAGCTTGAAAGCACGAGCATTTCATGCATATCCCATCTGACAGGTTTACGTCTAATTTTTGTATTGTCGTATGCAATTGCCAAAATCGGGATATCATTTAAAAGGGCCAAAATAATAATCATTAAAGCGGTAATAGGGTAAAAATTAAAAATCACAATTGATAAGGTCATAAAAACTATAATTCTTATAGTTTCTGCAATTCTGAAAACCGTATAGCTTTTCATCCTTTCAAACGTAATTCTCGCTTCCTTAATGGCATCGATTATTACTTTAATTCCGGGAGCCATCAAAACAATATCGGCAGCCGCCCTTGCAGCATCCGTAGCTCCGCTTACGGCAATTCCCGCGTCCGCTTTTCGCAAAGCCGGAGCGTCGTTTACCCCGTCTCCCGTCATTCCTACAATATGGTCTCTTTTTTGAAGTTCATCTACTATAAAGTATTTGTCTTCAGGGAAAACTTCGGCAAATCCGTTTGCCTCTTCTATTATTTTTATAATTTCGCTTTCATGCCTTTTTACGCCGCCTTTTATTAATTTCTGTTCTCTTTCGATTTCTTTTTTTACAAGTTGTACTATTTCATTTACTTTTTTTTGAATTTCGTCTTCACTTAAATTCATAGCTTTCAGCAGTGCTTTGCTTATTATTTTGGCAAGTTCTACGTATTCGTCGTGAGTTTCGTTTTTAAGTTCTCTTATTGAATAAATGTTTTCACCGATTCCTAAAATTTTTGCAATATATCTGGCAACGGCCACATTGTCTCCCGTTACCATTTTAACTTCAACGCCTCTTTTTTTTGCTTCTTCAATCGCTTCTTTTGAATCGGGTCTTGGAGGGTCAAACAGAGGAATGAGTCCTAAAAAGTGAAATTTATTTTCATCGGCCAATTTATAAGCAACTCCTAATGTCCTAAAACCGTTTTGGGCAAATTCTTCTACTTTTTCATACGCCAGTTTTTTATGCTCTTCATTCAGGTCGCTTAGTTCTATAATTACCTGAGGGGCACCTTTTGTGGCTACAATTTTTTTCCCTTCTATTATTACGTAAGCTTCCGTTCTTTTTCTAACCGGGTCAAACGGAATAAATTTTAAAAGTTTAAATGGGGGAAGTTTTAGATTATGCTTTTTAGCCCATTCAAAAAGAGGGATTTCAATAGGGTCGTTGTTTTCTTTCCTGCTGGCAAGAAGTGCGTATTTAAAAAGTTCTTTTATATCATGGTTTTCTTCCACATAAGCTTCACCCACCGTCATTTTGTTTTGGGTCAGCGTTCCTGTTTTATCACTACATAAAACATCCATCCCCGCCATCTCTTCAATGGCGGCAAGACGGCTTACAATTGCCTGTTTTTTGGCAAGATTGAGTGCTCCGACAGCCATTACGACCGTCAGTACCGTAGGAAGCGCCACTGGAATTGCCGATACAGTTAAAACAAGTGAAAATTCAAGCAGCTCAAATATAGGTTCATGTCTTTTTATACCGTAAAAGATAATAATACCTACCATAAATATTGTGATTATTATCAAAAAATTACCCACATTAATAACCATTTTTTGAAAATGGCTTCTTTGGTTTTGTTCGGCTTTTGCAACAAGACCGACCGTTTTACCAAAATACGTATTAAGCCCCGTAGCTATTACAAGAGCCGTCATTTCACCCTGTTTTACGATTGAGTTTGAATATGCTATATCTCCCGGTTTTTTGGTTACGGGCAGACTCTCACCCGTAAGTGCGGACTGGTCTACCAAAAGATAATCGCTTCCTCCTATAAGCTTAACGTCTGCCGGGATAATGTCTCCTATTTTTATTTTTATAATATCTCCCGGGACTATCTCTTTTGCGTCAATTTCCATCCATTTGCCATCTCTAAGAACAATCGCTTTTCTTGCAAGTTTTTTCTTCAAAACTTCAATGGCGTTAAGTGCTTTGTGCTCCTGGTAAAAATCAAGCCCCGCATTTACAAAAAGCATTATCATAATAATGGCAAAATCTTCCCAATGATGAACAAGCGCGCTTAAAATAGCCGCAATCTCTATCATCCATGGAATAGGTCCCCAGAATCTTCTGAAAATTCTGTGCCACAGAGGTTCTTTGTATTCGGGGATTTCATTTGGTCCGTATTTTTTTAATCTTTTTTTGGCTTCTTCGTTTGAGAGTCCTTTTTGTAAATCCGTTTGAAATTCGCTTGCTATTTTTTCAATAGGAATATCTTTGTATTCCTCAATTTTCATCTAAATCTCCTCAAAGCTCTGTCAATTGCTTCAGAGTATGTCGGATGAGGAAACACCGCTTTATCAAGCGTAGGAATATCCATTTCTCCGGCAAGCGTAGCTGATAATATTCCTATAATCTCTTCTGCATTCGGTGCGAAAATATCGGCCCCTGTGATAAATCCTTCATCATCTGCGTAAATTCTAACAATTCCTTCTTCATCACCTAAATAACTTCCGCTGATTCCAAGATGAGAAATCGGAAATTCCGCCGTTTTTGTAGAAGATACTCCGATACTTGCATAACTTAGCGGAAGTGTGTAAATAAATTTCGGAATATTGTTAAGATTTAATTTTTCTTTTTTGCCTAAAATCTGATTTGCTACATTTAGAGCCTCAGCCCTTGCCGCGTGTGCGAGCATAAGTTTTCCGTTACAGTCTCCCACAGCATAAACGCCCGACATTGTCGTTTTAAAATACTCATCCGTATCAATGCCTTTTGAAACTTTTATTTTATCCGTTTTTACAACATCCGTATTCGGCACTCTGCCGGCGGCGACTAAAAGATATTCGCTTGTGATTTCTTTGCCGTTAATTTCCATAACGGCTTTGTTGTTTTTGG
>JAMOQT010000076.1 GCA_027063865.1 Nautiliaceae bacterium
ACGAATTTAAAGAAAAAATTTTAAAAGAAGGGATAAAACTATGACAAAATCCGAAGCGCTTTTTGAGAGAATAAAAAACATATATTTAGAATATCTAAAAAATCTTGATTTAAAGGTATAAATTGCAGGCAAAAGTTTATGAATTTTTACAAAAAAAACATACAAACATTATCACTCCGACAAAAAAAGAAGCCGATTTATGCGGTGAAGTATTTAAATATCTTAATATTTCTTATGTTGTGTTTCCGGATTTTAGAGCGGCTTTAGGAGATGATTTACGAAGTTTCAGAAACGAGATATTTGAACTCAACAACGCACTTTTTAAATTTTATAATGAAAATTCGTTTTTTATTTCTCCATACACCACCATAATGAAAAAGCTTCCCCACAAACGATATTATCAGTCAATCGACATAGAATTCGGTGATGATATTGAGCTTAATAAACTAAAAGAAAAACTTATTCTTTGGGGATATGAAAATGTAGATATCGTAAGCGAAAAAGGAGAAGTTAGCTTCAGAGGCGACATATTCGACATATGGCCCATAAACCTTGAAAAGCCTGTGCGAGTGTCTCTTTTTGATACGGAGGTTGAAAGTATCAGGATATTTGAAGAAACAAATCAAAAAAGTATTGAAGAGATTGAATTTTTTACCATAATCCCGGCAATAGCCGCACTTGAAAAAGAAGAATACGACCAAATTTTAGATAAAATCAATACAAGCGAATTTTCGGCGTTTTATAAAGATTTTTATTCGCTTGGATTCTGGTATCTTGAGAGGGGATATTTAAAAGATTTTGTACTTTTAAACGACTTAACGCAGGAAATTGCCGAATATAAAGAGTTTTATAAAGAATTCAACCCGGAAATTGAAAAAGCACCCGTTATCCAAAACGGCAAATGCAAAGATTTGAATATTAAAAACGTTAAAGAATTTTTAAATCAGCACAAAAACGCAAATATTGAAATAGTCGCAAAAAACGAAGTGTTATTAAAAGAAGCGGATATTTTTGAAGAAGTCAAATTAAGAGCCCCTCTGATTAAATGGATTAAAAGCGACGCCCATATCAATATCCACTGCCCCGATAAATATATTATCTCCCTAAACCCTCCTGAATTTGAAAAAAGAAAAAAAACAAACCTAGTTTTAGATGAACTTAAAAAAGGCGATTTCGTAGTTCACGAAGCCCACGGTATCGGAAAATTCAACGGACTTAAAAAAGTCGAAATACTTGGAAAAATCGGAGAATATGCGGAAATTCTTTATGCGAATGACGACAAACTTCTTTTGCCGGTTGAAAACTTAAACCTTATAGAAAAATACATAGCCCCCGGAGGTGTAATACCGACTTTAGATAAACTAGGGAAAGGCTCGTTTGCCAAAAAACGCGAAAAAATTAAAGAAAAAATCCTCTCAATGGCGGCAGATATTATCAAACTTCAAGCCCAGCGTCAGCTAATCGAGCCCATACCCCTTAATTTTGAAGGTGTTAAAGAATTTATTCAAAAAGCGCCTTTTATCCATACTCCTGATCAGAAAAAAGCTATAAACGAAATCCTTGAAGATTTCAAAACCAAAATAATGGACAGGCTACTAAGCGGAGATGTGGGATTTGGTAAAACCGAAGTTGCGATGGTTGCAAGTTTCGTTGTGGCAAATTCAGGCTATCAGGTAGCCGTAATAGCTCCTACGACTATCCTTGTAAACCAACATTTCGAAAGTTTTAAAGAAAGATTCAAAGATACCGGCATCAAAATTGCAAAACTTGACAGATTCACTTCAAGTAAAGAAAAAAAAGAGATTATAGAAAAAGTAAAAACCGGAGAAATTGACATAATCATCTCAACCCATGCGGGACTTAATCTCGAATATAAAAATTTAGGGCTTGTAATAATAGATGAAGAGCACAAATTCGGAGTAAAACAAAAAGAAAAACTAAAAGAAATATCCAAAAACGTACATACCCTTTATATGTCCGCCACCCCTATTCCAAGGACGCTTAATATGGCACTCTCACAGGTTAAATCAATTTCCACCCTTGAGAGCGCCCCAAAAGGCAAACAGTCAACCAAAACGTTTGTAAAAGAATGGAATGAAAACCTTATAAAAGAGGTTATTTTAAGGGAACTCAGACGCGGCGGTCAGATTTTTTACATTTATAACAACATCGCCTACATCGAACAAAAGAAAAAAGAGATTCAAAACATCCTGCCAAATCTCAGAATTTTGGTACTCCACGCAAAACTGACCCCGGCACAGATTGAAAAAGGGCTTGTTGATTTTATCGCAGGCAAATACGATATGGCACTTACCACCACAATAGTCGAAAGCGGAATACATATACCAAACGTAAACACGGTAATTGTTGAAAACGCTGATAAATTCGGAATTGCTGATCTGCATCAGATTAGGGGTAGAGTCGGAAGGGGCAGATATGAAGGATATGCTTACTTTTTGGTCAAAAACAAAGACGAACTAAGCGAAGATGCAAAAAAAAGACTAATTGCCCTTGAAGAAAATTCTTTTTTAGGCAGCGGACAGGTACTTGCTATGAGGGATTTGGAAATAAGAGGCGGCGGAAATATCTTAGGCGCCGAACAATCCGGACAAATAAAAGGCGTTGGATATTCCATGTATGTAAAAATGCTTGAAGATACGCTTAAAGAGCTCAGCGGTAAAAAGATAAAAGAAGACGAAGTGGAAGTAAAACTAAACATAAACGCCTATATTTCCGACGAAGTGGTAAAAGAAGACAGACTAAGGCTTGAATTATATAAAAGACTCTCAATGTGTAAAACTCTTGAAGACGTATATGAAATAGAAAAAGAGCTAATCGACAGATTTGGAAAACTCGACAAACCTACCCAAAACTTCATCGAAAAAATAAAAATAAAAGTTTTAGCTTCCCAAAGAAACATTAAATCGATTTCAAACTACGGTGAAAATATTACATTCATCTACAATGACGACAAAAAAGAGTTTTTCAAAGCCGAAGCCAAAGATGACGAAATCATACTTGAAGCTATATTGAAAAAACTTAAATAGCTCTTTTTTTCTTTAATAATACCAAAACCAATTTTAAAGTTTACATCTTTTCACCTTCTTTCACTCTCTTTCACTCCAAAAATAAATGGGACATTTATTTTTGGGATTGGTATAATTATATCACACAAAAAACCGACTTTTTTTTTACAAAAGTACTACAAAAATGACAAATTCTTGCTATAATTTCAATCCCCCCCCTTTTTTTTGATAACACCCAGTTATTATTATTTTGTTATAATTTCAATATGGAGAGTTGGCCGAGTGGTTGAAGGCGCACGCCTGGAACGCGTGTGTGGGTTAACGCCCACCGAGGGTTCGAATCCCTCACTCTCCGCCACACACACTTCTAAAACTCCGGAATCTCGGCATTTATGAAACATAATGTGATTTATTTATGGACTATTTTTTCGATTTTAACATCGCTTCCGAAAATTTCTCTAACCTTATTAATCACTTCTTCGGATTTATCCTGAAGTATGGAAGATTCTCTTTTTTCAGTTTTTTTTACCTCTAGCATTTCATTTTTTTTTTCGCATCTGATAGGTTCTATTTTAGTACCTATTCCGAATATTTCGTTTATTAAAGGTCTTATTACAGGTGAAAAATATCTTTTGAACTGTTCTTTACACATTTCATCCGGGCAGCTCTCCCAAGTTAAAACCCCGTTTTCAAATGAAATGAATTTTACGCTGGTTTCAAAACAGACGCCAAGGTCGATATCTTTTTCTTTAATTTTTACAATAAGTTCTTTAAACATATCTTCAGGAGTTTTTTTCAATATTTTCGGCTCTTTTTGGGGTTTGTATGTTTCAATATCTATTTTTTTCTCAAAACTTTTAATTAAATCATCAATTTTATGGGGTTTCATAGCTTCTGTCATTCTAAAAAACATCAAAGTTAAAACAAATTCGTTGTCCGTATTGTATTTAATAAGCTCTTTAACGTCTGCAACGATATTGAAAAACCTTTGAACCGTAATTAACGGTAAACTTCCTTCAAACAGTGCGTCTTTTAAATATATAATTACCTCGTCTATGATTGACTCTATATCATAGTCTTTGATTTCCTCTATAATTTCTTTTATTCTCTTTTTATCACCGCTTTTTACCGCCTCAAATATTTCGTTAATAATTTCGGGATTAATTACTCCAAGCATCTCAACTACACTGTCCAAATCAATTCTGCCTTTTGAAAAAGCGATTGCCTGATCAAGCAGTGTGAGTGAATCCCTTACACTCCCTTTTGCCGATTTTATGATAAGCCTTAAGGCTTCTTCATCAAACTCTACGTTTTCAATTGCCAATATTTTAATCAGATAGTTTTCTATAATTGAATTTTTGATTTTATTAAACCTGAAATGCTGAACCCTGCTTAAAATTGTAGCCGGAAGTTTCAAAGGATCAGTGGTCGCCATTATGAATTTTACATATTCAGGAGGTTCTTCAAGAGTTTTTAGAAGTGCATTAAACGCCTCGTTTGTAAGCATATGAACTTCGTCGATTATGAATATTTTATATTTTCCCACACTCGGTTTGTATTTGGTGTGTTCTATAAGCTCCCTAATATCCTCAATTTTACGGTTACTTGCCGCATCCATTTCTATGATGTCTATATGACGGTTTTCATTTGCCATAACGCAGTTTTCGCACTTTTCACAAGGGTTTGACGTGGGACCGTTTTCACACTGAAGCGCTTTGGCAAAAATTCTTGCAGTAGTGGTTTTCCCTGCACCCCTGAGTCCCGAAAAGAGGTAGGCATGAGCAAGTCTATTTTTATCAAGGGAATTTGTCAGTGTTTTTACAATAGCGTCCTGCCCTATTATTTCCTCAAATCTTTTAGGCCTGTATTTTAAAGCTAAAACCAATAATAATCCTTATATTTATTTTTTTCAAAATAATTTCTATAATAATGTTATCCCAAAAATTAACTGTATTTTTACAAATTCTTAAAACTCAGTATTATTGTAGACCTATAAAAATTTTTTAGCTAAATTTTCAATATCTTTATCGATTTTTTCTTTTTCAATTAAATTTTTTAAGTATAGTACTTCTTTATTGCAATGGCTTTTAAATATTCAAAGTTTATATTATATTTGCCATCTCATATAATTACGAAGTCCTTTAAATTAAAACCCAAGAATGATTTAGAAAATTATATCCCGATAATTCCATAAAGTCAATTTTTATAAATTTTCTGTTTTATTGCATTTAAGGGAATTCACAAAAGTTTTTATAAAAACTAATCAACTTAAATTGTGTGATATAATTGAGTAAATTATTCATAAGTATTGAGATGACTATGCAAATAAATCCATTAATTAAAAATATTTAAACTCAATTTAAGCAGTGTAATATTGATGGGTTTATCAGTAAAGTAAAATTGATAAAAAAAATTATATCTGCCTTGCCGGATAATGAATTTAAAGCAAGTAAAGATGAATTTATTGCATTTAGCAAAAGAGTTAATGAGCTTTTAGAGGAAATAGATGAAATACTTATGAAAAAATATATAAAAGAACTTGACCTGCTTTTTGAGGTTATGAACGCATTATAGAAACTATAAGTGATAAATTAGGCGAATATACTGTGAAAAATATTACTGTTAAGTCTGCAAATGGAGCAAATATTCAAATATGGTAATGAGTTTATGAGCTTTGATAAGGTCGCAGAGGCTTTAAATGAAAATTGAAACATCAAAACATCGATTTTATGGAAATTTTAATGGTAGTGAGGGGGAGACTTGAACTCCCGACCTCCGGCTTATGAGACCGGCGCTCTAGCCAGCTGAGCTACCCCACCTCGTTT
>JAMOQT010000077.1 GCA_027063865.1 Nautiliaceae bacterium
TATTCGGCTCTTCAACAGGGCGTTGTTGACGGACAGGAAAACACAATTTCAAACATCTATACTAAAAAATTCTATGAAGTTCAAAAATATATGACTATTTCTAATCACGGATATCTCGGATATATGGTGGTTATGAGCAAAAAATTCTGGAATAGACTTCCTGCTGATATGAAAAAAGTTATAAAACAGGCTATAAAAGAAGCCACTGCAAAAGAAAGGATATGGGCAAAAGAGCTTAACGACTTTCAGTTTGCAAAAATTAAAGAATATGCCGACAAAACAGGGAAACTTCAAATCACTCACCTAACAAAAGCCCAAAGAGATGCCTGGATTAAAAAACTAAGAAGCATTTATCCTAAATTTTACGGAATAATAGGCAAAGATTTAATACAAAAAGCTATAAAAGCCGGTGAATGAAAATATTAGATTTACTTGATAAAATAATAGGTTTAATTAACGAATTCATAGCATCCTTCGGCATTGCAGCCGGGGTGCTTTTGGCTTTTATAAACGTGATAGCAAGATTTATATTCCATCAGGGGATAGACTGGGCGTTTGAGCTTACTAATTATCTTTTTATCTGGTCTGCATTTTTTGGGGCAAGTTACTGTTTCAGAAAAGAGTGTCATATAAGGGTTACTATTCTTTTAGACATACTACCTGCAAAACTTGCAAAATTTTCTTCGTTTTTAGCACATTTAATAACACTTGTGTATCTGTTGGCAGTTGCTTATTACGGGTACTTGTTTATATTCGACCCTGACTTCGGACTTAAAGCCAGCGGAGAAATAAGTATAGATTTAAACATACCAATGTGGATTCCGTATTTAGCACTTCCTTTAGCATTTTTAACGGCTGCTTACAGAATCACTCAAAAAACAATAGAATTAATTAAAACCCCTGCCGAAGAAGTAACCACTAAAACGGAACACGAAATGATTATAGAAGAGATGGAACTTCAAATGAAAGAGGTGAAATAATGGTTGCGGGTATATTATTCGGAATATTCTTTTTACTTCTATTTTTAAGTGTTCCGGTAAGTGTGGCGTTAGGGGCGTCAACATTTATAACATCATACTTTTTTGAAGGTCCCGAGAGTCTTATAGATTTGGCAAGTGCCATATTCAGCAAGCTTGACAAATATGCGCTTATGGCTATTCCTATGTTTATTTTAGCCGGAAATTTACTGAGCAAAGGAAGCAGTGCGAGAAGAATTGTGGATTTTGCAAGAACATTTGTGGGACATCTGCCAGGAGGTCTTCCGATAGCGGCAATATTTGCAAGTATAATATTCGCTGCGGTTTCAGGAAGTTCCCCTGCTACCGTTGCGGCTATTGGGTCTATTATGTTCGGAGCGATTACGGCAGCGGGATACCCTAAAAGTTATGCGGTGGGGACAATTACCGCATCGGGAAGTCTTGGAATTTTAATACCTCCAAGCATCGTTATGATTATTTACGGTGTTACGGCAGAAGTAAGTATCGGTAAGCTTTTTATAGCAGGGATAATCCCGGGACTTTTAATAGGATTTATGCTTATGGCGGTAACTTATATTGGTGCTAAAAGACTTGGATTTAAAAAAACCGACCCAGCCCCATGGAGCGAAAAATGGAAAAAATTTAAAGAATCGTTCTGGGCGTTAATGACAATCGTAATTATCATAGGCGGAATTTACGGAGGTGTTTTTACTCCTACAGAAGCTGCGGCGGTAAGTGCAGTATGGGCTTTGTTTATTGCTATTTTTATTTATAAAGACATAAAAATCAGTGAACTAAAAATAGTATTTTTAGAAAGTGCGAAAACAAGTGCAATGATTATGTTTATAATCGCCAATGCATCAGTATTCGCATACTTCTTAACGCTTGAAAACATACCTCAGATGCTAAGCGACTTTGTAGTCCAGATGCATCTGAATAAAGTAATGTTTTTAATAGCCGTAAACATTCTGCTCTTAATAGCCGGAAACTTTATGGAACCAAGCTCAATTATTATGATTATGGTTCCTCTACTTTTACCGGTTGCCACAATGCTAGGGATTGACCCTATTCATTTTGGTGTAATTATAACCATCAATATGGAACTTGGTATGTTAACACCGCCGGTTGGGTTAAATCTTTTTGTTGCAAGCGGTATTACAGGACTTTCCATTAAAGAAGTGGTAAAAGCCGTAATGCCTTGGTTTTTTGTAATTTTTACAGGTTTACTACTTATTACTTACATTCCTCAAATTTCTCTTTGGCTGCCTAATTTAATGATGGGGAATTAATTCCCCATACATACTATCAATTTACGCATTATATGCGTCTATTATAATAATTAAACTTTAGTTAATAATACTAAATTTTTCTAAATTTTCTACTAAATTATATTGACTTTTTTTCTTTTTTTTATTATAATTCCGTCAGTTAAAATAAATAACTGCTAAAGGAGGCGGAAATGTTTAAACCAATTGGACTAAGAGTTTTGGTTGAAAGAGTAGAAGAAGAAGCAAAAACTGCAAGTGGAATCATCATTCCTGACAATGCAAAAGAAAAACCTCTTGAAGGAAAAATCATAGCAATTTCTAAAGAGGTTGAAGAAGATGAAAACCTTCCGTTAAAAGAAGGTGACAAAGTGGTATTCGCAAAATATAGTGGTACTGATATTACAATAGACGGAAAAGAATACTTAGTATTAAATACTGACGATATTCTTGGAATTATAGAATAAGAAAGGAGGGGAATATGGCAGCAAAAGATGTAGTATACAGCGATGTAGCTAGAAACGAATTGTTAGCGGGTGTTGAAAAACTTGCAGATGCAGTTAGAGTTACTATGGGTCCAAAAGGTAGAAACGTTCTACTTCAAAGAAGTTTCGGAGCACCTCACATTACAAAAGACGGTGTTTCAGTTGCAAAAGAAATCGAACTTAAACACCCTGTAGAAAACATGGGAGCACAGCTTGTTAAAGAAGTTGCAAGTAAAACTGCTGATGAAGCAGGTGATGGTACAACAACAGCAACTGTTTTAGCACACGCTATTTTCAAAGAAGGTTTAAAATACATTACTGCAGGAGCAAACCCTGTAGCAGTTAAAAGAGGAATGGATAAAGCCGTTGAAGCTATTATTGCCGAACTTAAAAACATGAGCAAAACTGTTGAAAACAAAGAACAAATCGCTCAGGTTGCAACAATTTCAGCAAACAACGACAAAAAAATAGGTGAGCTTATAGCTGAAGCTATGGATAAAGTCGGAAAAGACGGCGTTATTACTGTAGAAGAAGGAAAATCTCTTCAAGACGAACTTGAAGTAGTAGAAGGTATGCAATTTGACAGAGGTTACTTAAGTCCATATTTCGTAACCGATACTGAAAAAATGGTTGCTGAACTAAACGATGCGTATATCTTGCTATACGACAAAAAAATCAGCAATATGAAAGATTTATTACCATTACTTGAACAAATGGTACAAGCTGGAAACAAACCGTTACTAATTATCGCTGAAGATATCGAAGGTGAAGCTTTAGCAACTCTAGTAGTTAATAAACTAAGAGGCGTGCTAAACGTATGTGCGGTTAAAGCGCCTGGATTTGGTGATAGAAGAAAAGCAATGCTTCAAGATATCGCAATCCTAACAGGCGGTCAAGTAATTTCTGAAGAGCTTGGTAGAACTCTTGAGAGCGCGACTTTAGCTGACCTTGGACAGGCAGGAAGAGTTGTAGTTGATAAAGAAAACACAACAATAGTTGACGGTAAAGGTGACAAAGCAGCAATTGAAGCAAGAATCAATCAAATCAAAAAAGAAATTGAAGAGACAACAAGTGACTATGATAGAGAAAAATTACAAGAAAGACTTGCAAAACTTAGTGGCGGAGTTGCAGTTATTAAAGTAGGAGCCGCAACTGAAACTGAAATGAAAGAGAAAAAAGACAGAGTTGATGACGCATTAAGCGCAACAAAAGCTGCTGTTGAAGAAGGTATCGTAATCGGTGGTGGTGCAGCAATTCTTAAAGCTGCAGCAAAAATAAGCGTTGATACTGAAGATGCTGATGAAAAAATCGGTGTTGATATCGTAAAACAAGCTGTTAAAGCTCCGATTAAACAAATAGCAACAAATGCCGGATTTGAAGCGGGAATTGTTGCTATGAAAGTTGAAGAAGCTGATGAAAACACCGGATTCAACGCAGCAACAGGTGAATATGTAAATATGTTTGAAGCCGGAATTATAGACCCTACAAAAGTAGAAAGAATTGCACTTCAAAATGCAGTAAGTGTTGGAAGTCTGCTTCTTACAACTGAAGCGGCAGTAACTGAAGTTCCAGAAGAAAAACCTGCCCCAGCAGCTCCTGATATGGGAGGAATGGGCGGAATGGGAATGATGTAATCATTCCTTTCTCTTCTTTTATTTGAACAAAACAAGTGTCAGGCACTATATAAAAGAAATATAAACCGAATCACATATTACACTTACATACGCCGTATCTTCTCTTTCTCTTTTTACCAATTGAAAAACTCTGTAATGTTATGGTCTATTTTGTAAAAATTTTGGGTTATACCAATCCCCAAAATAAATCAAACATTTATTTTGGGGAAAAAGGTACTGACTAAATAAAGTGAAACAATTGCAAATTTTAACGGAGAAAAAGCGTTAAAAAAAGTGCACTTAACCCGAAGGGCGCTTTACAGGCGTATGAAGTGCAAGTTTACACATTTTCATCGCCGTGCGAGCCTAAAAACGACAAGCAGTTGTCGTTTTTTTAACGGCTCTCCCGTTTGCACTTTTTAGCTTTTTCGAAGTGTTAAAAAATTTGCACTCTTGTTGAGCGTATTTAGTCAGTACCAAGAAAAGGTGAATGTAAGAGTTGTTTTGTGTTTTGGTATTACTTAAACGTTGCCGTTTGAAAAAAATATTTTTTCAGAACAAACAATTAAAATTCTAACACGACCTTTTGCACCTTTCCTCTTATCTTTTTCCTATCTTAAGCAAAATAATAGTGCCGGACACTATTTTGTTTTAAAAATAAAAAAGAGGAAAAAATTAATCTCTTCTTTCTTTAATTCTTGCTTTTTTACCTGTTTTTCCTCTTAGGTAGTAAAGTTTTGCTCTTCTTACTTTACCTTTTCTAACTACTTCAATTCCTGCAATACTTTCACTGTAAAGCGGAAAAATTCTTTCAACCCCAACGTTGTTTGCACCGATTTTTCTAACAGTAAAAGTCTTCCCTACTCCTCTACCTTTTATTGCAATTACAACACCTTCAAAATTCTGAATTCTTTTTTTGTCACCTTCTTTAATTTCAACTGCAACTCTTACAGTGTCACCAGGTCTGAATTCAGGGATTTCTTTACCTTCAATCTGCTTTGCTTCAAATGCTTCAATGTATTTGTTAATCATACTATCTCCTTTGTGCCATTGGCCCTTTGGGCATTCACACTTGATTTTGAAATGAAATTATATCAAATTATTCATTTTAATCAAATACCCTTATGCTATGCGCAGGGCTGTTTCACGCTGATAAAATTCAAACAACGAAAAAGTAAAAAAAGACAAGGTTGCGGATTTTAACGAAAATTTTGCCCTAAATTAAGTGCGTCTACCCGTAAGGGCACTTGCCGTTCGCACTTTTTAGCAAAATTTGAGTGTTGCGTAAGCAAAAAGGAGCACGAAGCTGTCATATTTTTATCTTTGAAGTTTAGCATGAAACAGCCCTGATGCTATGTGAGAGTGCAGTTCCGGATTACAAGTTCCAAGTACGGATTTAAAATTTAAGATTGAGCAAATAGTAATACCAATCCACATAAATAATACTACATTAGTACCTTTTTTCACCGAAATATCATAAAGTGTAAGAGGGTGAAAGAAGGTGAACATACCTAACCAACCATAGGCGAAAAGATATAAATTTTAAAATTGGTTTTGGTATAAATAGAAATTTTTTGAGTTTTAGATTTTTCTTTTACAATTCTAAATTCCACTAATCACTTTTGACTTTTAACTTTTCACTATTCCATCAAATCCGGTCTATGAAACCTTGTTTTTTGAACAGCTAAGCTATTTTGCCATTTTTTTATTTTAGCGTGATTGCCGCTTTTTAATATTTGTGGGACTTCGCCTGTTTTTGAAAACTGAGGAGGTTCTAAAAGATTTGATTCAAAACTCTCACCTTTTAGCGATTCGCTGTTTCCTAATACACCTTTTACATTTCTAAGCACCGCATCTGCTATTACAAGTGCTCCAAGCTCCCCGCCTGTTAATATATAATCCCCTATACTTAAAACTTCATCAGCAAAATCCTCTATAAGCCTTTCATCAAAGCCTTCGTATCTTCCGCACACAAGAATCAAAACTTCCTCATCTGCAAGCCTAACTGCATCTTTTTGATTAAACTTTTTACCCACGGGTGTTAAGAATATCACCTTTTTGCTTTTATATTTACTTTTTAAATCTTTTAAAGCATACCTCAAAGCCTCATTATCGATAATCATACCGGCACCTCCTCCAACAAGAGGGGTGTCAACCCGCTTGAATCTGTTTGTGGAATATTCTCTAAAATTTACAAATTCAACTTCAAAAAGATTTTTTTCAAGCGCTCTTTTTAACACGGAATCTTCAAAATAACAACTGATTATATTTGGGAAAAGAGTTAAAAAGATAATTTTCATAACAGTGAGTCAAGAATATCTTTAGCACCTAAAGCATCTATTTTTTTGTTTTCAACATCTACGTCTTTTACGTGTCTTTTAAAGTCAATTAAAAATCTTTTAGGATACTTTTTTTCAATTAAATCCGGATTGGTGTTAATTACTAAATAATCTGCTTCATTAGCTCTTTCTATTTCTTTAACCCTGCCTAAGAGTTCTCCGTCTTCATACACATTACAACCGATTATGTCAAACCAAAAATATTCGTTTTTTTTGAGTTTAATATTTTCTTTTGTAGCTTCTTCAGTGGTATAGAGCATTCTGTTAGTGAGTTTTTTAGCATCCTCCGGAGTATCTACTCCCTTGAATTTAACAAGTCCTCTTTTTAAATCAATTTTTTCAATTGTTAGATCGATTTTATCGGAGGGAAATGTTTTTCCGTTTTTGAATTGTTCAGGAAAGTCGGTTAAAAGGTGGATTTTCTGCCACCCTTTGATTCCGTAAGTTTTACCTATTTTTGCAATAGGGATTTTATTCATCTTCAGCTTTTACCGTTATTTTGTAGTTTTTATTTTCTTTTGCCCTACAACCGCTTATAACGGTTTTAATGGCTTTTACCATAGAACCTTCCTTGCCGATAATTCTCCCGACATCGGCTTTTTTTGCATATATAACTATTTCGTCAAAATCATCGTATGGCACAACTTCTACTTTTACTTCTTCAGGTTCAAAAGCCAATAATTTAGCAAACTCCGTAACAAAATCAACAACCATTAAGCTTTGTTTTCCTCAGCGATTTTTTTAAGTTTAGTAACTCTTTCGCTCATTTTAGCACCAACACCTAACCAGTAGTTAAGTCTCTCAAGGTCTAATTTTACAGTAGCAGGTTCTGTCATAGGGTTATAATATCCGATTGATTCAATCCATCCGGAATCTCTTCTTTTTCTGCTATCAGTTACAACTATTCTATAAAAAGGTCTTTTTTTTCTACCAAATCTTGCAAGTCTTACTTTTACCACGTTTACTCCTTAGTTTATTTTGTTTAATCCCGCCCAAACCAACCCATATACAAATTAATTCGGAATTTTAATATATTATTTAGGAAAATTCAAGCCCTGAGCCATTTTCATTAGCTCATTCATATTCGGTATTTTTTTACCTGCGAATTTTTTTGCCATTTTAGCGGCATTTTGAAACTGCTTGTTTATTCTGTTAATTTCCTGGACACTAAGCCCCGCACCTTGGGCTATTCTTCTTCGTCTACTGGCACTTTCTTTAATAAGTTCAGGATTTTGTCTTTCTTTTGGTGTCATTGAGCTAATCATAGCTTTAATCTTTTTAATTTCGGCAGAATTTTCAAGGTCGATATCACCGAGCTGTTTAAGTATATTACCCATCCCGGGAATCATTCCAAGAATGTTTTTCATACTTCCGAGTTTTTTCATCTGCTCAAGCTGATTTAAAAAATCTTCATAGTTGAATTTTCCTTTTTTAAGTTTTTTGGTAAGTTTTTTTGCTTCTTTTTCATTAATAATCGCAGATGTTTTTTCAACCAACCCTTCAATATCTCCGGCACCCATTATACGGCCTACGATTCTCTCAGGCACAAATACTTCTATATCCTGAATTTTTTCACCCGTACCTAAAAATCTCAGAGGTTTTCCGACCTGATGTGCAATGCTTAAAGCAACCCCGCCTTTTGCGTCACCGTCGTATTTTGTAAGAATCACACCTGTAATATCAAGCTTTTCATCAAACTGTTTTGCGGTATTAAGGGCATCTTTACCTGTAAGAGAATCCGCCACATAGAAAATTTCATGAGGATTAACTTCATTTTTTATTTTTACAAGCTCTTCCATAAGCTCGTCATCAATTGCAAGACGTCCCGCCGTATCTATTAAAACCACGTCGTAAAATTTCTCTTTTGCTTCTTGCACGCCTCTTTTTGCAATATCCACCGGGTCTTTTGAATTTTCGTCATAAAAAATATCAAGCCCGTTTTGTTCGGCCAACTGTTTTAATTGTTCAACCGCCGCCAGTCTTTGAAGGTCAGCAGCAACCATTAGAACTTTTTTCTTTTTAAACTGCTTTAAATAATTTGCAAGCTTTGCTGTTGTAGTTGTTTTACCGCTACCCTGAAGACCTGTCATAAGAACTATGGTAGGAGGCTTTGATGCATATACAAACCCGTAATTACCAGGGGCCGTTAAAATTTTAGTCAGTGCCTTATCAAGGGCTTTTAAAAAGTTAGCCTTTCCTATTCCGGCTCTTTTAGTTTCAACTTCAACTTCTCTTAAAAGCTCTTTAACCACTTTGAAATGAACATCAGCTTTTAAAAGACTCTTTTTAAGTTCGTCAAGAGCTTTCTTAAGTGCCTTTTCGTCATCTTTCATTCTTATTTTATTAATTGCGCTCTTAAAGCCGTCACTTATCTTGTCAAACATTACTCTCCTTTAAAGACTATTTCTTTTTTTTCTTATACGTATTTACTTCTTCTTGCATTTTAAAATCACTAGGCTCAGGCGATTCAAAATTATAATCAAATATTTTAAATTTATGATGATGAAGCATTACCCTTTTAAAAGGTTCCCCTCCATACTTTTCATCACCTAAAATAGGATGTTCCACAGCTTTTAAATGAGCTCTTATCTGATGTGTTCTTCCGGTATGTATAATTGCTTTTATTTTTGATTTTGTCCTGAATGCCAGAATCGGTTCAATTTCGGTTACGGCGTCTTCCCCGTCTTTTGATATCTTTGCAAATGCACCGCTTTTTGTTTTAATAACCTTTATAGGTAAATCTACTTTCATAGGTTCTGCAACTATTCCGCTAACCCATGCAATGTATTCTTTATAAACATTTTGATTTTTAAATTCTTCAATTGCGGCTTTTTTAAATTTTTCATTTTTAACCAAAATCAAAACACCGCTTGTTTCTTTGTCAAGCCTGTGTAAAAGCTCGTTTTTAAACATTTTAGAAACTTCCTCACTCGTTATATATGGAGGTTTGTCAACGGCGATAAGATTCTCATCTTCAAAAATTTTTTTGGGTTTTGGAAAGTTTAAGACTTTGAATCTGGTATTAACCGGCAGTAAGCCTCTTGCTATTTTTATTTTTTTATCTTTTGCAAATACCAATCCTCTATCTATTAATTCCTTTGCGGCTCTATTAGATATACCTTCTTGTTTTGCTAAAAGAATATATGCTTTTTCGTTCATTTGCGCCTTTTTTGTTGAAATTATAACATATAACCCAAATTACTAGTTAAAGCCTTTATTTTTGACAAAGATGTGGAAAAGATAAGGAAGAGATGAGGCGAAATTAAAGTTTTTTTTAAATCTACTAACAAAGAATTAATAAAAAGCTTTTCTTTTCCCTCTCTTTTCCTTTTTTCAACTAGCAATTTATGTTATAAATTTTACTTATATTAAGCAAACTTTAAGGGAAAAAGGGTTAATATAACAATTGAGAATGAATTAATATTCATTCTAGTTATGAAAGGGGAAGAAATGAAACTCAAAAAATCAATTTTTATTGCTTTAGCTTTATCAACGCAAATTTATGCAATAAGTCCTTATATAGCCGGATACAAGGCTTATATAAGATACGTTAAGCATATCCCGAAATACGGCATTAAAGCTCCTGAACTTTTAAAAAAATTAAATGTAAAAAACGAAGAAGATTTACTGAATTTATTTAAAGACAACGGCAAACTGCTAATTGAAAAAACCAGACAATTTAACCCAAAAGCTGCTGAAGGTTTGGAAAAAATAATTAAAAGAGGCAAACTCAAGCAATTAAAAGTATTCCTTTTCAATGTTTTAAACGGTCAAATACCGACCGGATGTGTGTAATTAATTTAACTTATATTTTACGTTTAATTTGTGTAGTTTAAAGTTTCTTTATTATAATTTTCGCTGTTTAATTTTTCGGGTTTCATTCTTCCCCGAAAAAAATAAAAAAATTAAGGAGATAAAATGAAAAAATTACTACTTTCAGCTACTGTAGTTGCAGGACTATTTGCAGCTCCTACTATTGAAAATTTACAAAAACAAATCAATGAATTGCAACAACAGTTAAAAGAGCTTAAAGCAAAACAGGAAAAACAAAACGACAGATACTATAAAAAAGTGGCACCTATCGTTGCAAACAACCACTTATTCTGGAGTTATGATTTAAGAACCACTTATGATGCTATTTTCCATGAAACTACTGATGGTATGGGGGTTACATCAGTTCAACCTGATTTTGTCACAGGAAAAACTTATTATACATTTAAACCTGTAAAAGGGACAAAAACAAATAATCATATTTTTACAAACAGAGTTATTTTAACAGGTGTATATAAACCAAGTGACAACCTTAAAGCAACTGTAAGAGTACAAGCCAACAATATGTTTGGAAATAGTGACGCCGGCAATATGATGGCAAATCCTTTTCAAAATCTTCCTTGGATAGCAAACGAAACTCCTGATGATGTTCAAATAAGATTAAAAGAAGCCTTCTTCAACTATCATTTCGGTGACGATTTTATGTTCAGTGCCGGAAGACGTCCTGCCACAAACGGATTCCCTGCTAACTTAAGAGAAGACGACAACCCTTCAAGTCCGCTTGCACACTTAATTAATATGGAATTTGACGGATTCAGTTTCGAAATCGGAAATGGTGAATTTTCAAAAATCTCTGATAAATTCGGAGATTGGGGTACTTGGATGAAATTCTGTGCCGGTAGAGGATATTCAAGCGCTACTGGTAAATGGCCTAGCGATTTTTCAGCTCCGTATTCAAAAAATGACGCTTTAAAAAATATGGATTTCGCAGGATTTATTTTAGTTCCATATGACGATGGACAATATTCTTTATGGACGGAAACTGTTTGGGCGTGGCATGTACAGGGATATCAATTTGATATTACAGGTGCAAATAGTATGAGCTTAGCTACAGCTACAGAAGTTAATGCTACAGCTTCTATGCAAGATTTCGGTAACTATTTCGGTGAAAACATTGTATTTAAAGCTGACGGTATCGGTGATGGTATCAGTGATTTCTTAGATGACACTAAAGCTTTCATTTCATATGCTTATAGTAAAACTAAAACTAACGGTAAAAACATTATGTTATTCAAAGGCAACCCATATGTTGCTGCAGAGTCTCATACAGGACACAGCTGGTGGGTTGGAGCAGATATGCCAGGATTTAAAGACGGTGACAGATTCGGTATAAACTATGTAAAAGGCAGCAAATACTGGAGAAACTTCACATATGGTGAAGACACATTAGGCGGTAGTATTGCATCTGTAAGAGGAAAAGCTTTTGATGTTTATTACAACACTGAAATTATCCCTCATTTAACTGCGGGACTTAGATATACTTATATCAAATATGATTATCCTGGAAGTGATGGATTCTTTGGTGTAATGATGAATCCGGATATGGCAAGTATGTTTTCATATGTTAAAAAAACAAAAGATGTAAGAGCTTATATTAGATATAACTTCTAATATTTTCTTAATATAAATTTAACTTATAAGTGCCTTTTGGCACTTGTTTTTAATTTATTTTTGATACTATAAATTTGTAAAATCCAAAAAGGAGAATAAATGTCTGAAATTATAAATCTCAAGAGAAGAAACTTTTTAAAAGGCTCAGCGGCCGCAGCAGCCGGTGTTGCGGTTGCAAGTTCTTCTGCATATGCACTCAGTGCGTATGAAGAAGCCGAAAGTACTAAAGAAAAAAAAGTAAAAGACATAAAAAACGCAAAATATATTCCAACTTTTTGTGGAATGTGCGTTAATATGTGCGGCGCGATTGCCAGAAATGTTGACGGAAAAGTAACAAAGCTTGATCCAAACCCTCTATTCACTAAATCAAGAAACTTTTTATGCGCGAGAGGAAATGCAGGACTTGCTGCACCGTATGATCCCGACAGACTTAAATGGCCTTTAATCAGGGTAGGTAAAAAAGGCGAAGGTAAATTTAGAAAAGCTACATGGGAAGAAGCTTACGAATATATTAGACAAAAGATGATTAAAATTTTAGACGAAGAAAAAGACAACAGAAGCGCAATTGCGTTCGGTGCGGGTGCGGGTGCTGAGGAGCCACTTTTTGCAACATTCGCAAACGGAGTTGGAAGCGGTAACTTCGTCGATCACTTTACCACATGTTTTGCTCCTGCATTTATGGCTAACAGTTTGACATTCGGAAGCTGGGGAAGCGCGGATTTTAGAAGAAGTAAATATGTATTGATGCTTGGTGCAAACAGAGCTGAAGCTATTGTTACTCCTGATACGCTTGATTTATTCAGAAATACTCACAAAAGAGGAGCAAAAATAGTATATGTTGACGTAAGATATACAAACACTGCCGCTCATGCTGACGAATTTATAGTAATTAAACCGGGTACGGACCTTGCGCTTATGCTTGCTATGATTTATGAAACAATCAATAAAGGTTATTATAAAACTCCATACAAAGCTGAATATTTAGCTAAAAACGCCGATGGCTTAGATGAACTGGTTGAATACTTTACAAACGGAGAAGGAAGCAAATATACACCTGAATGGGCTGAAAAAATTACTGAAATTCCGGCCAATACTATCAAAAGGCTTACAAAAGAATTTTCCGACGCTGCAGAAAAATATAAAGGTGCGGCAAACTGTTACAGAAGCAGAAAATCTACTTGGTACTATCAGGATTTTGACTTCAGACGCGCTCAGGCAATCTTTAACGTATTACACGGATGCGTAAACAGACCGGGCGGTATACTTCTTGGAAGAGGTCTTAAAGCAGAAAAATATGAATATGAAGATTTTCCGATTTATGACAACGCTCAGACAAGAATCGATATAGCAACAAACCCAAAAGGTGAATACCCGCTATTAAACCCTACAAAAGGTAGCTGGCAAATTTTCAGAAATAAAGTTTATGAAATAAATACAAAATGGAAAAAAGGCGAAAAGCTAAAAGAAGGCGAATATCCCGTAAGAGGTATGTTTATTTACAGGGAAAACCCTATGCAGTCAGTCCCGGGATATGAAAAAACAGCCGAAATGTTTGAAACAATGGATTTAGTAGTGGTAATTGACATAATTCCAAACGATACGGCAATGTATGCGGATGTTATTTTACCTGATACAACTTATCTTGAAAGAACATCACCTGTAAAATCGTTCGGTACGCTTTGTCAGCCGGTAATCGGTTGGAGAAATGCCACAATGCTACCAATGTATTCAACTAAACCGCTTTATAACATAATGAAAGAATTAAGCGAAAAAGTTGAAAAAGATTTAGCTGCGATAACATTTAAACATACATGGGATGCCGATGATATGGAAGTAGAACTTCCTGCAGATTTTAACCTTGCCAAATATCTGACTGATGATTTTGAAGTTGATGAAGAAAAACTAAAAGCCGATATAAAAGATGAAAAACTTGTAGAAAAAATCATTGAACACGCAAGTGAAGACGATTTGGATATCGCTACGTTTAAATTAAGTGCGGCTTATGAAAAAACCCCGGAAGAATTCAATGAAGAAGTTATGACTGAAATTTACGGTAAAAAAGCCGCAGAAATAGCCAAAGAATACGGTGCTTACTGGCCTGGAATCGAAAAAGCTATTGAAGAAGCAATTGATGAACATCTAAAAGTATTTAAAATAGACTATGAAGACAAAGCTGGAGCAGTTTATAATTTATACGATAAATATTCAAAACTTCCGAAAGATTACTGCATCAAACCTAAAAAAGGTAAATGGATAAAACTTGCTCTTAGAAACCTTGAAGGTAAAAAATTCAAAAACCCTATTAACAATCAGGAAGAAACTCTTCATAAATTCCCGAAATGGAGAGATTCTTTATATGAAGAACCTAAAAACAACCAGGTAAGACTGGTAATAGGAAGACACGGATATTTTACACAAAGTTCACATCCTAATAACTATCTATTATTAGACCTTATGAACTATAACTATATTTGGATTAACGACGCTCTTGCAAAAGAGCTGGGCGTTAAATTCAAAGACGAAGTTGAACTGACAAACAGAACCGGTCAAAAAGTTATCGGGAAAGTTTATCCGACTAAGAGAATCAGAAAAGATACTATTTTTGTTGCAACAGGTATGGGAAGCAAATCACCGATGCTGACCCTTGGTGGAAATAACGGAATTTCTCAGGCTACAATTGCTGAAGATCATACTGATCCGATAATCGGAGCTTCTAGTATGAATGAAACTTTTGTAACAATTAGAAAGGTGTAAAAAATGGCTAATTACGCAATGGCATTAGAATATCAAAACTGTATAGACTGTAGAGCTTGTGAAGTGGCATGTAAAGACGAAAACGGGGTAATGCTCGGTGCTGACAAGCAAAGAATTTGGGTTGGTATAGTTGAAGGCGGAACGACTTTGGCTGACACCTTTTTAAATTTTTATCCGTCTCAATGTAACCACTGTGAAGATGCACCGTGTATTACCGTATGTCCGACTGGTGCGTCACACTTTGCAGAAGGCGGAATTGTAAAAGTTGACTATGATATGTGTATTGTCTGTAAAGGTTGTATGGAAGCCTGTCCTTACGGTGCAAGATTTATAGATGAGACAAAACATGCAATTGATAAATGTACGTTTTGTGACGGAAGAATTCAAGAATACGGAACAACCGCGTGTAGTGCCACATGTCCTACAAAAGTTAGAACGTTTGGAGATTTGGAAGATCCGAATTCCGATATTGTAAAGGTTCTTGAAAACAGGGAATTTTTCGTGCTTAAAGAAGAGGAAGGCACACTTCCTAAACTGTTTTATCTGGTACCTGAAGACGAAGAATATGCAAAAAGAACGCTCGGAAACGTTAAAAGACATAAATGGAGCGAATTTAAAGACAAATACGAAGCTGAGGCTAATGCGAAAAAGCCTGAGTGGAAAAAAGCGTAAGGAGCTGTTATGAATGAATACATTAATTGTTGCGGGCTTAATATAAGAAAAGTGAGCATCACTCAGTTACTATTCAATAAAACCATGCTTATAGCATATATTTTACTTGCAATCGGAGTTATCGGTTGGTATGAAATTTTTGCACTAAGATGGGCGCATGATTTTGTTAATAATGCAGGTGTTATTGCAGCAGCCGGTAATCTGGAAGACACTAAGCAAATAGCTATGGCTTTAAAAGAGCAGATATTTCATTTAGAACATATTGAAGAGGTAAACACAGCGGAACCGTGGGGTATTTTCGTATCTCAGTACACATACCTTTTATACGGAGGTAGTGCACTTATTTTCCTAACTGCATTGGCAGAACTTTTCCATGTAAATATAGCTCCAAAAGTTGCAGCGGCGTTTACGACATTTGGTATTTCCATGGTTTTTGGCGGTCTTGTATCAATCGCAACCGACCTTGCGAATCAAATTAATATTTACTGGATGTTTTTAAATCCTCAGCCGCAAAGCGGTATGTGGTTAATGTTGCCATTATACACAATATATATTCCGTTTACATTTATTGAAATCTATTTCTTACTAACAAACAACAGGGAAATGGCTAGAAAAATCGCGGGAGTTTTGGTTATTATAGGTCTTGTAATCGATGCAGCAGAATTTTATATCCAGGGTCTTTTATTCAACCTTAACGATCCGAGACATTTATGGACTGACATTCCACAACTTTGGATTTATTTCTTACTAACAGGTGCATTAACCGGAGTTGCGGGTGCAATGCTTTACAGTTTTTTAGGACTTAAAAACAAACCTTACTATGAAGATACAATGAATTTGTTAATCAAAGCTGGACTGGTTATTGCAATATTAGTAGGTTTATATGAAGTAGTAAATTATATGGCGGTTGATCCAAAATGGATGAAACTGATAGTCGGCGGAAGCCCTGTTGCTACAATGTTCTGGACATGGATTGTTTTAGGTTTAGTTGTTCCGATTATTCTTTGGGCTACTAAAAACAAAGGATTATCGGTAGTTGGTGCAATATCTGCATTAATAGGAACATTTTTCATGAGACAGGCATTCATTTACGGAGGCAACGTATATCCTATGACTGAAAGAGTTGACGGATTAGGACCTCAAGCTACGGGAATTTATAACTTAGCCGAACTAACACCATACGCATACGTACCTGCTCATACGATGGAGATTTTGATCGTAATCGGATGTTTAGGACTTGGTATTGCGATTTATTCAATTCTTGATTCACTACTAGCAGTAAGAGACGTCAACGACAACGTAGATCATTAATTTCCTGCCCTTTTGGGCTTTTTTTTACTACAGTTCATAGGTGTCTGTCACCCAAGTATTAACCCTCAACCAATAACTAATATACTATTAATTTTTTCTTATAATTGATAATTTATATCTTTTTTTGTGTATAATAACTAAAAATTTTAAGGAGATTTTATGGCATTAGAAATAAATGCGCAAAATTTTGCAGATACAATAAAAAACAATGAAGTAGTAGTAGTGGATTTCTGGGCACCTTGGTGCGGACCTTGTAGAATGATCGCTCCGATTATCGAAGAGTTAAGCGAAGAATATAAAGAAAAAGGTGTAGTTGTCGGAAAAGTAAACACAGATGAAGCGCCTGAAATTGCAGGGCAGTTTGGAATTAGAAGTATTCCTACCGTGATTTTCTTCAAAAACGGTGAAGCGGTAGATGCAATGATCGGTGCTGCACCAAAACAGATGTATGTTGAAAAAATAGAGGCTCTTCTTTCATAATTGAAAAGCAGATTCTTTTACACATTCAGCTCCTTTTTCGGAGCATTAATGGTAGCTGCTTTTTTCTTCTATTATAACTATAAATTCAGAGAATATAAATTTTTAGATTTCAACAAAATAGTCCTTTACGAAAAACATAAAATTTTTGAACCCAAAGAAAAAGAATATACCCTTATAATATTTTCATCAAGAATGAACGACATTAACGAGCTTATAAAAAAAATAAACACCAAATATCCGATATTGGCAGTAGATATTTATCAGCAAAGAAAAGATTATAAAAACATTATCTATACAACAGCCGGAATAAATACTATAATTAAAATTATCCAATTTTTAAACATATACGAAGTACCTGTTGTGTTAAATATTAAACAATATAATAAAAAACTATATAAGCAAGACAG
>JAMOQT010000078.1 GCA_027063865.1 Nautiliaceae bacterium
TCCACACCTAATCACCTAACTGACATTTAGTCAGTTCCAAAGAACAGGGCTGTTTCATGCTGAAAAATTTAAATAACGAAAAAGTAAAAAAAGACAAGGTTGCGGATTTTAACGAAAATTTTGCGTTTAAAAAAGTGCGTCTACCCGTTAGGGCGCTTGCCGTTCGCACTTTTTAGCAAAATTTGAGTGTTGCGTAAGCAAAAAGGAGCACGGAGCTGTCATATTTTTATCTTTGGAGTTTAGCATGAAACAGCCCTGTTCCAAAGAAAAGGTGAATGTAAGAGTTGTTTTGTGTTTTGGTATTATATCAGATTTATTTTAGATAGTAGTACAAAAGGGAAAGAGGGTAAGAGTTTTATTTTAAAAAATAGAAAGAAGCACACCGGCTGCAATGGCACTTCCGATAACTCCGGCAACGTTTGGTCCCATTGCATGCATTAATAAAACGTTTGTAGGATCTTCCCTTGTGGCTTCTTTGTTTGCAACCCTGGCTGCCATAGGAACGGCACTGACTCCTGCCGCACCGATAAGAGGATTGATTGGCTCTTTTGAAAATTTATTCATAATTTTACCCATAATAACCCCCGCGGCAGTTCCAACGGCAAATGCTATAAGCCCTAAAACCAAGATTCCGAGTGTTTCCGGGACTAAAAATTTTTCAGCCGCAAGTTTAGACCCGACTCCTAGTCCCAAGAAAATGGTTGTAATGTTGATAAGCTCGTTTTGAAGAGTTTTGCTGAGTCTCTCAACCACACCGCTTTCTCTAACAAAGTTACCGAAAGTCAATGCACCTATAAGCGGACTTGATTCGGGAATAATAAGTATGGCAAGGCCTAATACTACAAGAGGGAAAAGCATTTTTTCAAGCTTGGTTACTTTTCTTGTTGCTTTCATTTTTATTTTTCGCTCTTCCTCAGTCGTTAAAGCTCTCATAATAGGCGGCTGTATTAAAGGTACAAGCGCCATATAGCTGTAAGCCGCAACGGCAATGGCTCCTAGTAGATCAGGCGCAAGTTTTGAAGCGATAAATATAGAAGTAGGGCCGTCGGCGCCACCGATAATGGAAATGGCGGCCGCATCTTTTAGTGAAAAGTCAAAAATACCGTAATAACTTAATGCGGCAGCCCCTACAAGTGTTCCGAATATCCCAAATTGTGCAGCCGCTCCTAAAAGGGCGGTTTTGGGATTTGCAAGAAGGGGGCCGAAATCCGTCATCGCCCCGACACCCATAAAGATTATAATAGGAAAAAGCTCGTTTTGTATTCCCGCTTTGTATAACTCTCCTATAAACCCTCCGTCACCTATAATATTTGCAAGAGGAATGTTTGCCAGCAGTCCGCCGAATGCTATCGGTATTAATAATAGCGGTTCAAATCCTTTTTTGATTGCAAGATAAAACAAAATCAATGAAATGATTATCATTATGATTCTACCGAAGCTCTGGTGAAATTTGCTGATATTTTCACCAAGCGCGTTTTTTGCACCTTCTTGAGGGTTTAAAAACGCATAAATTCCGGTTTGTTTGTAAAATCCTTTAATCAACTCGCCGATGCTTTTATCGTGCTGCTCGGTTTGCACCTGCTGGGGATGTTCGATATTGTTTGCATTTAAAGCCAAAGGTGCAAAAAATAAGAAAAGTGCAAGCATTAAAGCTTTTAATTTCATTTACGCCTCCTCGATTGTCGCTAATATATCACCTTCATTGACCGAATCATTAACTTTTACCGGTATGTGCGCCACGATTCCGCTCACAGGCGAAGGAATGTCAATTTCCATTTTCATAGATTCCAAAATCATAAGTTTATCGCCGGCGTTTACTTTATCTCCCGGATTGACCAAAATTTTCCATACGCTGCCCGGTACCGGTGATTCAACTTCCACAACATCTTCGCTTGTAGGCTCTACCGTAGTCGGTGTAACGGTTTTAGGCTCTGTAGGTTTTGTGTTTTTAACTTCAACTTTTCCTTCTTTAACTTCAACGTTAAATACCTCACCGTCAACTATAACCGTATAAATTCCTTCGTTTTTAGCCATTTCTTCTCCTTTTTTTCTAATCATAAGAGGACTTTCACCTTTTAAAAACGCAATTCCTTTTTCCTGGCATGAAGCCGCTATGAAGATATTTTCTTCAGTTGTTTCGATTCCTTCTTTTTCAAGCAGGTTTTTCCAATAAGCAATGGTTTTTCTTTCGTCCCTGTCCGCAATATCCAAAGGGTTTTCGGTGGTAGGTTCTAAATTTAACTGCTCGCTTGCAAGTTTTATAACCTCTTCATCCGGTTTTACAGGAGTTTTTCCGAAATATCCTAATACCATTCTTCCGTATCCCGGAGCTATTTTTTTCCAAGGTCCGAACATTACGTTGTTAAATGCCTGCTGCCAGTAGAATTGGCTGACCGGCGTTACGCTCGTTCCGTATCCGCCTTTTTCGACAACCTCTCTCATAGCTTTAATAACGTCGTTGAATTTATGAAGTATGTTGTTATCCCTCATCATTTGCGTATTTGCCGTAAGCGCACCGCCCGGCATCGGAGAGAGCGGGATAATTGGGTTTACCTGTGTGGCTTCAGGAGGGAAGAAGTAATCTTTTAAACACTCTTTTAATGTTTCCTCATATTCCAATACCTTATCAATCGTTAAATCTCCAAGATTATAAGGTTTACCTTTTACGGCGTGAAGCAGGGTTATCATATCGGGCTGGCTTGTCCCGCCGCTGACAGGCGCCGCCGCTAAATCTATTCCGTCAACTCCTGCTTCAAGTGCGGCTAAGTAACTAGCAACACTGATTCCTGCGGTTTCGTGGGTATGGAGTCTTATATGAACGTCTTCTCCTAACAGTCTTCTTGCCATTTTTATTGTTTCGTAAATTTTATTAGGATTTGCAGTACCCGTTGCGTCTTTAAACGCCACTGAATCAAATTCGACGTTTTCTATAATGTCTCTTAATATTTTTTCATAAAATTCAACGTCATGAGCACCCGTGCATCCCGGAGGCAGATCCATTATGGTTACCACAACCTCGTGTTTCATACCGGCTTTTTTAATTGCCTGGCCGCTGTAGATTAAATTATTTACGTCGTTTAAGGCATCGAAATTTCTAACCGTTGTGGTGTTGTGTTTTGCAAAAAGTTTAGCAAACAAATCAATCATTTCTCTGCTTGCCGTATCAAGCATAACCGTATTAATTCCCCTTGCAAGTATTTGAAGGTTGGCACCCTTTGCCCTTTTTGCAAATTCATCCATCATATCAAACGCATTTTCCTGAAGATAGAAAAACAGACTCTGAAACCTCGCGCCGCCTCCGAATTCAAAATGTTTAATTCCGGCTTCCACAGCCGCATCGACTGCAGGAAGAAAATCTTTCATCAAAACCCTTCCTCCAAATACCGACTGAAAGCCGTCTCTGAAGGTTGTATCCATTATGTCAATATATTTAATTGCCATTTTGTATCCTTCTATTATGATGTATTGCCGCTGTAATCGCCGCTACTTTTTTGAGTTTGTCTTTTTTGTTCGGTTTTTTAGCAGGTTTTGGAGTTGTTGGGGGAGAATTGAAATACTTTTCAATGATTTTTCTTTGCCATTCAAGCACTAATGTCAGCAGATACAGGAATGCAAAAACAACCGTCATTCCGAGTATCATATATTTGATGGATTCAAGTATCATGACGACTCCTTAAAATTTTGCAAATCTTAACACATAAACATAGCATAAATGTAGCAAGTGGAGAAAAATCAAAAAATTTCAAAAAAAGGCAATGTTAAGAAGATTAATGAAGAAAAAAAACATCTCGTTAATGAGATGTTCGTTTATAATTTATTTCCATGGTTTTCCGACTGGTAAATTAATACCAAGGTCTGCTAATATTACGTGTGCCATTAAATACCATGCAGCAAAAGCACAAATCATTAAATCCCAAGCGGCTAATGTTCCGATTAACGCACTTCCGGTGAATTCTTTTACGGTTAAACCTAAAAAGCCTAAAAACAATGTTAAAAATACAAACGCCAATGCCCCGTTTTGTTTCATAGAACCGATAAATAAAATTCCTGTGTAAATTGTCCAAGCCAATAGGAAATAAGCAACACCGGAACCTGTTAATTTTAATACTGGATAGCTTTTTACTATTTCATCACTTGTTCCGAAGATTAGATATAAAGCAAGCGCCATCCAAAAAGCCCCGTAAGATACAAAGGCACTGAATCCGAAATTGTTTCCCACCTTAAATTCGAAAAACCCTGCAATAAACTGTGCCAAACCACCGTAAAAAAGTCCTAACCATAATACTGGACCTACAGCTATCCAGCCTAGATTGTGACACTGTAGTAAAAATGTTGTCATTGCGAATCCCGCCAAACCTACTGCAGCCGGATTACCAAGTTTTGTTTGTTCCATTTACACTCCTTTTAATGTTTATCAAGGTAATAATAAAAATAATTCGTAGCATAAACGTAGTATTTACGTAATGAAACGAAAATTGTTAAATAAATATTAATAAGTGTGTAGAAAAGTAACAGATTGATTGAGAATGGAGAATTGAGAATGGAGAATTTGGAAGTAAGGTTAATTGGTATATTGGTGTATTTGTTATTGGTAGATTAGTAATACAAGATGGTGAAAAATATTAACTTTGAAATTGGTGCGCTATATCTTAAATTTAATTTTCCATTTTCAATTGTCCATTATTTTATTATATACCCAACGCCTCTTATGTTTTTAATAAAATCTTCTTTTAAAAGTTTTTTTAACCTGCTGATTTCAGCCCTGATTGTGGCATTATCCACCATCCCTCCCCATACTTCATCCCTTAATATTTCAAAAGTGACCGTTTTTCCTTTGTTTAGGGCAAGAAGTTTAATAATGTTTTTATGAATGTTGCTTAAAATCTGTGGAGTGTTGTCAAAAAGCAGTTCGTTATTTTTGTTGTCAAAAATGTATCTTTTGGAAAGGGTGATAAAAACTTTTTTATCGGGATGTAGCTGTTTTTCAAGTCTTTTTATTTTAATTAAAAGCTCTTGGAGGTAAAAAGGCTTTTTAATATAATCAAAGCATCCTAAATCATACGCTTTTGTAATGTGCTCTATGTCGTTTATAGCACTTATTATTATTGTTGGAGGTGAGATTTTTTTCTCACGTAGTTTTTGCAAAATACTCAAACCGTCAATATCGGGCAGATTGATATCTAAAATTAATATATCATATTTTTCTTTTTTTAGGTATTCGTATGCCGTATTTCCTTCATAAAATGATTTTACGAAATAACCTTCGCGTTCAAGAAAATCTTTTAATAACTCATTCAATAATTCATCATCTTCTGTTAAAACTATTTTCATAATATTCCTTAAAAGGAAATAGAAGGTTTAGACCTTCTTATTTCAAAACACAGGTATTTACTACCTCGATAATTGCTTGAACAACTTTTGGGTCTTCCAATGTAGAAGTGTCTTGTGTAATTTCTTCACCTTTTGCAATGGCCCTTAAGATTCTTCTCATAATTTTACCGCTTCTGGTTTTTGGAAGACCCGGTACGAATGCGAAATTATCAACTTTTGCGATTGCTCCGATTTCTTCTTTTATTATGTTGTTGATTTCCTGAATGATCTCCATCTCTTCCGCTACAGTGTCTTCGCCTTTTAACACAACATAAGCAAATACACTTTCACCTTTGATGTCATCAGGTTTTCCTACTACCGCAACTTCGGCGATTAGCGGATGTTTTTTGATTGCCGCTTCGATTTCCGCGGTTCCAAGTCTGTGACCCGATACGTTTATAACGTCATCAACCCTTCCTGTGATCCAGATATATCCGTCTTCATCGTATACTGCACCGTCACCTGAGAAATATACAGGTTTTCCGTCTTTTTTAGCTGTAGAAAAATAGCTTTTTACAAATCTCTCAGGATCTCCCCAGATTGTTCTGATCATACTTGGCCATGGTTTTGTAATACAAAGGAGTCCTTTTTCATTCGCTTCCATTTTATTACCGTTTTCATCGATAATTTCCGCAAAAATTCCAGGAAGCGGGAATGTTGCGCTTGCAGGTTTGACAGGTGTTGCCGCAGGAAGCGGTGAAATCATATGTCCTCCGGTTTCAGTCTGCCACCATGTATCAACGATAGAGCATCTGCCGTTACCTACTGTTTCATAATACCATTTCCATGCAGAAGGGTCTATCGGCTCTCCAACCGTACCAAGAATCCTAAGTGAGCTTAAATCATATTTTTTAGGCTCGTCAGGTCCCATTTTATGTAACAGTCTGATGGCGGTTGGAGCTGTATAGAATTGGTTAACCTTATATTCTTCCACCATTTTCCAAGCTCTTCCGCTGTCAGGATATGTTAATACACCTTCAAACATCAAGGTTGTCGTACCCGCCGCAAGAGGTCCGTAAACGATGTAAGTGTGTCCCGTAATCCATCCGATATCGGCAGTACACCAGAATGTATCGTTGTCTTTAACATCAAACACCCATTCCATTGTAAGCTGAGCCCAAAGGATATATCCTGCCTGATGATGTTCCACACCTTTTGGTTTTCCGGTACTACCTGATGTATATAATAAGAAAAGAGGGTCTTCACTGTCCATAACTTCAGCCGGACATTCATCGTCCTGATTTACTATAAGGTCGTTATAGCTTACGTCTCTTCCGCTAACCCATTCAATGTCTTCGTTGTTTCTCTCAACCACCAATACTTTTTCTACACAATCAACTCCCTCAAGCGCTTTGTCAACAACCGGTTTTAGCATATAAGGTTTACCTTTTCTAAAGGCACCGTCTGCAGTAATAACAATTTTTGCCTGTGCATCTAAAATTCTGTCTTTAAGCGCTTCTGCGCTAAATCCTCCAAATACCACGCTGTGAATTGCTCCGATTCTTGCACACGCAAGCATTGCAAATGCGGCTTCAGGAATCATCGGCATATATAAAACTACCCTGTCGCCTTTTTTAACACCGAGGCTTTTTAAAAGGTTTGCAAATCTGTTTACTTCCCTGTAAAGTTCAAGATAAGTAATAATTCTTTTTTCTCCGTTGTCGCCTTCCCAGATGATTGCGGCTTTGTTTTTTTTGCTCTCAAGGTGTCTGTCGATACACTGATACGCCACGTTTAATTTACCGCCTACGAACCATTTGTAAAAAGGTGCGTTTGATTCGTCAAGAGTAGTAGTGAAATCTTCAAACCATGTGATTTTTTCCCTTGCAAGTTTTGCCCAGGTCCCTTCATAGTCTTTTTCAAATTCTTCTACTTTTTCCCAATATTCGCACATATTTTTAAATGCCGGGTCTTTAAACATTTCTTTTTTAGGATAATATACTTCATTTAACATCTATACTCCTTTGTTGTTTTTCTTTATGATAATTTAAAAAAGTAGCATAAACGTAGCATATAAGATTTTTTTATTACATGAGCAGTTGGGGTGTGTAGATTGGTAACAAGTAAGTTGTGAAGTAGTTAAGTTGTGAAGTTGTGAAGTGGTTAAGTTATGAAGTAACCTTCACAACTTACCAACTTACCTACTTATCCACTTATTTATAGTTGTCAATCGCTTTTTTTATAAGCTCAATTGCTTTTTCTCTTCCTTCATATCCGGTTACTTTTACCCATTTTCCTGGTTCTAAGTCTTTGTATGTTTCAAAGAAATGTTTGATCTGGTTAAGTTCGATTTCAGCCAAGTCGCTTAAATCGTTGATTTTTGCCATTTTAGGATCAAGTTTTACTGTAGGCACCGCTACGATTTTTTCATCTTTACCGCTTTCATCTTCCATAATAAGCACTCCGATAACCCTGCTTTTGATTACAGTCCCCGGTGCCACGCTTACGCTTGAAAGTACCAAAACGTCAATCGGGTCTCCGTCATCAGCTAATGTGTTAGGAACAAATCCGTAGTTTGCAGGGTAAAACTGGCTTCCGTAAAGAATTCTGTCAAGGAATATTGCGCCGCTCTCTTTGTCAAGTTCGTATTTAATGTTGCTTCCCTGCGGAATTTCAATAACTGCATTTACATATTCCTCAGGATTTCCCGGTTTAATTTTAGTAATATCCATTATTTCTCCTTTTTTGTGAAATTATATTACAAACATTTTTATTAATCAAACCAAAAGTAAATATTACATAAATTTTACATTAAAATATAAAAAAATGAATATTTATTCAAATTTTAATAATTTTTAGGTATTATTTCTTTTACGAAAGATACGTTTTAATAATATTCAATTTTGAGTTTTGTTGAGTTTATAATTGAATATTATGAACGTGTCTTTTAATATAAAATGAAAGGATTCGTATGAAACTGACAATCGACCCGGTTACACGGATAGAAGGACATTTAAAGGTAAATGTTGAAATTAAAAATTCAAAAATAGTTTCGGCAAAGTGTTCTGCTGATATGTACAGGGGGCTTGAAAAAGCTTTAAAAGGATATGATTATCTAACTGCAATACAAATTACGCAAAGGACATGCGGATGCTGTCCTTATGCACATGCCGAGGCTGCGGCGCTTGCAATTGAAGATGCTCTTCAAATTGAACTTAACAAAAATGCAAAACTTTTAAGAAATATGGTAATAGGAGCGTATAAGCTTAAAGATTACCTTTTGCATTTTTATACACTTAGTTCTCTTGATTTTATCAATATAAATTCGATTCTCGAGTATAATGGAAATGATATTAAAATGCTTGAATTTAAAAAGTATGTTTTAAAAGAAATTTCTTCGAAAAAAGTTTTCCCTTCACCTCTTTTTACTCAAAAATATAAAAACGTATATATCGAAAACAGTAAATTTAATTTAACACTTATTAAACATTATTTAGAAAATTTTGAAGCTATGAAAAAAGCTGCGGAAATGGTGAAAATTTTCGGTGCTAAAGCCCCCCATATGACTACCATAGAAGCCGGTGGAATAACCACTAAACCTACGGCTGACAGATTGATAAAATATATAAATTTGGCAAAAGATTTAAAAGAGTTTATTTATAACAAATATTTTGAAGATGTCTTAAGGGTGGCGAAATATTTTAAAGAATATTTTAAAATAGGAAAAGGGGTTAATAATTTTTTAACATTCAACACTTTACAAAATCTTGACGGAAGTTATATGTTTGTTGCCGGGTTTAGTAAAGATTTCAGATTTGAAGAAGGTGTGGAACCTTATGAAATAGTGGAATACAGTAATTATGCGTATTATAAAGAAAACGGCGGATACAAACCTTTAGAGCTTGACGATTTGCATCCGGTTGATTTGGAAGAGTTTGAAAACAGTGAGAAATACACATGGTCAAGAGCCCCTAGGTATAAAGGGCATGTGGTCGAAGTGGGACCTGCGGCGATTGTGATAAACACGTATTTAAGCGGCAAAAACCATAAATTAAACAAAATCGTAAATAAAATAAACAGCGAGTTGGATATTTCCATAAAAGATTACAATTCGGTTATGGGAAGACATCTTTCAAGGGCTATTGTGAGTATGATGATAATTGATAAATTAATTGAAGACGCGTTAAATGTTGATGAAGGCGTTTTAGGATTCACGCAGTTAAAACATCCTCCTTCAAACGTAAAAGGTGTTGGACTTACCGAAGCTACAAGGGGTGCTTTGGCGCATTTTATAGATATCGGTGAAAACGGATATATAAGAAACTACGAAATGGTTGTGCCTACAACCTGGAATATTTCACCAAAAGACAACAGGGATATCCCGGGCGCACTTGAGAGTATGCTTATAGGTACGCACATAAAAGATGAAAACAACCCTATAGAAATATCAAGAATAATAAGAAGCACAGACCCGTGCCTTGCGTGTGCGGTTCATTAAGGAGTTGAAATGGATAGAAGAGAATTTTTAAAAACCACACAGGCTTTACTGGCTACAATTTTCGGAAGTTCATTTTTCAGTATTGAAGAGCTTGATGCTATGGAAACATCTGAAAACAAACCGGATTTAATATGGATACACGCTATGAGCTGTGACGGGTGTTCGACTTCGTTTTTAAATGCCGAAATACCTTTGGTTGATATTTTAAGCAGATTTGTAAATATTGTATTTCATCCTACTGTTATGGCGGCTGAGGGTAGGCTCAGTATGGAAATTCTTAAAAAATATGAAGACACCCAAAATGATTTAATTTTAATAGTTGAAGGTGCGATTCCAAGTAAAGAACTGCCGCATGCTTGTATGATGGGTGAAGAATTTATAAGAGACACCATAGTAAACACGGCAAGAAAAGCCTCTTTAGCAATAGCAGCGGGGACGTGCGCTTCGTTTCTTGGGATATGCGATATGAAAGGTATGCATATTGATGCCGTTTCACTTAAAAAATGTCTTGAAGAAGAGAGTGTTGATACTCCGGTTGTTAATTTACCGGCATGTCCTTTAAAGCCGAATCATTTATTGTATACGCTGTTTTATTATATTAAAAACAGAAAAACCCCTCCGGTTGATTTAATGCACAGACCTCTGAGGTTTTTCGGTAATACGGTGCATGAGAGATGTGTTTATTATAACGATTTTCAGGAAAAAATATTTGCCAAAAGGATTGGGGACAGAGGATGTTTGTTTAAACTCGGATGTCAGGGTCCCGTTACAAAATGCGACTGTATAAAAAGCGGTAACGATTACGACAAATACAACTGTATAAAAAGCGGTCATCCATGTATCGGGTGTGCAAGTGAAAACTTTCCTAGAAATATTTTGTTTAAACGCGCTGATGATGAGAGAAAACTTGAAAAATACAAAGATTTTAAAAGGATATAGCCATGAAAGAGTTTGTAAAATCGGCTTTGTTTTTTAAACTTATAGTAATTCCCATAGTTTTATTAGGAGCGGCAATTGCAGGGATTATAATTTATTTGGAAAATTACGGCGAAAAAATTGTTCAAAAACATGCAAAAAATTATACCGATACTATTCTTACATCTTATAAAACTTTTTCGAAAAGTTCCATTGAAAAAGGGCAGAGGTTTTCGTTTCAGGAAGTGATTGACGGTATGAAAACGCTTGAGGGGGTAAAAGACGTTTACGCATTCAGTGCAGACGGATTTATGATGTATAAGGACGGGGAAAAAAGCGTCGGGCTTCCCTTTGTAAGAAAAAACGGACATTTTTACAACCCAAATATTAAATATTACAAAAAAACAAACGGTCTTTGGATGAGGGACGACTGGTTTTATAAATATATTAAAGATTCTCTTGTAACGGAATGTATGTATAAAAAACTGCATCCTAAAGACAGAAACTGTGCAAGGTGCCATTACACAGTGCCTAAAAATTTGAAATTCAATAAAAACAGAGAAGCTTATAAATGGGATAAAAACGAAGTTACGGCATATTATAATTTACCTGTTGACAACAGCTGTTTGAAATGTCATACCCACTGGAATTTGAACGCCAGCGGAGGTTACCTGGCTGTTAAAATAGACCTTGCAGGCGAAAAACATAAATTTGAAGCAATAATAAATCAGTTAAAGTACGCTCTTTTGGTTCTGTCTGTGATAGGATTGTTTATTTTTATCTATTATATGTATGTGGTAGGTAATTTAAGGGGTAACCTTGTTAAATTAAGGGATATTACCGCGGATTTAGCCGAAGGTGAAGGCGATTTAACAAAACGGGTGCATGTAGTTTCAAAAGATGAAGCAAATGAAATTGCAGAAAATCTAAACAAATTTATTGAAAAAATTCAGGATATTGTTGATAATTTAAAAAGCGCTATAGTTTCTTCTTCCACTTCTTCAAATGAGGTAGGCAAAGCAAGTGTGACTATCGGGGATGTTATAAATAAACAGGTTGAACTGATTAAAAAGAATGAAAAGATAAGCGAGGAGATAAGTGAAGAAGCATACAATACGAATCTTGCAATTAATGAAGCGGCTGAAAATGTTAAATCTTCTTATGAATATTTAGAAGCAGCATTTGATGAACTTACAAAAATGGTAGAATCCATTAAAAACGAATCGGAAAATGAAAATAATCTGGCCCATAAAACGACAGAACTTGTCAACAGAAGTGAACAGATAAAAGATATATTAAAAATCATTAAAGAAATTGCAGATCAAACGAATTTATTATCATTAAACGCGGCAATTGAGGCTGCAAGGGCTGGAGAACACGGAAGGGGATTTGCCGTAGTTGCGGATGAAGTCAGAAAACTTGCTGAAAGAACTCAAAAATCGCTTGGTGAAATCGAAGCTGTAACATCTCTGATTGTTCAGGAAATTCAGGAAATCGAAAAAGAAATTAGAAGTAATTCCGAATTTGCCCTTGAGAATTCAAATAAAACACAAGAACTTGCCGAAAAAACTAAAGCAGTAATGGATAAACTATCAAGCAGTGTTGAAAAGGCAACACTTGCAAGTAAAGAATCCGAAAAAATAACTTATAGAATAAATGAGTTAAAAAAATCATCCTATGAATTGCAACAGCAGGCTGATGTTAGTCAAAAAGTAGGGGAAAACTTATTCAAAGTTTCAGATACATTGAAAATTGTTATGGATAAAATTAAAGATTTAGCAAATAAATTTAAAACTTAAAACTCCTCTTCCCCTTTTTTATCAAAAAATTTAATAAAGAATATTCCGGATATATATATAATCCAGTTTATATAAATCCATAAAAACAAAAACATCAAAAGCGAGATAGACCCGTATATCGTTGTATAAGTTTTATTTATTAACACATAATAAATGAAGATATTTTTAGAAATAAAAAAAGTAACGGTAACTAATAAAGAAGAAATAAATGCGGATTTTGTTTTTTCACCTTCGAGTGTCATTTTGTATGAGAGGAAAAATGTAAGCCATATAATTAAAAACGGGGCGAGTTTGGCAAAATTTATCCATGATGTGTAAGTTGATTTATCCAAAAAAAACTGCAGTTTTATAGACATAAACATTGCCGCCGCAAACATAATGGGAAAAAGAGTCAGCATTGTCCAGTAAAGCTTTATTTTCTCCCAAAGGTTTCTTTTTGGCTGGTTGAAAATTTTTGAAATTATAGTTTCGTAGTTGTCAAAAAATAAAATTGACGTTATTAAAATGTAAAAACCGCCCATAACTCCCATTTTCCCTGAGTTTGTAAGAAAGTTTTTAAGGTATGTTGAAATTGTATCGGAGTTGGTAGGTAGTAGGTTTGAGCTTATGAAATGTTCGAGTTTAGTGTAAAATTCCGCAAAAAACGGGGTGTTTGAAAAGATTGTCAGCACTATGAGTATAAGCGGTACTAGTGAAAAAATCGTATAAAAACTAAGCGCCGCCGAATATAATGTAATTTCATTGACGGTTTCTTTTAGTACTTTCAAATTTATATTTTTTAATATTTTTAATAATTTTCCATTTTCCATTTTCAATTTTCCATTTGAAGTTTTTCTTTTTTTTCCTCAAGCTCAAGATATCTCTCAAGCTTTTCATCATATATTTTTTTGATTTCTTCAAGCTCTTTGCTTAAACTTACAAGTCCTTTTTCCTGATAACATTCGGGGTTTGCAAGGCACTCTTCAATTTCGGCAATGGTCGTTTCAAGATCTTCTATAAGTTTTGGCAGTTCGTTAAGCTCTTTTTGTTCTTTGTAGCTTAATTTTTTCTGAGTCCTTTTTTTAGGCTTTTCTTTTTTTTCTTCATTTTCCATTTTCCATTTTACATTTTCAATTTGTTTGAGTTCTTTTTCAATCTCAAGATATTCGGTATACGGAATATGGCTCTCTTCCACAATTCCCTCACCTTTGAAAATAAAGAGTTTTTTTGCTATTTTGTCCACAAAATACCTGTCGTGGCTTACGAATATTACGCTTCCCTCAAAGTCCATTAAGTATTCTTCGAGTATATTAATGGTAGGGATGTCCAAATCGTTTGTAGGTTCATCTAATATCAATACGTCATAATTTTTTGTAAATAAAAGTGCCAGTGCGACTCTTGTTTTTTCCCCGCCGCTTAAAACTCCGATTTTCTTCGTTAAATATTCCGGAGGAAAGAGAAATTCCCTCAAATACCCGTAAACGTGCATATTTCTGCCTCTGACATTCACATGATCACCTCCATGCGGACAAAACGTTTCGATTAAATCTTTATCATCGCTTAGCATTGTCTTTCTCTGGTCAAGATATCCGATTTTTATATTTTCCCCAACTTTAATAATGCCGTTGTCAGGTTTCTCTTCGCCTATTAAGATTTTTAAAAGTGTCGATTTACCGCTTCCGTTTTTACCGACTATTGCGATTTTGTCTTTTTGCAAAATCCTTGTGGTGAAATTTTCTATCAGTTTTTTATTTCCAAGGGATTTTGTTAAATTTTCGATTTCAAACATTACTTTTTTGCGGTTTATTTTTTCATCTTCTTTTGCCAAAAGCTCTCTTTTTAGCTGCATTTCAATCTGTCTGATTTCCCGTCTGTCTTCTTTTACTTTTTCACGAAGTTCTAAAACTCTTTTTTTTCTGCCCTCATTCCTTTTAAGTCTGGCTTTAACGCCTCTGTTTAACCACTCTTCCTCTCTTTTTAGAAGTCTTATTTCGTTTTCGTATTCTTTTTCTTTGGCTTTAAGCAGTTCTTCTTTTTGGCGTATGTAATCGGCATATCCGCCTTTGAAGCTTCTTAATTTGCAGTTTTCAAGCTCTACCACCCGTGTTGCAATTCTGTCTATAAAATACCTGTCGTGGCTTACTACTATAAATGTATATTTGTCTTTAAGAAGAATTTCTTCTAAGAATTCGGTCATATAAACATCAAGGTGGTTTGTAGGCTCATCAAGTAATAAAACATCCGGTTTTTGAAGAAGAAGCGAAGCAAGCGCGACCCTTCTTTGTTCCCCGCCGCTAAGAAGTGAGATGTCTTTGTTTTCATATTTTTTAAGATCAAACTCCAGCATAATTCTCTCAATCCTGTCATCAAGGTTCCAGGCGTTGTGAAAATCAAGAAATTTACTGATTTTATCCATTTCGCTTTGAATAGTTTTATTGTCCGGATTTGCGGCAAACTCTTTGGTTAGTTTTAGATATTTTTGATAAGCTTCTTTAAATTCGGTCAGTTCGTTTTCAATTGCCTCTCTGACTGTCAGATTTTCTTTGAATTTCGGGCTTTGTTGAAGTCTTTTTATTTTTATTCCGTTTTTGGTTATTACTTCTCCGCTGTCGGGGTCTATAGTTTTATCAATAATTTTCATAAGTGTGGATTTGCCGCTTCCGTTTTTGCCTATAAGCGCAACCCTTTCACCTTCATCGAGGTGAAATTCGACATTGCAGAGAATTTTTTGCGCTTCGAATTTTTTGCTTACATCGAGTAAATCTATTAATGCCATATCTCTCCTTTAAATTATTTAAAATAATAGCAAAAATTAGCTTTTAATAAATTTTACAAAAATATGACATTTAACAAATTATAAATATCATTTTTATTGTCATTTTAGTTAAAATTTGATTATAATTATAAAAAACTTAATAATAAAGAGGGTATATGAAAAAAATTTTGGTTTTGATGCTTTTTTTATTGCTTAATGCTGCAGATGATGATTTTTTAAAAACGTTAAACGAAGTGAGCGACATTGCCACCAAAACAAAAGTCAATATCGATAAAATCCCCTCAAACGTTGATGTTATAAGAAGAGATTTCATATTAAAAAGCGGTGCAAAAACACTTCTTGATGTCTTAAAATATCTTCCCGGAATAGAAATATCGATAACTTCAAGCGGAAAAAGAGAGCTTATTATAAGAGGCAACAAATCCACATACCGTGATAAAATTAAATTTTTGATTAACGGAATAGACGTTACAAACAATTTATACAGCAATCAGTTTTATTATTACAACTTTCCGGCCGCATTAATTAAAAGAATAGAATTTACAAAAACACCCGATTCAGTCCTTTACGGAGGGACGGCGTTTTTAGGTGTTATAAATATAATCACCCTTGATGAATACAGCGATAATTTTGCTAATTTTTATGTGTCGAATAAAGATGAATATGAGGGAAGTTTGTTTTTGAATATGAATAATTTTTTGGCCGATATTCATTATTCATATTCAAAACCGGACATAAAAGCCCCGAAAACGTGCTTAATTGATTTAGTAAATGAAACATATTCTATTTACAGAAACGAAACGGATGCTAACCCTCTTGAGAAAAATGCGGGATTAGGAATAAAATATAAGATTAATGATGAAACATCACTAAGTTACAGGCTGCAGTATTATCAAAAAGGAAACTTTTTCGGAATAGCAAAATTAACTCCTTTAAAAGATGATAAAAACGTAAAACTAATACATCAGTATATTAACTTCAACCATACCAAATATTTAACGTCCGAAATAAAAAATGAAATTAACACCGGAATTAAGCATTATGAATGGAAAGGCGAATTTAGAAACTATCCTTATGATTTTAATGAAACGATAGACAACGACCCTGCTAACGACATAATTGCAGGGGCGGATGTAAAAGAGATTGAGTATTATTTTAAAAATACACTTACTTATTCAACAGAAAAACACAATGTTACAGGATTAATAGAAGCCAAATACGCAAAACCTTATGATATTTATTACCTTCAGTATGTGGAAAGCATGGGAAATAATCAAAACGCTTTTAATTTAGGACCGAATAAGAAACACTTAACAGGCAAATACAATGCGTTAAAAGAGGGAATATCAAGAAAATTATTGGC
>JAMOQT010000079.1 GCA_027063865.1 Nautiliaceae bacterium
GGTGATGTTTTCGGTAACGGTATGCTTTTGAATAAAAATTTTCTTTTAATTGCGGCAATAAGCCACAACGAAATTTTTATAGACCCTAACCCGAATCCTAAAGTCGCTTATGAAGAAAGAAAAAGATTATTTAAAGAAGGTTTAAGCTGGGATAAATATAACCCTGAAAAAATTTCAAAAGGCGGAGGCGTATTTAAAAGAAACCAGAAAAACATAAAAATTTCACCGCAGATTAAACAGCTTATAAATTATCAAAACGACTACATTGACGCATCAGAGTTAATAAAAAGATTACTGAAACTAAAGGTAGATATGCTTTATTTTGGCGGTGTAGGGACATATGTAAAATCAAGCGACGAACTTAACATCCACATAAGCGACAAACAAAACGAAAACATAAGGATAAATGCAAACGAAATAAACGCATTTGCCGTATGTGAAGGTGCAAACCTGGCTTTAACTATGCCTGCAAGATTTGAATACGCACTTAAAGGCGGAAAAATAAACCTTGACGCTATCGACAACAGTGCAGGTGTGAATACCAGCGATTATGAAGTAAATATTAAAATAATCTTAAATTCTTTAGTAGATAAGAAAAAAATCACCGAAAACGACAAAATAAACATTTTAAAAGAAATCGAACAAGAAGTACTTAAAAAAGTTTTACAAAACAACTTTTCACACGCTCTTATACTTTCGCTTGACAGTAAAAACATATACAAAGAAAAACTGATAAAAATATTAAATATTTTAGACCAAACCGACTACTTCAAAAGACAAAACTATCACCTTCCTAAAAACTCGGAAATCGAAACCATTTATCGTAAAAACGAACTAATCAGACCCGCCCTTGCAATCGTAATGCTTTATACAAAAATTTTCGTAAAAAAATACATACTTCAGACAGATTTACTAAGTAACGAATATTTTACAAAATTCTTAAAAGATTATTTTCCAAAAACATTTTATGAAAAATTTGAAAATGAAATAAAAGCACATCCTCTAAAAAACGAAATAATAGCGACTCAAATCACAAATAAAATCATTAATTCCCACGGCATAGGATTTTTAAGTGATTTTCATCCGGATAATTTCAAATATAAAATTGAAAGTTATCTGATAATGAACGAATTAATAAGAGCCGATAAGCTTAGAGAGGAAATATTAAATTCCGACTTATCTACAGAAAAACAGTATGAATTTTTAAACGATATAGAAGAGACACTGAAATTTGCCGTTAAATGGATGGTTAAAACTATAGAAAACAATGAAATAAAACCCCTTTTGTACCTTACTTTTAAAGACGTGCTTCATACCGTAATAAATGAAAAAAACGAAATACAAACCTATAACAAATGGAAAAATTTTTATAAATTCTTACCTGCAATTTTAACGATAAAACACAGTTATAATTACGATTTAAAATTAATTTTAGACCTGTTTAAACTTATTATCAGCAAATTTAAAATTACTTATATTTTAAAAAGAGTATCCCAAATTACTCCGAAAAACAGACTTGAAAAAAACCTTAAAGAAGAAATTGAAAGGCTTATTGAATATTTCGTTATCTCCTTTGCAAAAGAAGTTTTAAACTATGAAAAGTTCAACGCTTTAAAATTAAACAAATCTTTTAATAGTTATTTAAAACAAAAAAAAGACGAATATGAAGACATATTAACAGAAATTAACGGATTAAAAAACGAAAAAGAAAAAAGCCTTTTAATCCTTGTGCATATAGCTAATTCTATGATTTTACAGTTGTTAAAATAATTAGTCCTTTAATTAAATTTAATGTATAATTTTAACAAAAAAGGCTGTTGATGAGTTTTTTTGAGTTAATTAAACCTCTTATATACAAAACCGACCCGGAATTTGCCCATGATATGGTGGATATGATTTTCCGCACCGCAAGACGTTGCCCTCTTTTTTTCAATCCTTTGGTTAAAGCCAATTTCGTAGACGACCCGATGCTAAATCAAAAAATCTGGAATTTAGAATTTAAAAACCCAGTAGGTGTCGCCGCAGGATTTGACAAACACGCGACAATGGTTTACGGCTGGCCTGCACTCGGATTTGGATGGGGAGAAATTGGGGCCGTAACCCCAAAACCACAGCCCGGAAATGAAAAGCCAAGAGCATGGAGACATATAGAATATGAAGCAGTCCAAAACGCATATGGGTTTAATAACGAAGGTGTAAAAGTTATTAAAAACAGACTTAAAAAAATATATCCTTTTATACTGCCTATAGGTGCAAACATCGGCAAAAACAAAACAACTCCGGAAGACAAGGCCGTGGAAGATTATAAAATATTAGTTGAGGAATTAAAAGACGTAGTGGATTTTTTTGTAGTGAATATATCGTCTCCAAACACACCGGGACTTAGGGATTTACTTAATGCTGAATTTATTTCAAATCTTTTCGGAGAGCTTAAAAACATAACAGACAAACCGATACTTATAAAATTCTCACCCGATATGGAAGACGAGCTTATTATAAACCTTGCAAACTATTCCGTATTAGCCGGGGCTGACGGAATTATAGTCACAAACACTACCGTTAATTATGATTTGGTAAAAAGTGATATAAAAAGAGGAGGTATCTCAGGAAAACCGCTTGCAAAAAGAAGTTATGAAGTTTTAAGAATAGTAGCAGGTGAAATATTCGGAAAAGTGCCTATTATCAGTGTGGGCGGAATAGACAGTGCTGAAGAAGCATATAAAAGAATAAAAGCCGGGGCATCGCTTTTACAGGTTTATACGGCTATTATTTTTAAAGGTCCGGGAATTATCGGTGAAATTAACAGAGGCTTAATCGAGCTGCTAAAAAAAGACGGATATTCTCATATAAGTGAAGCAATAGGAGTGGAAATTCCTAAAAAACTTGAATTAAAGGAAGATAATGCTTCATAAATTTTATACACATAAGCTCAAAAACAGTCTTGAAGTTATAGCTGTTCCGATGAACAAAGGATCAAATGTAATCACAAGCAATATATATTATAAAGTCGGAAGCAGAAACGAAACAATGGGCAAAAGCGGAATTGCACACATGCTTGAGCATATGAACTTCAAATCCACAAAAAACCTTGCTGAAGGCGAGTTTGACAAAATTGTAAAAAGCCTAGGCGGTGTGGATAACGCTTCGACAGGTTTTGATTATACTCACTATTTTATAAAAACGTCAAGTACGTATCTTGACAAAACGTTTGAGCTTTTCAGCGAAGTTATGGAAAACCTGAATCTAAACGACGACGAATTTCAAAGGGAGAGAAAAGTAGTATATGAAGAGAGACTCTGGAGGACGGACAACAATCCTATCGGATACCTATATTTCAGACTTTTTAACAACACATATCTTTACCATCCGTACCACTGGACTCCGATAGGATTCAAAGAAGATATTTTAAACTGGAGTATCGAGGATATCAGAAACTTTCACAAAACATATTACCAGCCAAAAAACGCATTTTTACTTGTAGCAGGTGACATTGAGCCTGAAAATGTTTTTAATTTAGCCGAAAAATATTTCTCTCACATCAAAAACCGCAAAAAAATTCCGCCTGTTCATATGAAAGAGCCTGAACTCGACGGGGACAGACAAGTGGTTATTCAAAGAGACACCGAAGTTGACATTGTTGCTATTGCTTACAGAATTCCCGATTTCAGACATGAAGACCAGTTTGCACTCAGTGCCTACAGCGAAATACTAAGCGGCGGCAAAAGCGGTATTTTAAGGGAAAAACTCATAAACAAAAAAGGCCTTGTCAGTGAAGTGTATGCATACAATATGGAATTAATCGACCCGGGCGTGTTTTTAGCCCTTGCAATATGCAACCCAGGAGTAAATCCGGATTTGGTTGAAAAAGAGCTTAAAAAAGAGATTCTTAATACCAGAATTACAAAAAAAACGCTTGAAAAAGTTAAAAACCAGACTAAAATGGATTTTATAACCCAGCTTGAAAGCTCCAGCGGTGTAAGTAACATATACGGGGATTATTTCGCAAAGGGAGATATTACACCGCTTCTTGAATACGAAAACAAAATAAATTCTCTAACACCTCAAAAAGTTGAAGAAATTAAAAAATATTTTGATAAAAGCGTAACGGTCAAACTAATCAAAAAATAATTTTTTAAAACACTCCTTGGTTTTTGGGAAAAGGGGTGTTTTTTCTTTGTATTTCAGATAATCTTTACCGAATTTCATATACGCTTCTTTTTCTTCAAGCGTAATAACCATTATAAATATAAAAATAGCTTCAGCCGGAGCTATAAAAAATATAAAACTGGGAAGCCCCAAAAATAAAGCAATTCCAATAGGCAAAAGCATAAGTCCGAATAACATAGGATGGCGGGTACATTCATATATTCCGCTTGTTACGAGCTTATTCGTCTCAAGCCTCGGAATGTCTCCCTCGCGCCCCTTTCTTTTAAGCTCCCTGCCACCGACAGCGGCAGCGTGAAATGCAAGTTTAAGGGCAAAATACCCAAGCGGCAGGGTTATTAAATGAAAGAAAGGGCTAAAAAGCAGGTTTTTAAAATATTTCAGGTCCAAATAAACTGAAAGACCGATACCCCCGAATATCAGTATCAGCCATAATATTATCCTGATAACTACCGAAAGTGTCGTTTTCATAGGTATGAATTAAGTAGAGCGCTTCCAATTCTTACCATATTACTGCCCTCTTCTATTGCTATTTCAAAATCTCCACTCATACCCATTGAGCATATTTTCGCCCCGTGTGGTTTTAATTTTTCAAATATATCGTAAGTAAGCCTGAAACTTTTTCTGATTTCCTTTTCATCATCCACATGCGCACCGATTGTCATAACGCCTTGAAGATTGATATTGGGCAGGTTTTCTTTTATTTTCAGATACGTTTCAACCGCAAGTTCCGGAGCTAGACCATGTTTTGTAGGCTCTTTTGCAGAATTAATTTCCAGTAAACATCTTACGGGTTTATCTGTTCTCTTATTAACTGCTTCAGCAAGTTCGTAAGAATTAATGGACTGAATCATAAAAGGGTTTAGTTTTAAAAGTTTGTTTATTTTGTTTTTTTGAAGATTACCTATAAAATGCCATTCAATCGGCAAACACTTAAGCGCATTTACCTTATCTTCCATATCCTGCACCCTGTTTTCCCCAAAAGCCCTCTGACCTTCGGCATAAAGTCTTCTAAGAGGTTCAGTGTCTTTTGTATATTTGGTAACCGCAACAATCTGAACGATTAAATGCTCGCTTCTTTTGAGTCTAGCGGCTTCAACTTTTTGAATTAATTCATCTAGCGTCATATCATCCTCCCATGAGTCTGTGTAAATCGTTGTATATACCTATAAGCATAAGACTGCCAAGTATAACCCATCCGCCTATTGTAAGTTTTACCATAATCTCTTCACTCACTTCCCTTTTAAATATCGCTTCGTATAAATTAAACATAATATGCCCGCCGTCAAGCGCAGGAATAGGAAAAAGGTTTAAAACTCCAAGGTTCACGCTTAAAAGCGCAGCAAGAAGTAAAAGCGGCTGCCATCCGTAATCTGCTACTTTTGCCGTAATATCCACAATCCCTATCGGACCGCTTAATGTATTAAGGCCTACTGCTCCGGTTATTAGCTTTTGTACGCCTTTTATTATGAGCATCGAATCAAATACAAATTTATCCCACGCAACTTTCACAGCCTCAAGTGGAGAATAATGCACCTCTATTATATCCCCGCTTGGAATTATTCCTACAATTTTTCTTTTAACCGTTTCACCGAAAATATTTTTTTGAAGCTTTATTTTCGGTTTCAAATCAACTTTTAAATATCTGCCGTTTCTTTGAATCACCAAATGTAATATGTCCGATTTTTGAATTACGGGTGAAATTTCATCCCACGATTTTATTTCCTCTCCGTTTATTTTTACAATTTTATCCCCCGGTTTAAGTACCTTTGCTGCCGGAGTGTCAGGTATTGTTTTACCTACAACAGGTGCAAGTTTAGTCCATCCTGTAAATGCTATAAAAAGATAAATTAAAAAAGCCAGTAAAAAGTTAAATCCGGGACCTCCTAAGAGTATTAAAATCCTCTGCCACGGCGTTTTCATAGTATATGAATCCGGGTCATCGCTTTTAAGAGAAGGATTTGAATCATCTTGCCCTTTCATCTGAACGTATCCCCCAAGAGGCACGGCGCTTATACACCAGTTTGTATCACCGAATTTTTTACATAAAAGTTTTTTACCAAATCCTATTGAAAACACTTCAACTTTAACACCTACAAGCCTTGCCATTAAAAAATGCCCAAGTTCATGGAAAAAGATTAAAAACGAGAGTATTATAATCGCACTAATCATTGTAGGCTTTCACATATACTTTTACATATTCATAACCGCTATAAAGCGTAAGAAATACCGCTACCCACAACAGACAGTTCGCACACGGCCAATCCATAAGTAAAAACCCTATTGCCCCCATCTGTGAAACGGTCTTAACTTTTCCGGCAAAAGAAGCTTTTACACTAAGCCCCTCTTGAACCATTGCAATTCTAAGCGCCGTTATAAAAAACTCTCTTACAAGTATCAGATAAACCGCCCATGCGTTTGCCCTGTGTAAATAAACAAGCCCCAAAAATGCCCCGAGAGTAAGCATTTTATCTGCTAGAGGGTCTAAAATTTCCCCAAGTTTACTGCTCGCATCAAAATTTCTGGCTATATATCCGTCAAAAAAATCGGTTACACTTGCCAATACAAAAATAAGTGCGGCAAAATAATCAAGCCAGCTTTCGTGAATACCGCTGAATATATCCCTGTTGACCAAAAAAAGATACATCAAAAAAGCCATCAAAAGCCTGATAAAAGCTAAAATGTTAGGAACATTTTTCAGGCGCTTTTTCCATACTTCATATCTGTAAAGTTTTATCCCATCTTCCGTAACTATAGACATTAACCTATTTTCCCCCCGAATGTAGTCCCTCCGTCAACTACAATAGTCTGTCCCGTAATCCAGCTTGCTTCATCGGTACATAGGAAATATGCAATTCCGGCTAAATCTTCAGGCAGTCCCATTCTGTTTAAAGGGCTTCTTTTTTCAACTTCCGCCTTTACTTCTTCATAGTTTGGAAACGCCCTGAGTGCATCCGTATCAATAGGCCCTCCGCTTATGGCATTAACTCTGATACCCCACTCACCAAGCTCAGCCGCCGCATATTTAACCATAGTCTCAACCGCGGCTTTACTGCTTCCGTGTCCTGCGTAGTTTGGAGTATATACAAGGTTACCTGTTGAGCTAAGTGAAATTATACTACCTCCGCCTACTTTTTGCATTCTTTTGGCCGCTTCCTGAGCTCCAACCACAAATGCGTTAACAGTTGCGGTAAAAATATTACATATGCCTTTTGGCCTTAGTCTCATAAAAGGACCAAACCCCCCTACTACAGCCCTACCGCTTATGATTGCGTTTGAGATGAAAAAATCAACCCTTTCAAAATCCTCATCAATCTGTTTGAAAAGGTCTTTATATGTTTCAGGTTCTAAAATATTCAGCTTATATGCTTTTGCCTTAATGCCGTATTTTTCTCCCCACTCTTTTGCAAGGTTGTTTGCAATTTCTTCGTTTGAATTATATGTAAATGCAATATTAATTCCCTCTTTTGCAAACCTTTCGGCTATCGCTTTTCCTATACCTCTAGTCGCACCGCTTATTATTAATGTTTTACTCATATTCATCCTTTATATGCATTTTTTCTGTGTTTTAAATCAATTACTATAACTATCACTTCGTTATTATTAACAGTATAAAACAATCTGTAATCTCCTAATCTATATCTATAAACACCCTCAAACTCACCTTTTAATTTTTTAATATGTTTCCCATAAAACGGATTCTTTCTTAAAACAGGATACACTTCTTTTTCAATTTTATCTTTTAATTTTTTATCAATTTTTAACTTTTTAAATGATTTTGTTTCTGCTATTTTAAACAAGTTCGTATTCTTTGTTTTCAACTTCTTTCAAACCGTTTTTTAAAGAATTATACAAATCTTTATCATTTAAAATTTCCTTCATTTCTTTATCGTCAACATAATTGTTTTCAATAATATTCAAACCTTCATTTGTAAAATGAGACAACAGCCATTTTATTTTTTTATATAAATTTTGATTTTGAATATCAAGAATTAATGTCATAATATTCCTTTATAAATATTTTTTCAAAACCTCTTTAATTTTTACCTTATTCTCATCACTAGGTTCACAAAGCGGCAGTCTGTATTCTAGTGAAGGTATAAGCCCAGCTTCATACATTGCAAATTTGATAGGAATAGGATTACTTTCAATAAACAATACTTTATTGATATCGTAAAGCTCTTCATTTATAGCCCTGCTTGTATCAAAATCACCCTTTAATGCTGTATGTATCAAATCGGCAATTCTCTTTGGAAGAAGGTTTGAAGTTACAGAAACACACCCTTTACCTCCAGTTGCCATAATAGGATAATTTATTGCATCATCACCGCTAAAAACCGCAATATCGCTGTTTGCACAAAGTGCCACCACATTTTCAATTTTTCCTGTGGCTTCTTTAATCGCAACTATATTTTCAACATCGTTAAACAGCCTAACCGCCGTTTCAACATTAATATTACTGCACGTTCTTCCGGGTACGTTATACAAAACAACCGGAATTTCAATTGCGTTTGCAAGGGCTTTATAATGAGCGTAAAGTCCTTTTTGAGTAGGTTTGTTATAATATGGAGACACACTTAGAATTGCATCGGCTCCTTTACTTTCGGCAAATTTAGCAAGATCAATACTTTCATGCGTAGAATTGCTTCCAGCCCCTGCCAAAACCTTAGTACCGCTTCCTTTACATACTTCTACGGCAATTTCAATACATCTTTTATGCTCATCGTGTGTAAGTGTGGCACTCTCTCCGGTTGTTCCCACAGGTACCACCCAGTCAATTCCGTTATCAATCTGTCTTTGAATAAGTTTTGCATACGTTTCTTCATCAACTTTTCCGTTTTTAAACGGAGTAATTAAAGCGGTCATCGCACCTTGCATAAAACGTCCTTTTTTACGTAATTATATCACAATTCATAATAATATATCATAACCCAACTTGCTAGTTAAACCCTTTATTTTTGGCAAAGATGTGGAAGAGATAAGGAAGAGGTGAGGAAAAGATGAGGCGAAAATAAATTTTTTTTTAAATTTACTAATAAAGGATTAATAAAAACCATTTCTTTTCCTTTTCTTTTCCCTTTCTTTTCCTTTTTTCAACTAGCAATTTAAGTTATTTTATTTTTTAATTCGTCTTTATTATTCATATCTTAATGTTTCAAGCACGTCTGTTTTGCTGGCTTTAACTGCAGGATATATACTTGAAAGTATCACTATTATAAAAGCACCAAGTATAATCAGTCCGAAATCCACAAGGCTTAAATCTATAGGAAGTTTGCTTACACCGTATACATCCGCAGGTAATTTGATAATATCAAAAGTTTTTAAAACCCATATACCAATCCCACCAAGCATTGCACCTATTGCAATTCCCAAGACACCTATAAAAGTGCCGAGTTTTAAAAATATAGATTTAATCTCTTTAGGACTCGCCCCAAGACTCATCATAAGGGCTATTTCCTTTCTTTTACTCATTATCATCATAAGAAGAGAACTGATTATATTTAAAGCCGCCACTATTATAATCAACATCAATACGAGAAACAGTGCTCTTTTTTCCATTTTAAGAGCCGCAAAAAAATTTCCGTTTTGCTGCCACCATCCGATAACTCCCACACCCGGGGGAAGCGCTTTTTTAATTTTTTCTATATCTTTAAAAGGATTTGGGCTTGATATATGAATTCCGCTGTAGTTTTTTTGATGCAAAATTCTTTTAAGCCCTTCAATGTTCATATATGCAATACCTTTATCATATGCGATAAGTCCGCTGTTAAACACCCCTGCTATTTTTACTTTTTTAAGTATGGGAGAAATTCCAAATCCCATGGGGGAAAGTTTTGAAAATATCATGATAACCTTTTCGCCTTTTGCAATACCCAAATCAGCATACAGCCTGCTTCCTATTACAACATCAAAAAGTTTGGGAGTTTTTATATCTTTAACAGCTTTTTTAAAAATATAATTAATTTTCGATTCTTTATCAAAATCCACTCCGTAAAGCATTACGCCGTTTAACGAATTTTTTTGAATAACGGCGCTGCTTTCGATATATGGGGAATACTTAAAATCGGGAAACTTTTTTTGAAGTTTACGAAGAAGTTCGTCATCCACATCAACAAGGGATGAATATACGGTAATGGGATAATTCATAACTTTAAGCTTTTTTTCAAACTCCTTATCCATACCGTTCATAATACCCATTGCAATCATAAGGGTCGCAACACCCGTCATAATGCCAAGAAAGGCCAAAATAAAACTTATATAAATAAACGGATGTTTTTTATCAAACCTTAAATATCTTTTAATTATAAAATTGACAAATTTTTTGTTCATTTTTAAAATTTAGGACTTTTCCCGCAGCAGTCTTTATATTTTTTACCGCTTCCGCAAGGACACGGGTCGTTTCTTTTCACTTTTTTCTTTCTTTGTTTTGCTTCAAATTCGGCTTTTAATGCTTCCGTCTGGGCTTCAAGCTGTTTCATTATTTCATCAACATCGGCATTTTCCATCTCTTCGGGTATTTCAGGCATTGCATTTAGTATTTCATCAATGTTCTTACCTTTAATTGCATTCATAAATTCCGCAATATCCGGATCAATTTCCGGCTGCTGGTATTCTATTTGTAAATTATGCAAAATTTTCATACTCTCAATTTTTATTCTTTCAATCAATTCCTGGAACAGATTAAAACTCTCTTTTTTATATTCGACAAGCGGGTCTTTTTGATTGTAACCTCTAAGTCCGATACCGGTTTTAAGTATATCCATCATATACAGATGGTCCCTCCAGCTCTCATCAAGAACCTGAAGCATAACCTGTCTTTGTATTCTGTTTTTATCTTCCGGTGATGCTTCTTCGAATTTTTTATCATACTCTTCTTTAAGTCTTTTGATTAAATATTCTTTCAAAGATTCATAATCTTTACCGCTTAATTCATCTTTGGTGAATTCTACACCTGTGTATTCTTTAAGCTGAGCGACCAATTTTTCAAGATCAAAATCTTCTTCAAGCGAATGAGGGAAAATATCCGCTTCGCTTAATATATATTCCACAAACTCTTCTCTTATTTCATCAATCTTAGATTCAATGTTAAAATCAGGATCCAAAAGCTGATCACGAAATGCATATATTACTTTTCTTTGCTCATTTGCAACATCATCGTATTTTAATATATGTTTTCTGGCTTCAAAATGCATAGTCTCAACTTTTTTCTGAGCGTTTTCAATCGCACGGCTTACGATTTTGGAATCAATATGCTCCCCTCTTTGTATACCTAGCCTGTCCATAATGTTTTTAATTTTATCGCTTCCAAAGATTCTTAACAAATCATCTTCCAAAGACAAATAAAACTGACTCTCACCCGGGTCACCCTGACGCCCCGAACGTCCTCTTAACTGATTGTCAATCCTCCTGCTTTCATGCCTTTCGGTACCAATGATATAAAGACCGCCTAGTTCTCTTACTTCATCATCGATTTTAATATCAACACCACGACCTGCCATATTCGTAGCAACAGTAACGGCTCCTTTTTTTCCGGCCTGCGCAATAATATGTGCTTCTTTTTCATGGTTTTTTGCATTCAAAACAGTATGCGGAATTTTTTCTTTTTTTAAAAGATGACTTAAATATTCACTTTTTTCAACACTCGTCGTTCCGACCAAGACGGGCTGTCCTTTTTTATGAAGCTCTTTAATTTTTTTAACCACGGCTTCAAATTTTTCCTCCTCCGTTTTAAAAACCAAATCGTTTTTATCTTTTCTTATTACAGGTTTGTTTGTAGGAATAGAAATAACCTCAAGCCCGTAAATTTCAATAAATTCTGTCGCTTCCGTTTGAGCCGTACCCGTCATACCCGCTAATTTTTTATAAAGTCTGAAATAGTTTTGATAAGTCGTTTCCGCAAAAGTCTGGGATTCTTCCTGAATTTCAACGCCTTCTTTCGCTTCAAGCGCCTGATGAAGCCCTTCACTAAATCTACGACCCTCTGCAATTCTTCCGGTAAATTCATCAACAATTAAAACCTCGCCTTTTCTTACGATGTAATCTTTTCCTTCCTGAAAGAGATAATTGGCTTTAAGCGCCTGGTCTAGATGATGAGCAAGTATGGCGTTTTCCGGTGTATAAAGATTATCAACGCCAAAAAGTTTTTCAGCTTCTTTAATTCCTTCTTCAGTTAAAAGCACGACTCTGTCTTTTTCATCAACGGTAAAATGCTTATCTTTAACAAGTTTTTTGGCAACCTCATCCGCTCTTACATAATCCTCAACCCTTTTGTTTGCAGGTCCCGAAATAATAAGAGGCGTCCTTGCTTCATCGATTAAAATAGAATCAACCTCATCCACAATTGCGTAATAATGTCCTCTTTGGACCTTATCGTTAATATCAAACACCATATTATCTCTTAAATAATCAAACCCGAATTCCGTATTTGTCCCGTATGTTATATCTTTGGCATACGCCTGTTTTCTCTCATAATCTTCCATTCCTCCGACAACACATCCGGTAGTGAAACCGAAAAATTCATAAAGTTTTCCCATCTCAGCGGCGTCCCTTTGCGCAAGGTAATCGTTTACCGTTACTACATGAACGCCTTTCCCGATAATTGCGTTTAATACAACCGGAAGTGTTGCAACAAGCGTTTTACCCTCCCCTGTTTTCATTTCGGCGATTTTACCCTCATGCAGAACCATTCCACCGACAAGCTGAACGTCAAAATGCCTCATTCCCAGCACACGTTTACCGGCTTCTCGCACCATTGCAAAAACGTCATTAAGATATTTATTTAACGTCTCCTGTTCGTCCGCTCCGTTTTTTATTTCCTCAAGTATCTGATTTTTTATTTTATTAAATTCTTCTTGTATTTCTTCATCGCTCATTTTTTCATATTTTTCTTCTAAAGCATTAATTTCTTTGACTCTTGAAAAATATTTTTTTAATTCTCTGTCGTTTTTCGTTCCAAAAATTTTTCTAAATACGCGTTTTACCATCAAAAAAGCCTTTGCAAATTTTTTTGTTATAATAACATAAATTCATAACAGGAATGGAAAATGAAAAATGTAAAATGGAAAATTATAATATTATTTTTTTTTACTAATCTGCTTGCATTAAATCTTCCAAAATATTTTTCCGCCGATTTTATTCAAAAAATATATTCCGAAGGGAAAACCCTCACGTACAAAGGTAAAATTTACACCGATTCCAAAAACGTGTTTTGGAAATATATCTATCCGAATGAAAAATATATCTGGGTTAATAATAAAGTTTATGTTTATGAACCCGATTTAGAGCAGGTAACAATTTCCAAAAAACCAAAACTCAATCTATTTGATGCTATTAAAAAAGCAAAAAAAATTAAAAACAATGAATATACAGCAAACATAGACAACAAACAGATTAATTTTATATATGACAAATTTCTTCAAAAAGTCTGGTATATCGATGATGTAGGGAACAAAGTGGTAATCGAATTCAAAAACCAGTCAACGAAAAAAATTAAAAACAAACTGTTTATACCTGCTTTCCCAAAAGATATAGATATTATTTATCAAAATTAAGAAGTCCGAGCAATTTACTATGAATTAAACCGTTTGAAGCCACGATGCATTTATCACTAAACATATCAAATTCCCCGCCTTTATCGTTCGTAACCTCACCGCCTGATTCTTTGACAATCAACATTCCCGCACTTACATCCCAGGGTTTGAGATTTATTTCATAAAACCCTTCATATTTCCCTTCGGCTACATAACATAAATCAAGCGCCGCACTTCCGAGTCTTCTTATGTCCTGGCATTTTGGAAGTATATTGTGCAATCTTTTCATTACTAACTCTAAATCATCTGAATTATCGGCGCTTGAATAAGGAAACCCCGTCCCTATCAAAGCCCTTTGAAAATAATCATTTTTGCTGATTTGAATCTTTTCACCGTTTTTATAAGCTCCTTCACCGCTAATTGCAGTATAAAATTCATTAAGTACAGGATTATAAACAAAAGCGTATTTCGGCTTTTTATTCTCATATACGCCGACACTTATGGCACAGTGGGGAATTTGATGCGCAAAATTCGTAGTCCCGTCTATAGGGTCAATTATTATAGAATTGTTAAATTCACCTTTTTCAGATTCTTCAGCAATAATTGAATAGTCAAATTTGCTAAACCTATTTTTTAAAAATTCTTCAATTTTAACATCGTATTCGGTTACTAAATCTTTTTTACCTTTAAGGGTGATTTCTTTAGAGGAGTAAAACCCCTCTTTAAAAATCTCACCGGCTTTTAAAATTATTTCTTTAAATTCTTCAAATTCATTAATTTTTAATTCTCCCTCTGCACTCCAAAAAGTCTTATGACTTTTCGGGGACCCAGCTTTCTCCATTCTCAATTCTCCATTTAATTTTTTTTTTAATTTCAACTTTTTCTTTTCTTCACAACTTACCTACTTCACAACTTATACATTGTACCCCATCTCTCTTGCGACTTTTTTAATATTTTCAAGTCTTTTTTCAATTGGAGGGTGTGAGCTGAAAAGGTCTAAAAACCCGACAATTCCAAACGCTTTCATATCACTTGGAAGCGCAATTTGATCTTTTGGAATCTGTCCAAGTTTTGCAAGAGCGTAATAAATCCCCTCAGGTCCGTCAAGTCTAACCGCACCGGCGTCCGCTTTGTATTCCCTGTATCTGCTAAACCACATCGCAAGCATTGTGGCAAATATACTTAAAAGCATTTCAAGCGCAAAACTTATAGCCATATACGCAAAAGGCGAAACATTTCCCTCTTCGTCCCTTGGGGCTACTATATTTGCTATCAGTCTTGATATGAAAAATACAAATGTGTTCAAAACACCCTGAAGCAAAGTCATCGTAATCATATCGCCATGTTTTATGTGACTTATTTCATGAGCCAAAACTCCTTCAATTTCCTTTGTATCCATCATATCAAAAAGACTGGTAGACACCGCAACAAGTGCATCGTTTCTGTTCCATCCCGTAGCAAATGCATTAGGCGGTCCGTCAAAAACCCCGACCTCCGGCATTCCGATACCTGCTTCTTTTGCAAGTTTTGCAACGGTATTTACAAGCCATGCTTCAGCTTCATTTGAAGGAGTTTCAATAACCCTCACCCCTGCACTCATTTTTGCAAGCCATTTGGACATAAAAAGCGAAATCAAAGCACCGCTGAATCCAACAATAAACGATAAAATCAAAAGACCGCCAATTGTACCTTGATCTAACCTTACACCAAAAAACGCTTCTATCAAAAATATAGTTAAATATATAGATGCCATTACGGCTATGTTCATTAAAATAAGCATTAATATTGCCATATTTTCCTCCTATTTAAAAATACTTTTTATAAATTCAACAAAAGTCGGATTTGCAAATGTCAAAGATATCAGAGCTATCGCTATAAATATATTCAATTTAAAATCCATTAATTTAAATTTTTCTTCAAAAATATCCCTTGTTACAAGTTCGCTTTTAAGTTCCTCTTTTAGTTCAATCTTTACAAGTTCTTTTTTTTCTTCAATTTCAGATTTTGAACGTTCCCTTGTATAGTTTATTATATCTTCTATTGCTTTTGCAAATTTTTCAGCCTTTTCTTTGCTTTTAAAAGTTTCTACCAATATTTCAAACGCATCCCTTGGTAATATATATTGCATATCAAACCTTTTTTCATAATTATATCAAATATTTATTTTTTTCTCACCATCAAATAATAAATAGTAACTATAGGAACTGTAACATTCAAAACTGTAACTATAATCATTAAAATTCCAAGATTACTGTAATCCTGAGGCATAACAACCTGTCCGTTTTCAACAACCCTGCGGCTTACTACAAATATTTGATTGAGATATTTTGTAAAAACTCCTCCGGCAGTCAGAGCTAAATTCATAAGACTAGCCATCAGTGCAAACCATGTAGCCCTTTTGCCTTCAGGTGCATATATCGCAATTAAAGTCAAAAGAGGAATCATACTAAGCTGGGCAAAAGGAGATTCCAAAGCGGTATCAATAATTGCCACCGTTCTTGGATGTATTCCCAAACTTTGCGGTATATTGTAATAAAGCCCGATTATCGGCAAAAACAGAATCGTAGTAATGACTGTCAGCCAAATCAATGTATAATGCACCGGTTTTTTGGCGATAAAATCACTAAAAAGCCACATTCCAAGAATTGAAAGAATCGCACCAATTTGACTGAGTGTCCCAAAAAACGCCTTGTCAAAATGCAACACGTCTATCTCCCACCATTGAAGCCCGGGACCGACGCTTGGCATTGCACGGTAAACAAAAATAATAATTGCCGTTTTAATAATAAAACTTTTAGTTTTAGGCTCTATATCTTTTAAAAGCAGACTTAACATATAAACAATTACGCCAAAACTTACTAAAAACACTATTTCCTGAGAATATTTAAAAATAAAAGCAAGTAAATGATTATGCCACTGCTGATACTGTCCGTACCCCATTAACACCACAAACACGGCAAACGCTAAACCGCCACAGAGAATCGGACAGTTAATAGGACTTGGTTTTGCAACATCAAGTTTAACTATTGTAACACCGATTATTGAAATAACAGGAATAATAAGCGATATTTTAAAAATGGTTTCATATGAGAAAATCTCGGCAAGCCATCCGCTAAGCCCCGCTACCATAACCCCCGCAAGCGATATGGCAAGACGCCCTAAAATCTGCACATAAGCAAGCTCTTCTTGGACTATTTCTTCCGGCTGGCTTCTGTCTACAACTTCAGTACTCATCGTATCGGCTACAACATCCTGTAGCACAAATCCTATTACACTTAAAAGAGCGGAAATAATATACACGTTTTCCTTACTTGCGAATTTAGCCCATGGATAATCCCCAGCAAGTCCAATTAGCAAAACAGTCCCCGCAGCAATTAAAGAAGCTCCGATATAAACATAAACCCTTCTTTGTGAGCCTAAAATCGGCACACTGTCAACAAGCTGCCCGAACACCATTTTAATCGTCCAGGGGATGCTAAGCCACACCCCAAGACTTACAAGTGCGGTGGCTGAGAGCTTTAGCTCCTCTTTTACCCAAAACGTCTCCGCTACCCCGCTTATTCCGCTTGCCCCGTATGCAAAATAAATCATCAAAAGCGGCAGATAACGCATTTTGAAATGTCTTATCGGATTTAAAAGCGAATTTGTTATTGCTTCTTTAACATTTATCATTTTTAATTCTCCATTTTCAATTTTTCATTCTCCACTTAAAACTCACTCATTCCTTATCAATTTTTCATTTTTCACTGTTCACTTTCTTTATCCCCTCATACGCCACATCAATCATTTTATCAATTTCGTCTTTTTGAATTACATACGGCGGCATAAAATATATTACATTCCCAAGGGGTCTTAACAATACACCGTTTTTAAGCCCGTATTCATATACCTTAAGTCCTTTTCTCTCCTGCCACGGATAATCAATCATTTCAATTGCCGTAATCATTCCCGTTTGACGTATTTCTTTGACGTTTGGCAGACTTTTAAATTTTTGAATATTATCCCATATATATTTACTCGTTTTTTTATTAAATTCCAAAATACCCAATCCTTCATTCTCCATTGTCCATTGTCCATTGTCCATGTTTAATACCCATTTTCCATTTTCCATTTTCCATTTTCCATTTTCAAATATATCCAAAACAGCATTTGCAGCCGCAATTCCAAGCGGATTTGCCGTATATGAATGAGAATGCAAAAAGGCTTTTAGCTCTTCATAATCACAGTAAAAAGCCATATATATTTCATCGGTTGTCAAAACAACGCTTAAAGGAAGATACCCGCCTGTAAGACCTTTGCTTAAACACATAAAATCAGGCTTAACCCCCGCCTGCTCGCACGCAAACATAGTCCCCGTCCTTCCAAATCCCACAGCAATTTCATCGGCAATCATTAAAATATTATATTTATCGCAAAGCTCCCTTAACCCTTTTACAAACGAAGGGGAATGCATTTTCATATACCCCGCGCATTGAACGAGCGGTTCGATAATGAGTGAAGAAACTTTTTTATGATATTTTTCAAAAATTTTTTCAGCCTCTTTTAGTGCTTTTAGTGCTTCTTCTTCGCTTTTGTCTTTTGGAATTGGAATAGTTATATTTTTTATTAAAATTTCTTTATATGTATCTTTATAAAGCCCTACGTCCCCTACACTAAGAGCACCTATTGTTTCACCGTGGTATGAGTTTTCAAGGCTTAAAAACAGTTCCCTTACCTCCCCTTTGTTTTTCCAGTAATGAAACGCCATTTTTATGGCAACTTCCACCGCGCTGCTTCCGTTATCTGCGTAAAAAACTTTATCAAACCCCGTTAACTTACACAGCCTTTCACTAAGCTTAATGGCGCCTTCGTGCGTAAATCCTGCAAATATTATATGTTCAAGTGTTTTTAACTGTTCTTTTATTTTTTTGTTTATATATTCGTTTGAATGTCCCAAAATATTTACCCACCAGCTGCTTATCGCATCAATATATCTATTTCCTTCAAAATCCTCAAGCCATACACCTTTTCCTTTTTTAATTGGAATAATTGGTAAAAATTCATGGTCTTTCATTTGGGTACAGGGATGCCAGTTAAATTTCAAGTCTTTTTGCATAATTTCCTGATTTTTCATCAAAATCCCTTTTTTCAGGTATTTTTTTTTATTATAATATCATAAAAAAAGTGGTTAAGTTACAAGTTGTGAAGAAAATAAAAAATGCATTGCTTTTAATAAAATTCACCACTTCACAACATAATTACTCATTAAAAGGAAAAATATGATTGAATGGATGCAGACACACAGAAAATGGCTTGTAGTCACTATTTGGATAGCCACAATTGCGTTTATCGGAGCCGGTTTTGTCGGGTGGGGACAGTTTCAGTTTGGAAGAAAAAGCTCAACGGTTGCCAAAATTAAAGACACGGAAGTTAGTATTCAAGACGTTCAGGAAGTTTATAATAACATTTTTCAGGAGATGAACGAAAAATTCGGAGGGACATTAGACGATGCTACCGCTGAAAAGATAGGATTAAAAAAACAAGCTTTTAATATGGCAATTCAGCAGGGTGTATTAAGACAGTTTGCAAAAGATTTAGGATTATATGTAACAAATGAAGAGGTTGCCGCCAAAATTTTAAAATATTTCAATAATAAAAAAACGTATATTCAGTATTTAACCCAAACGGGACAAAAAGCAAAAGATTTTGAGGAAAAATTAAAAAAACAGATGCTAATTGAAAAACTATTAACGGCTCTACATTTAAAACCATCAAAAACTCTTCAGCTTACATTTGCAAGCGCACTTTATAACAGTGATAATTTGGAAATAAAAATCATAAACAAATCATCTGTTAAAGTAAACCTCAGCGAAGATGAAATAAAAGCTTTCTGGGAAAAAAACAAACAAAAATACCAGTCTCCCACAATGTATAAAATCGCTTTAGTTAAAACTCCGATAAAAGGTGTCGCAACTGAAAATGACTTAAAAAATTTTTACAATGAAAACAAAACCAATTACAGAAATGAAAAAGGTGAAATTTTAACTTACGAAAAAGTTAAAGAAAAAGTTAAAAAAGACTATCTTGCAAAAATATCCAAAAAAGACGCAATACTTGCATACAAAAATTTAAAAAAAGGTGCACAAAACTATAAATTATTAACATTAACCCTGAATAATGAAATAATACCGGCAGAAAAAATGCAAAAACTGATTCAAACAGGTTATCTGAAACCTTTCGTTGATGAAAATGAATACATCAGTGCCAAACTTATTGAAGAAATAAAACCAAAACCTCTTCCATACGAAAAAGCAAAAACACTAGTTAAAAAAGATTTAATATACATAAAAACACTTCAGGCCCTTCAAAACAAAGCAAAAGAAACATTAAAAAATTTTTCAGGACAAAAAACGGGATTCGTTACCAAATATGACGCAAACAAAATTAAAGGTTTAACGCCTGAGGAAGCAACGGAATTTTTATTTACGGAATTTAGTCTTGAAAAAAATAAAAATTTTCTCTTAATTCCGACAACAAATCCTAAAAAAGCAGTTGTTTACAAAATTACGGAACAAAAGTTGCTTGAAAAAGATAAATATGAAAAAAACAAGGACCAAGTTGCTGCAATGTCAGAAAGAACTTTAAATGATGCTTTGTTTGACGATTTAATTAAAAACTTAATGGCAAAATACAATATTGTTAGTTATGTAAAATAAAGGAAGAACATTGAAGTCAATTTTAGCTATTGATGTAGGTAGTTATAAAACCATAGCAATCATTGCCAATGCAGACAATGAACTATCTATAAGCGGGGTGGGAATAACAAAAAGCAAAGGCATCAAAAAAGGTGCCATTACAAATATCGATGAAGCCGCAAAATCAATAAAACAGGCTGTAAGCGACGCAAAAAGAATTGCTGGTATTGAAATAAATAAAGGAGTAGTTTCAATATCTTCAACATATACACAAAGTATAAAAAGTAACGGAATAGTCAATATCCCGGGCAATGAAGTCACACTTAAAGAAATAAACAGAGCCATTCAAACGGCGCTTTACAATGCGACGATACCTAACGATTATGTGGTTTTACAGGCGATTCCTTATGATTTTAAAGTAGACGAACTTTGTGAAATAGAAGACCCTCAAGGAATGAGCGGAAGCAGGCTTGAAGTTTCACTCCACATTATCATCGCTCAAAAATCAGGTATGGAAAACCTTAAAAAAACATTCAAACAGGCAGGAATTGAAATAGCAAATATAGTCAATGCCGGATACGCCAGTGCACTGGCTGTATTAAATGACGATGAAAAAGAGTTGGGAGTCGCCGTTATTGATATAGGCGCAACAACGTCCGATTTGGCCATTTATACTAATAAAGCGTTAAGATATACCGATTTTTTAGCAGTGGGAAGCCATCATATTACAAGTGATCTTTCGATGGCGCTTCACACTACCCCATCGGAAGCGGAATATATAAAAACGCATTTTGAAGAATTTATAAAAACGGAAGAAGATTTGATAGAAATCTCCGTAATAGGTAATGAAAACGAAAAACAAAAAGCTTCTTTAACAACCATCACTCAAGTGATAAGCGCAAGAGTGGAAGAGACGTTTTTACTTCTAAACAAAGAAATAGATAGAAGCGGACTGAAAAACAAAATTGGAGCGGGTATCGTCTTAACCGGAGGCTTTACAAACTTTTACAATGTAAAAGAAATAGCATCGCAGTTTTTTGACGGTCATCCTGTAAGAGTTGGCAAACCTAAAGTTATAAACGGGCTTGTCGAAAATTTACAGGCACCTGAATATTCAACGGTAATAGGACTTCTTTTATACGGTATAGGTGAAAACAACAAATATGAAAAAGACTCAAACCAACAGTTTAAAACAGAACAGTTATTTGAAATTTCGACAGATGAAAACAATGAAACTCAAAACAACAAAATCGATGAAAAGGAGGAACTTGCAAATATTGCTTCTCAAAAAGTTCAAAAAGTCAATCCATTCAGAAAATTCATAACATGGTTAAATAATTTATTTTAAGGGGAGAAAATGAGCGAATTATTCAAAATAAACGAAACAATAGACGGACCGGTAATAAAAGTAATTGGTGTAGGCGGCGGTGGAAACAATATGATAAACCATATTGCCGCTCAGGGAATAAAAGGTGTAGAATTAATAGCTGCAAATACAGATATTCAGGCACTTAAAACAAGCAAGGCGCATAAAAAAATTCAATTAGGTACACGCCTAACAAACGGGCTTGGGGCAGGAATGAAACCTGAAATAGGTATGAAAGCCGCAGAAGAGACTTATGAAGAAATAAAAGAGGCTCTTAACGGAGCCGATTTGGTATTTATTTCAGCTGGAATGGGAGGGGGTACCGGTACGGGTGCTGCTCCGGTAATTGCAAGGGCTGCCAAAGAAGTAGGCGCTCTTACAATCGGTGTAGTAACTAAACCGTTTCCTTTTGAAGGACCTAAAAGAAGAAAACTGGCAGAATCGGGAACCAGGGAGCTTAAACAGGAAGCCAATTCTATAGTTGTAATACCAAATGAAAAACTGCTTACTATCATTGACAGAAAAGTGGGAAGAAAAGAAGCTTTTGCATTGGTTGACGATGTTTTATACCAAGCAGTAGGCGGAATTTCAAACATGGTAATAAGTTACGGAGAAAACGATATAAACGTTGACTTTAACGACTTAAGAACCGTTATGTCACATCAGGGACTAGCACTTATGGGTATGGGACAGGATCAAGGTGAAAACGCTGCGTTTAATGCAATAAAAAAAGCCATAGAATCACCGCTTCTTGACAATCTTTCAATTGACGGTGCAATGGGTGTACTTGTTCACTTTACGCTTCATGACGATTATCCTCTTGCAGAAATTGACGAAGGTATGAACATTGTATATGAAAAAGCGGATGAAGACGCCGACATAATTTTTGGTACCACAACCGATAACAGTTTGGCACCTGATGAAATAAAAGTAACTATCGTAGCTACCGGTTTTGAAAAAAGCAAAGAATCCAAAAAACCAGTTAATGACATAAAAGAAGAAATAATGCAGTCTTTTACGAAAAAGGTAGTTGGCGGTATTGAACTTGACAGCGATGCACTGGATATTCCTGCATACATCAGGAGAATGAAGGATTAATTCCTTAATT
>JAMOQT010000080.1 GCA_027063865.1 Nautiliaceae bacterium
TGTTTATATGGGCTATGATGTCGGCTTTATTGGCGGCTGCCTTATGGCTAAATTTGGCCACCGCTTTTAAAGCTCCCGTATCCACTACGCATTCAATTGTCGGAGGTGTAATGGGGGCCGGTATTGCTGCGGCAGGATTTAGTATAGTCCACTGGGCTACAATGGGTAAAATTGCAGCGTCTTGGGTAATTTCACCAGTCCTTGGCGGAATAATCGCAGCAGGGTTTTTATATTCGATTAAAAAAACGATTGTTTTTAAAAAAGATATGGCAAGTGCCGCTAAAAAATGGGTGCCGATTTACGTATCCATTATGACATGGGCATTTGTTACGTATCTGACTATGAAAGGGCTTAAACACGTATGGGTAAATATTACCGATGTTTTAAGCTTTCTTCCACATACTAAAAAACCTACTTTCGGTGTCGCTTCAATATTTGGATTGATTCTTGCGGTAATCGTCTATTTTATAATGACCGCCAAAATGAAAAACGAAGAAAGTATTAATACAAGGGAAGGGATAAACAAATATTTTGCAGTGCCTTTAATTTTTTCAGCCGCTCTTCTTAGTTTTGCACACGGGGCTAACGACGTTGCAAATGCTGTAGGTCCTCTTGCGGCAATTAGCGATGCCGTTTTAAGCGGAGGTATAGGAAGTAAATCGGTAATACCTTTTTGGGTAATGGCAATAGGTGCTTTTGGAATTTCGATAGGGCTTGCGCTTTACGGTCCTAGACTCATTAAAACGGTTGGTGATGAGATTACCAAAATTGATCCGATCAGAGGATTTTGTGTGGCACTTGCAGCTGCTATTACTGTTATATTGGCATCACAGCTTGGGCTTCCTGTAAGTTCTACTCACATTGCGGTGGGTGCGATATTCGGTGTCGGATTTTTAAGGGAATGGCTGCATTTAGTGGAAGATAAAGAAAACGAAATTGAAAAAGAATTGGAAGAGACTGAAAAAAAATTAAAAGCATATGAGCTTGAGCTTGAAGATTTGCAGAAAAAAACCGATAAAACAAAAGATGATTATAAAAGAATAGTTGAACTTATTGAAGTTACGGAATATTTGGAAAAAACAGTAAAAAGATTCAAAAAAATCCTTAAAAAAGAAGTAAAAGTTAAATATGTAAAAAGAGACCTTTTCAAAAAGATTATTGCTGCATGGTTAATAACCGTGCCTGTTGCCGGATTGCTTGCGGCAATGATATTCTTTATGATTAAAGGAATGATGCTTTAAAATGGAAAATTAAACAATGGAAAATGTAAGAGTCGTTATTGAACATTTTCCATTGAAACATTTTCCATTGAAACATT
>JAMOQT010000081.1 GCA_027063865.1 Nautiliaceae bacterium
GATTGCTTGCGGCAATGATATTCTTTATGATTAAAGGAATGATGCTTTAAAATGGAAAATTAAACAATGGAAAATGTAAGAGTCGTTATTGAACATTTTCCATTGAAACATTTTCCATTGAAACATTGTGCCAGACACTTTTGCTAAACTTTTAATAAACTCTGTAATTTGCTTTGTTATAATTTCAAAAACTTTAAAGGAAATTAATGAAAATAGTTTTTATGGGTAGCCCCGATTATGCGGTTAAAATATTAGACGTTCTTAATAAAAGATATGAAATCGCAGCCGTTTACACCCAGCCCGACAAACCTGTGGGAAGAAAAAAGGTTTTAACTCCCACACCCGTAAAAAAATACGCCGTTGATTATGGACTTGAAGTATATACGCCATCAAGCTTGAAAGACGATGAAATAATTGAAAAATTAAAGCCTGATTTTATAGTGGTAGCGGCTTACGGACTTTTATTGCCGGAAAAAATTCTAAACATAGCTCCTTGTATAAATTTACACGCTTCACTGCTTCCTAAATACAGAGGGGCAAGTCCGATTCAAAGCGCCGTTTTAAACGGTGATAAATATACGGGAGTTACCGCAATGCTAATGGATATGGGGCTTGATACCGGCGATATTTTAGCCTGGGATTATACTGAGGTAGGAAATAAAACAAGTATGGATTTATTTGACGAATTAGCAGATATTGCGGCAAAACAGACTCCATATGTCATTGAAAATTTCGAAAAAATCAAACCTCTGAAACAAATTGATGCACTTGCAAGTTATTGTCCTAAAATTAAAAAACAAGACGGATACGTGAATTTTGAGGACGCTTTAATTATGGATAGGAAATACAGAGCCTACCAGCCTTGGCCTGGCATTTACTGCGATGCTTTTAAAATAAACGAAATGAAATTAGTGGATACGGATTCGCAAAACAGAAGCGGTGAAATTATAGAAATAAACGACGGAGTCGTTGTAGGTTGCAATAGGGGTAAAATCAAACTTTTAAAAATTCAGGTTCCGGGGAAAAAGGAAATAAGAGCTGTTGATTACGTTAACGGGAAGAGACTTAAAGCAGGGGATAATATTTTAAGTGAAAAGTGAAAAATGAAAAATGAAAAGTTATCAATAATTTATTTCGAAGAAATTGATTCTACGCAGAAGTATCTGGTTGAAAAAATAAAAAACGCTCAATTAAATCCGCCTGTTTGCGTGTGGACGGAGCTCCAGACAAACGGAATAGGCAGCAGAAACAACAAATGGATAGGTAAAAAAGGAAATCTTTTCTTTTCTTTTTCGTTTGATAAAGATAAATTTGCCGATGTACCTTTGCAGAGTTTATCGATATATTTCGGTTGGATTTTTAAAAAAACTCTGAATGAATTAGGAAGCAAAGCTTTAATGAAATGGCCTAACGACATATATTTAATTGATGAAAAACCTAAAAAAATAGGAGGGGTTATAACTCAGTTGTTAAGTGATAAAGTAATTTGCGGAATAGGACTTAATACAAAATTTTCACCTGATGATAATTTTGGCTGTTTGGATATTAATGTAAAAAATGATAAAATTCTTTATCGATTTTTTGAAAATTTAAATAATAAAAGATGGAATAATATAATTAAGGAATTTAAATTAGAATTCGATAAATTTAAACATAATTTTGGCATTTCAGGTAATTTGGCAGAAGACGGCAGTATAGAAAATAATAAAAAAAGGATATATTCAAGGCGATGATAGAAATTATATCTGTGGCAAATCAAAAGGGCGGGGTTGGAAAAACTACTACAGCGGTTAATTTAGCCGCATCGATAGCTATTACCGAAAAAAAAGTATTATTAATAGATGCCGACCCTCAGGCAAACGCTACATCTTCATTAGGATTTTTAAGAAGCGATTACGAATACAGTCTTTATCATGTATTGATTGGAAGCAAAGATATAAACGATACTATTTTAAATACGTTGATACCGACACTTGATCTGGTACCTTCAAACATAGGACTTGCCGGAATTGAAAAAGAGAGTGAATACCTTGATAAAAAAGAGCTGACTTTAAAAGAGAAGATTAAAGATTTAAAAGAGGATTATGACTACATTATTATTGATACTCCTCCTATGCTAGGTACTATTACCATTAATGCCTTAAGTGCAAGTGACAGTGTTATTATTCCAATTCAGACGGAGTTTTTTGCATTAGAGGGATTAGCCCAGCTTCTTAATACAATTAAACTGGTTCAAAGAACAAAAAATCCTAAACTCAAAATAAAAGGACTTCTTCCTACCATGTTTAGCAAAAGTAACAACCTCTCAAAACAGGTTTTTCAGGACTTGATTAATCATTATTCAGCCAAACTTTTCAAAAATAAAAAAAGCGGAAAATATATATATATCCCAAGAAATGTTCGTCTTGCAGAAGCTCCTAGTTTCGGTAAACCGGTACTTTTGTACGATGTTAAAAGTTCCGGTGCACTTGCATATGAACTGCTTGCAAAAACCATTATAGAGGAATCAGAACAATGAAAAGATTAGGAAGAGGACTCAGTTCCATACTTGAAGATGCTGAAGCCGGATATTTAAAAGACCTTCCAAGCAGGGGTGTTGAAGAGATTGAAGTCAGTAAAATAAAACCAAACCCGTTTCAGCCAAGAAAAGAGTTTAAAAAAGAAGCTATTAAAGAACTTGCTGATTCTATTCAGAAATACGGGCTTTTACAGCCAGTTGTACTGATTAAAGATAAAGAGGGATATATTTTAGTTGCAGGTGAAAGAAGATTAAGAGCAGTAAAACTTTTAGGCGAAAATGTTATAAAAGCAATAGTTGTTAACTATTCAAAAGATGATTTAAGGGAATATGCATTAATTGAAAATATTCAAAGGGAAGATTTAAATCCTGTAGAAGTTGCTTATTCGCTTCAGAGTCTGATTGACGAACACGGCTACACACATGAAGAATTGGCTAATGCAATATCCAAAAGCAGAAGTTATGTTACAAATTTACTCAGGATATTAAATTTACCTGAATTTGTGCATGAAAAAATAAAACAGGGAATTTTAAGTGTCGGACATGCCAAAGTGTTGATAGGACTTGATGAAGAAATAATAAAAGAAGTTGTTGAAAAAATAGAAAAGAATTCCTTAAACGTCCGAGACACCGAAAAACTTATACAAAGACTGAAAAAACCAAAGCAAGAAAAAGAAGATGCGCCTATTGATAAAACTGTTGTGGATATTGCTGATAAATTAAAAAAAATTGGTCTAAAAGTCGAAATCAATAAAGATTCTATCAAGATTAAATTTAAAAATAATAAAGATTTGAAAAAATTAGAAAAACTTTTAAGTGTAATCAGTTAAATTTATGTTAAAATTTCAAAAAAAGGAGAATTGATGCTTGACCTGAATATAGGTGTAATGTTCATAGAAGCCGGTATTTTCCTGGTTACGATGATACTGCTTAAGATGTGGCTCTTTGATCCGCTTGTTAAGTTTATGGATGAAAGAGAAGAAAAACTTAAAAAATCTTTGGAAATGATAAATTCTAAATCCGAAGGTTCTAAAGAATTGGAAGAGCAAATTCAGAAAGTTTTAGCTGAAGCAAAAAAAGAAGCTAAAGCTATAAGAGATGAAGCAAGGGCTAAAGCGTTGGCTGAGGCGAACGAAATGAAAGCTAAAAGATTGGCTGAGATTGAAGCGGCTAAAGAAAAACTTGCAAAAGAAATTCAGGCAGAAAAAGAGAAAATCTTAGCTGAATTAAGCTCAAGTAAAGAAGAAATTAAAACTTTAGTTGAAAATAAAATAAGGAATGCGGCATGAAAAAGGCGTTGTTGATTGCATTACTAAGCGCTGTAGCATTTGCAAGTGAAGCAGCTGCAAATGGTGGAACTGATATAGTTGCAAGGACTATAAACTTCTTGATTTTTGCGGCAATTCTTTGGTATCTTGTAGGAAATAAGGCAATTGCTTTTTTCAAAAACAGAAAAGAGGAAATTGCAAGTAAATTTCAAGAAATTGAAAACAGATTGAAAGAAGCAAAAAACAGAGAAATTGCGCTTAAAACACAACTTGAAGAAGCTAAAATTAAAGCGTCTGAAATAATTGAAGATTCTAAAAAAGAAGCGGAGCATATTTATAATTCGATTTTAGAAGAGACAAAAGCCGAACTTGAAATGCTTGAAAAACATTTCGAAGAAGCTAAGATTGCGGAAATCAGAAAAGCAAAAAGAGAAGCGATTAAAGCATTCCTTGAAGATGTACTTAAAGATGTACATTTATCAAGTGAAGATGCGGCTAAACTTGTATTAAAGGTTGCGTAATGATAGTTGAAAAGTATACAAAAGCGTTTTTGGCGTCTTTAAGTGAAGATGAAATTGCTGCGGCGTATGAGGCAGTCGCAAAAATTGCTTTGGTTGCAAAAGACCCAAAATTTATTTTAATTGTCAAATCTCCTCTTTTAAGTATAGAGGAAAAAATTAAAACATTGGCTGAAATTGCCGAATATGACAATCCTAAATTTTTAAATTTTTTAAGAATAATTCTTGAAAATAAAAGAGAAGACCTTTTTAAAGAAATTAATACTTCTTTGTATGAAAAAGTTTCAAAACATTTTAACACTTATGCAGGTGTTGTAGAAGGTAATATAAGCAGCGATTTATTAAAACAAATTGAAGAGAAACTTTCTCAGAAATTTAATGCGACAATCAAACTGCAGTTAAATGAAAAAGATATTAACGGTATAAAAGTTTTTGTTGATATTTTAAACATTGAAGTTGCCCTCAATGAAGAGAAAATCAAAAATGATTTAATTAACAATATATTAAAAGCAATCTAAAAGAAAGGAGTATAAGTGGTACAAGAAATCACTTCGATAATCAAGGAAAGAATTGAAAACTACGACTTAAAAGTAGACGTAGAAGAAGTTGGTAAAGTAATTTACTCAGCAGACGGTATCGCTAAGGTATATGGTCTTACAAACGTAATGGCCGGTGAAATGGTTGAATTTGAAACTGGTGAAAAAGGTTTGGTATTTAACCTTGAAGCTGATAATGTTGGTGTTGTTGTTCTTGGTAAAGGGACAGATATTACTGAAGGAAGTTCTGTAAAAAGACTAGGGAAGCTGATTTCAGTTCCTGTTGGTGAAGCGTTAATAGGAAGAGTTGTTAACGCACTTGGTGAACCTATTGACGGTAAAGGTCCTATTGAAGCTACTGAATACAGATACGTTGAAGAAAAAGCTCCCGGTATTATGGCAAGAAAATCAGTACACGAGCCGCTTCAAACTGGTCTTAAAGCAATTGATGCATTAGTTCCAATCGGTAGAGGACAAAGGGAGCTTATCATCGGTGATAGACAAACCGGTAAAACCACTGTTGCACTTGATACAATTATTAATCAAAAAAACGAAGACGTGATTTGTATTTATGTTGCAATTGGTCAAAAACAGTCTACTGTTGCTAATATTGTAAGAGTTCTTGAAGAACACGGTGCGATGGATTATACAATTGTTGTTAATGCATCAGCATCTGAAGCGTCATCTTTGAAATTCTTGGCACCTTATGCAGGTGTTACTATGGGTGAATACTTCAGAGACAACGGCAGACATGCGTTAATCGTTTATGATGATTTAAGTAAACACGCAGATGCATATAGAGAAATGTCATTGCTTTTAAGAAGACCTCCTGGAAGGGAAGCATATCCTGGGGATGTATTCTATCTACACAGTAGATTACTTGAAAGAGCGGCTAAATTAAATGATGAACTAGGTGCCGGAAGTTTAACGGCGCTACCAATTATTGAAACTAAAGGTGGTGATGTTGCCGCTTATATTCCTACAAACGTAATTTCAATTACGGACGGTCAGATATTCCTTGAAACAAACCTTTTCAACAAAGGTATCAGACCTGCTATTAACGTTGGTCTTTCAGTATCAAGGGTTGGTGGTGCCGCACAGATTAAAGCTATGAAACAAGTTGCAGGTAATCTAAGACTAGACCTTGCACAGTTTAGAGAACTTGAAGCGTTTTCACAGTTTGCAAGTGACCTTGACGAAGCAAGTAGAAAACAGTTAGAAAGAGGTGAAAGATTAGTTGAAATCCTTAAACAGCCAGCTTATTCGCCTTTACCTGTAGAAAAGCAGGTTGTAATTATTTATGCTGGTACAAGAGGATATCTTGATGATATTGATACAAGATCAATCAGAAGATTCGAAGATGAGCTTTATCCGTTTATCGAAACTAAATATCCTCAAATTTTTGAAAGCATCAGAACTAAGAAAAAATTAGACGATGAAACTGAAGAACTACTTAAAAAAGCGTTAGAAGAGTTTAAGGCTGGGTTCGAAGGATAATAAATGGCAACTTTAAAAGAGCTAAAACAAAAAATAAGCAGTGTTAAAAACACTCAAAAAACAACAAGAGCGATGAAACTCGTTTCTACCGCTAAATTAAAAAGAGCGGAAGAAGCGATTTTTCGTTCGCGTGAATACGCTAAAAAAATCGATGAAGTTATGCATGAAATTTCAGCAAAACTTGCAAGTGTTAAAGAGTCAATCGAACTTAGGGCGTTTGCAAAAATAGACAATATTGAGAAAGTGGATGTAATTGTAATTACTGCCGATAAAGGTCTTTGCGGCGGCTTTAATATCCACACTATAAAACAAACTATAAATTTAATCGAAGATTTAAAAAAGAAAAAAATAAAAATAAGACTTAAAGTTATAGGTAAAAAAGCAATTGAGTATTTTAAATTTGTCGGAATTGAAATGTATGATGAAATTGTAGGGTTAAGTTCTGCGCCGAATTATGAAAAAGCTGCTGAACTTATCGAAAAAAGTTATGAAGATTTTGTAAACAATGAAATCGACAATATTATCATAATCCATAACGGTTACATAAATAAACTGACTCAACAGGTACATGTAAAAGAGTTACTACCAATTACTGTGGACACAAGTAATTCACAGGAGTTTTTAGAAATTGAACCGGATAATGACTATGAAACAATTTTAGAAACATTGGTTAAAAAATATATAGAGTATTCGTTATATTATGCTCTACTGGATTCTTTAGCAGCAGAACACAGTGCTAGAATGCAGGCAATGGATGCCGCAACCAACAATGCAAAAGAGATGGTTCATCAGTTGACGCTTGAATTTAACAAAGCAAGACAAGAAGCTGTAACAAGAGAATTAATTGAAATAGTAACTGCAATAGAAGCAATGAAAAAGTAAAGGAGTAAAATGGAAGGTAAAGTATTACAAATTTTAGGTCCGGTTGTTGACGTAGAATTTGAAGGAGAAATTCCGGCGATAAACGAAGCGCTGTATGTCGAGTTTGAAGCTGAAGGTAAAAAGAAAAAAGTTGTATTAGAAGTTGCCGCTCAAATAGGAGACCATATTGTAAGAACAATTGCTATGGATTTAACTGACGGTCTTACAAGAGGAGAAAAAGTTGTAGCTACCGGTGCTCCTATAAAAGTTCCTGTAGGTGAAGCAGTTCTTGGAAGAATATTTAACGTAACAGGTGATGTAATCGACGGTGGTGAAGATATTTCGGCGGATACACCAAGATGGTCAATTCACAGAGACGCACCTGCATTTGAAGAACAGTCTACAAAAATGGAAGTTTTTGAAACAGGTATCAAAGTTGTAGACCTTCTATGCCCATATATGAAAGGTGGTAAAACAGGTCTCTTTGGAGGGGCTGGAGTTGGTAAAACGGTTATTATTATGGAACTTATCCACAACGTTGCATATAAACACAGCGGTTATTCGGTATTTGCAGGTGTTGGTGAGAGAACAAGGGAAGGAAACGACCTTTACCATGAAATGAAAGAGAGTGGAGTTCTTGATAAAGTTGCCCTCTGCTACGGTCAGATGAACGAACCTCCGGGATGTAGAAACAGGGTTGCGATGACAGGTCTTACAATGGCAGAATATTTCAGAGACGTAGAAGGAAGAGACGTACTAATGTTCATCGATAACATATTCAGATTTGCTCAGGCAGGTGCTGAGATGTCTGCACTTCTTGGAAGAATTCCAAGTGCGGTTGGTTATCAGCCAACACTTGCAACTGAAATGGGTAAACTGCAAGAGAGAATTACTTCAACTAAAAAAGGAAGTATTACATCAATTCAGGCAGTTTACGTTCCGGCTGACGATTTAACAGACCCGGCACCGGCAAGCGTATTCGCACACTTGGATTCAACAACAGTTCTTAACAGAAAAATAGCTGAAAAAGGTATTTATCCAGCAGTTGACCCGCTTGATTCTACAAGTAGAATTCTTGATCCGCAAATTGTCGGTGAAGAACACTACAAAGTAGCAAGAGGGGTTCAGGAAGTATTGCAAAAATATAAAGATTTACAAGATATTATTGCAATTCTTGGTATGGACGAGCTTAGCGAAGAAGATAAGCTGACAGTTGCCAGAGCAAGAAAAATAGAAAAATTCCTGTCTCAGCCGTTCTTTGTTGCAAAAGTCTTTACCGGAGCTGACGGTAGATATGTTGAGCTTGAAAAAACAATAGCAGGATTTAAAGAAATTCTTGAAGGTAAAGTTGACGATTTACCTGAAAATGCATTCTATATGGTAGGTGATTTAGACGAAGCAAAAGAAAAAGCCGAAAAAATGAAGGCTAAAAGCTAAAGGAAACAAATGAAACTTGATATCGTTACACCTCTTGGAAGAATATACGAGGGGGAAGTAAAAGAAGTATATTTTCCTGGAATTGAAGGTGAATTCGGTGTCCTTGAAGGACACGCACCTTTAATGACTACTCTTCAGCCGGGTATAATTACTATTAAAAAACAAGACGGTACTGAAGAAATTATTGCTATAAATACAGGCTATGTTGAAGTTACACCGGAGCATGTAAATGTATTAGTTGATGGCGCTCAACCTGTTTCCGGAGAAAAAGCTGGAGATATTGCGGAAGCAATCGAAAAAGCAAAACAATTACTCAGGGATGCGTCTGAGAGTGATGCTTTGGTTGCTTCTGTAGAGGCAAAGATAGAAAGTGCTGCCAGAAATCTCTAAAATCTTAAGCAACCCTATAAACATAGTAGTTTTAGGGTGGCTTGGGATTTATCTTTTTTTTGTATTCTTCATATTTTTTTATAAATTTTTTTCATTATCTTCATGGATTAAAAAAGAAAAAGAATCCCTTAACGCTCTTTTAATGAGTGGAAATATTTCCGGTGTATCTGCATTAAAAAGATGTATTGATAAAAGTGAAAACATTAATTCTTTAACATTTGATGCCTGTATTCAGGCTGCAAAAACACAGGCTCAAAGCGGTATAACTTTTTTAGGAATAGTTGCATCTACTGCTCCGTTTATCGGACTTTTTGGAACTGTTATAGGAATCTTAACTGCTTTTTCCTCAATGCAAAGTGTGACAACCATAAATATGATAGCACCTGCAATTGCAGATGCCCTTGTAGCTACGGCTGTCGGTATAATAGTAGCTGTACCTGCTTATTCGTTTCATCAGATATTAAGTAAAAAAGTTGAGGATTTAATAAGTGTATTAATAATGCAAAAGGATTTTTATTTAAGCCAATGAAAAAACCAGAACTTAATATAACTCCTTTTGTGGATATAATGCTTGTACTGCTTGCTATTTTAATGGTATCTGTAACTGTCACTACTTATCAGGAAAAAACTGTTAACTTGCCTGAAGGTAGCAAAACCACTCCGGCTACTAATAAACCGACAATTAAAATAACAATAAAAAAAGACGGAAGTGTAATAGTTAATAAAGAGCAGATGAGTATAGTGAATTTTTTAGAATCTTTTAATCTTAAATACGGAAATTTTAATAAAAATTCCCTTGTTTACATTGCTGCGGATAAAAACATAAAATACGATACATTTATGAAAGTATATTCCGCAGTAGTAAAATTGGGATTTACTCAAATAGGGTTACTTACTAAATGAGACTTTTCATTTCTTTTTTGTTGAGTTTAATTGTTTATGGTTTAGTTGTTGTTTTTTTTCTGTTTTTTTTATTTCCGAAAAAAAAAGAGGAAAAAAAAGTATATATTCATACCGCAATACTCGCTAAAAAAGCTAAAATAAACTCTCAGGCGAAAAAAAATTCAGACAAAATAAAGAAAAACAAAATTTCCAAAATTAAAAAACAGATTAAAAAAGTTAAAAAAAGCGGTTCAAAATCTAATGTTACACATGGGGGAAAAGATATAGGGTTTAACGATATTTTCAAAAGTGTAAATTATAATGTGGATACCAAAAAAATAGTCCAAAAAAAACAGCTTGATATGAGCAGGTTCAAGGGAATTGAAAGAAATTTAAAAAAAATAAAAAAGATAAGTGTAGAGGTTAATTTTGTGCAAAACAGCGGTAAAAAACTGACAAAAGAAGAAATAGACGATATTATTTCTCAAAAATTGTATACAATTTGGTATGATATTTCTACTATACCGAGTGATTATGCTAAAATAAATATACAAAATATAAATGGTAATGTTTATGTTAATATTTTAGACAGCAATTTACCAATTAATAGACAAACCGAATTAATTGAAGAGATAAAAAAAGTTCGTTTTGAAAAAAATTTCAATATTACCGTTTTATTTCAATCAAAGGTGAGCAATGATTAAAAAAATAATTATATTTACAATAACCGCTCTTTTTTTATTTGCGAACGAACTTGTCATTACTAAATATTTTAACGAAAAACCCAAAATAAATATTTTATTTAATGGTGATAAAAATGTATTAAAAATTCTCAAAATGGATTTAAAGGTGCTAGATCATTTTAATTATTCCATTAATGAAGACAATAATGCAACTTACAGGTTTGAATTTACTTATGTAAATAAAAAACTTAGTGTAAAATATTTTGAAAATGATATTTTAAAAATACAAAGAATATATAAATCTAACAGCTACGCATATTTCCCTTTTTTAGTACATAAAGCCGTTTATGATATAAATGAGTATTTCTCACTTCCGAAGGCAAAGTTTCTAATCAGAAAAGTTATATATTCCATGCTTGTGGCACCTAAGCAGGCAAATATATATCTTGCAGATTATACACTTTCGTATAAAAAAAGGATAATAAGCGGCGGGCTTAATATTTTTCCAAAATGGGCGGATGAGAAGCAAAATGTTATATATTACACAAAACTCGGAAGACTACCTACATTATATAAACTTAATTTATTAACGGGAAAAAGAGTAAAAATTTTTACGTCCCAGGGTCTTTTGATTGTATCTGACGTAAAAAAAGACAAATTACTTTTAACACTTGCGCCTCAGGGACAGCCTGACGTATATATGTATGATATTATTAGGAAAAAATTAATAAAACTTACAAAGTATAAAGGTATAGACGTTAACGCTAAATTTTGGGGTGACAATAAAGTGGTGTTTGTATCCGACAGGTTCGGTATGCCTATGGTGTTTAGTAAAACTTTAAACAAAGGTTTAATAAAAAGAGTGTTGTATCACGGTAAAAATCAGGTTGGGGTTGATGCGTACGGGGATTATCTAGTAATAAGCACAAGAGAAACAAACAATGCTTTTGATAGAAACACGTTTAATCTTTTTTTGGTAAATAAAAATGATGACTCTTTAAAAAGACTTACTTTTAAAGGGCAAAACAGTTATCCGAATTTTTCAGTTGACGGAAATTCGATAATGTTTATAAAAAGAGAAAATTTTTATTCAAAAATTGGTATAATACGTTTAAATGAAAACAAAGTTTTTTATTATCCGTTGCCAAAAATATTACAATCTTTTGATTGGTAAAAAAAGGAGAGAAAATGAAGAAAAAATTATTAATTGCAGTAGCGGCTATATTAATGGTTACGGGGTGTTCAAAGCAGCCTAGTTTGGAAAATGCAACCGAAACAACTCAACAATCTGCACAAAGTACGCAAATGACCGCTAAAAATGAAACAAGTGCGGCAGTTAATGAAAATGAAAGTGTAAGCACAGAAAATGCCAATGTTGAAGAACAAACCATCGGTGAAGAGACAAAAGTTAGTGTAACAGCAGATCAAAAATTTGCAAAGGAGCTTGCAAGTATAGTAATATACTTTGATTTTGACAAATACAACATCAGACCTGATCAATGGCCAAAAGTTGAACAACTTGCAGAGCTTATTAAAAAGAATCCTGCAAATTACACAATTAGAATTGAGGGTAATTGTGATGAATGGGGTACTGAAGAATATAACTACGCTTTAGGTTTAAAAAGAGCAAAAGCTGTAAAAGACGCATTGATTAAATTAGGCGTTGATCCTAAAAAACTGACAATTATAAGCTATGGAGAATTAAATCCTGTATGTACTGCACATGCAAAATGGTGTTGGAGAAAAAACAGAAGGGATAATTTTACATATCTGCCATAATTAGGGTACAATTCCTAAAAAAAGGAATTGTATGAAAAAACTTTTTTTTCTTTTACCTATTATATTACTGGCGGATGTTGATCCTTTTAAAGCCGGAGATTTAAATTCACCAAATCCTTATGGACTCACTCCTCAGGAAAAAGCAATACTCCAAAACAAAAAAAATATCAAAAAAAACAGTAATCTTATTAATGAACTGAAAAAAAGTTTAAACGACTTGAAATCAAAATTGACACAAAAATTTATCCAGTACGACCAAAGTATATCGGACCTTAGCAATGAACTCTCTTCATTTGATACGATTCTTAGTGAAATTGACTCCACAAAACTTTCAATAGACAAATTAAAAAAACAAATACAGGATATTAATTTAACAGATATAAAAAGTAGAGTTGAAACTTTGGAAAATAAAATATCGGTTTTAGAAGAACAAAACAAAGCTCTTAAAAAAACAATTGAAGAAATTACAAAAATTCAAAATGATAATTTTCAAAATTTAAGAAACTCCATACAGGAGATACTCTCTCAGCTGAAAAATTTAAACAAAAAAGAAAAAATAAGTCCTAAAACTGCGTTTAAAAAAGCAAAAGAGTATTATTTTGCAGGTAAATTAAATAAGGCAAAAGAGTTATTTGCATATTCTCTTCAAAAAAAATATCTCCCTGCAACATCTTCTTATTATTTGGGTGAAATAGCGTATAAACAGGGGAAATATAAAGAAGCTCTTGCGTTTTATAAAAAAAGCATTACGCTTTATCCTAAAAAGACTTCTTTTACAGATAGACTTTTATATCATACCGGTATGTCGTTTTTAAAACTAAATCAAAAACAAAACGCAAAATTGACATTTAAAAAATTAATAAACGATTTTCCGAAATCAAAATATGCTAAATTAGCCAAAAAAGAGTTGGAAAAATAAAAAGAATATGTTATACTGTGTAAAATTTTAAAGGATTACAATGGCAAAAGTATACGGAATAGAATATACGGTAAAAAATTCAAAAGGTGAAGTAGTTGATTCTAATAAAGGACAGGCTCCGTTAGAGTTCGTAGCCGGACAAGGCCAGATTATACCCGGACTTGAAAAAGAAATAGAAGGTATGGAAGTTGGAGAAGAAAAAACTGTAACTGTTAAAGCTGATGAAGCATACGGTCAAAGAAACGAAGAGTGGGTTGAAACTCTGCCAAGAGAACAGTTTGAAGGAATTGAGCTTCAAAAAGGTATGACGCTTTACGGACAATCACCTGACGGACAGACAATCGCAGTAACTGTTAAAGATTTTAACGATAAAGAAGTAACGATTGATTACAATCATCCGTTAGCAGGTGAAGATTTAACATTTGATGTAAAAATTGTAACAAAAAGAGACGCAACTTTAGAAGAGCTTGCAGGCTCAAATCAGGCTTGCGATTGTGGCAGCGGATGCGGATGCCACTAACCCTCTTTTTTTCATTGTAGATTAATAGTGTCTGGCACTATATAGAATGGTGAAAGAAGGTGAAAAGGGTGAAAATGAGCGTAGCGAACCCGGCCACTTGAAAAGTGGCGGGGGAGGGTGAAAGAAGGTGGCGGGGTGGAAAATGGACAATGTAAAATGGAAAATGGAGAATTGAGAATGCAGAATTGAAAATTAAAAACTCTAACAATCCAATAACTTACTAACTTTAACAACATTAACAACCAATATCCAAATATACAAATAACAAATACAATATTTACTATAAATTCTTCAAAATATTTAATATCTCCAATATGTTATAATTTTATAAAAAAAGGATAAGTATGAAAATAGGTTTGCTTTTTCCGGGGCAAGGTTCTCAGTTTGTCGGAATGGGGAAAGATTTTTACGATTCTAGTGACAAAGCAAAAGAGATGTTTGAAATTGCAAGCGATGCTATAAAAACTGATTTTAAAAAACTTATGTTTGAAGAGAATGATGATATTAACAAAACCGAATATACCCAGCCCGCTATTTTATTATATTCCGCAGTTGCATACGAGCTTTTTAAAGATGCAGATTTTGAATATGCTTTTTCACTCGGACATTCACTAGGGGAATTTAGCGCACTCTATTCGGCAGGAGGATTGGGTCTTGCTGATGCCATTAAGCTGGTTCATCAAAGAGGTAAACTTATGAATGCGGCTTTTAATGATAAAGTCGGGTCTATGATGGTTGTTTTAGGGCTTGACGATGAAAAACTTGAAAATATCTGCAAAGAATCCAAACTTCAGGTTTGGCCGGCGAATTATAACAGTGACGGGCAACTGGTATTGGCTGGAATAAGGGAAGATTTACAAAAAATAGAACCGATATTAAAACAAAACGGTGCAAAGAGGGTGATGCTTTTAAATATGAGCGTGGCAAGCCATTGTCCTTTGCTTGAGAGTGCAAGCAAGCCTTTAAAAGAATTGCTTGTTGAATATTTAAAAGATGAATTTAAACCTGTGATAAGCAACGTCAGTGCAAAAGCTTATACTACCAAAGAAGAAGCGCTTGAACTGTTGCCTGTTCAATTGACTAAACCTGTTTTATACAAACAGTCTATTAAAAATTACGAAAACGATGCTGATATGTTTGTAGAACTTGGCGGTAAAGTGTTAATGGGTATTAACAGAAAAGTTACAAAGAAAAAAACACTGCCTGTTACGGATATGAAATCACTTGAAAAAGCTGTTAATTTATGAATGAAAAAACAGATAAAAAAATTGAAATTTTAAGAGATGATTTAAAATTTTATAGAAATGTATTGTTAGCCGTTGGCAGTGGAGTTGTAATTGTTTTATACGTAATATTTAATAAGAAGGTTGAGTCTGTTTCTTGGATTTTTGTTGGAGTTGGAATAATTACTTTAATATTTTACGGAATAAAGTCTAAATATATTGAATTAGAAATTAATGAACTAATAGTAAGGTTGTAAAATGGAAACTTTTTTTGGAATTTTAGCTCTATTAATAGTGGCTGGGGTTTTTATTTTTGTAGCGAGTGATATAAAATTTAGAAATAATAAAATATCGTAAGGTGGGAAATGAAAATAGCTCTAGCCCAAATCAGACCTAAACTCTCTTGTGATAATCTTAATAAACATATTGAATTTATAGAAAAAACCGATGCGGATTTGGTCGTGTTTCCCGAGCTTAGCATGAACGGATACAAAATAAAAGATGCTTTGCTTGAAGATTCTTTTGATGTTGAATTTTTTAAAAGTCTGACATTTACCAAAGACGTAGTGTTTGGTGCGGCTATAAAAAAAGAGGGAAAAATTTATAATTCGGCTTTGTATCTCGATAGGGAATTAAAAATACATAACAAAGTCCATTTACCGACATACGGGGTGTTTGAAGAGGGAAGATTCTTTTTTGCAGGTGAAGGGTTTTCAATATTCAATACAAAATTCGGAAAAACCTGTATGTTTGTATGTGAAGATGTTTTCAGCGGCGATGCAATTAATTTCGTTTCACACACTAAACCGGATTTAATAATTGTAATTGCGGCCTCTCCTGCAAGGGAGTTTAATGATGGGAAACTTTTAATAGAAGAACAGTGGGATGCTCTTTTAAAATCTATGGCTATCCTTAGTGGTGCGTATGTGCTTTTTTGTAATCGTGTAGGATTTGAAGACGGACTCGGGTTTTGGGGAGGAAGCAGGGTTGTTAATCCAAAAGGTGAAACAGAGGTTAAGGCTCGGTATTTTGAAGAAGAGCTGATAGAGTGTGAGCTTAATCATAATCTGACAATTACACAAAAATATTTTTTAAGGAAAAGTTAATGATTGGAATTTTATGCGCTATGAGGGAAGAACTTGAACCGATTTTAAAATTTATGAATGTAAAAGAAAAAATAAACCATGCAAACAATATTTTTTATTTGGCGGAGTTTCAAAATAAAGATATAGTTTTGGCTTACAGTAAAATAGGAAAAGTAAATGCGGCACTAACTGCGACGATAATGATTGAAAAATTTGGTGTTGAGATGCTTTTATTCAGCGGGGTTGCAGGAGGGGTGGATGAAGATTTGAAAATAGGGGATCTGATAATTGCCACAAAAACGACTCAGCATGATGTGGATTTGACCGTTTTTGGATATGAACCGGGATTTATACCTGAGAGCAGGGTATTTTTTGAATGTGACGAAAAACTTAATACCATAGCGAGAAACGTGGCAAGGAAACTTGGAATAAGACTGAAAGAAGGAATTATCGCAAGCGGGGATCAGTTTGTACACAGCAAAGAAAGAAAAGAATGGATTAAAAAAACGTTTAAAGCCAGTGCCATTGAAATGGAAGGAGCAGCGGTAGGGTGTGTTTGCTGGAATGAAAACATACCTTTTTTTATGTTAAGAAGCATAAGCGATACCGCTGAAGAAGGTGCGGGTGTGGATTTTGACGAATTTTTGGAAGAGTCTAGCAGGGTAAGCGCAAAATTTTTGGTGGAAATGCTACAGGAAGTGAAAAGTGATTAGTGAAAGAGGATGAAAAAGGGTGCAAAAGGGTGAAAAGGGTGAAAAAGAGCGCAGCGAACCCGGCCACTTGAAAAGTGGCGGGGGATAGTGAAAGAAGGTGGGTTTTAGATATTAATATTGCATATATTTTGCTTTAAACTTATTATGAAAGGATTAAAATGAACAAAAAATTAACGGTTATGATTTTTACTTTTTTGGTGATGATAGCCATAACCCCGTTTATTTTCGGGAAACTTATGAATTCTAGATATAATCAGATGTTAGATGATTTAAGAACAAAAGGGATGGAAATTAAAATAGTTGATGATAAAAGCTCTTATTTGCAGACGGACAAAGTGTTGGAAGTGACCGTTCCCTCAAAACTGTTAAATTCGCAGGGATTAATTGAAAAAGTAAAATTAAAAATTGAAACAAAATTTAAAAATTTGCCCGTTACCAATGTGGTGTTTTTAGGAAAAATTGATAAGGTGGTTTTAAACGGAGAGTTTAAGAAGTTGGAAAAAGATTTTAACGAGTTTTTACAAAAACATATAGAATTTGTTGTAACCACCCCGAATTTCAGGGATTATACGTACAGATTCAAAGATATAAAAATAGACAAAAATCCAATTCTTGGTATAGAACACATTACCGGAATGTTTAAATATAAAGGATTGATAAAAAACATCTTAAATATTAAAGATGCTTATATAAAAGATAAAAAAGGTTTTATTGAAATTAAAAATTTTAAAAACGAGTTTGAAGGGAACGAAAAAGAGTATTTTTCAAAAACAGATTTTAATGTCAAAGTAAATTTAAATACTTTTAAACTACAGATTGATAATATTTCTTCCATTACAAAAACAGTTTTAAACGATATTGCTAAAATAAATTCAACATTAAAATTTAAAACGTTAAATATCCCTAGTGCGCTCAATGTCGATACGTTTAAATTAAAAACCGAAATAAAAGGAATAAAAACCGAGGTTTTAAAACAGCTTGCTCAGGCAAAAGAATATGAAAAAGATAAATATCTTGAAAAAATTTTTAAAAAAGGTTTTGATGTAAATATTGAAAATACCATTAAAAATCTAAAATTAATGCAAAGAGATTTAGGCGGATATACGCTTGATTTTAAACTGAAATTTTTACCTACGGATAATCTGCAGGAAAAAATAAACACTAACAATTTAGATTTTATAAATGCAAAACTCTATCTGGTTACAACGCCTGAAATTGCAAATATAATAATGAATATGTTTCCAAGAAGCGCATTTTTATTTGCCCTTGCGAAAAAAGAAAATGGTAATGTGATTTTGAATTTGGAATTTAAAGACGGAAAATTATACAGCGAAGGGCAGCTTGTAAAGTAGGGAGTGAAAAGGGTGAAAATGAGCGCAGCGAATCCGGCCACTTGAAAAGTGGCGGGGAGTGTGAAAAAGCGAAGAGATGGGGAAAAGAGAAGGTGAAAGAGGATAAATGAAAAATCCGATAAAAGATATTTACTTTTCTAAAAAAGTAACCAAATTTGCAGGACGTGCTAATGGCGAGTTTGAGCTTATTAATGAAGGCGACAGGGTAATGGTCGCATTCAGCGGAGGCAAAGACAGTTTTGTACTTCTTCACGTATTAAAAAGAATGCAGCTTATCGCCCCTTTTAAATTTGATCTTCTTGCGGTTACCATTGATGCCGGGACCGGTATTGACTATACCCCTTTACAAAAACACTGCGAAGAGTTTGGAATAGATTATATTATCTACAAAACTCCGATACTTGAAATACTTGAGGAAAAAAAACGTCCCGGAAGCAGTGCGTGCGGATTTTGTGCAAGGATGAGAAGGGGAGCGCTTTATACCAAGGCATTGGAGCTTGGATACAATAAAATTGCACTCGGGCATCATTTCGACGATGCGGTTGAGACCTTTTTTATGAGTATGTTTTATAACGGAATGATGAGGAGTATGCCGCCTAAATATAAAGCTTATAACGATATTGAGGTTATAAGGCCTTTAATTAAAATGCGGGAAAAATGGATAAAATATATGTCCGAACAAAACAATTTTCCTATAATCGACGGGGAAGCCAGCTGTCTTGCCTTTAATCAAGAAGAGCAGGTCAAAACCCCTTATGTGAGAAATGAAATAAAGCAGTGGCTAAAAGAGATGGAAGAAAAAGAGCCCAAACTTTTTCAAAGACTTGATAGCGCCTTTTCAAACATAGACTGTTCGACTTTTTTTATGAAGGAATTTTTTAAATGAGACTTGCCGATTGGGAGGTCAGGGAAATAAAAGAAGCCGCAAAGCTGGTTTTCGGTGAAAATGTAAGGGTGATTCTGTTTGGCAGCAGGGTATATGATGATAAAAAAGGCGGGGATATTGATTTGTATGTAATTACCGATACGCCGAGTATGGAAAAAGAAGGGAAATTTTGGATAGAACTTCAAAAAAGGCTTGGTGAGCAGAAAATAGATATTGTTTTAAGTGAGGATCCGAATAGACCGATAGAACGTTCAGCACTAAAAGAAGGGATTGAGTTATGAGGGAGAGATTAAGATTCAGATTAGAAGAATTAGATAAACATTTAAAACAATTGAAAAAAAATATTAGTTATTTGGATGTTTTTTATGGATTTCCGTTAAAAGACGAATATGTTGAAACTATTTTGAATAGTTCCGATATAGATAAACTTGATTCCATTGCATACAGAATGATTAAATTTCAGGATTCTTTAGGTAAGTCCATAAAACTTTTTTTTGCTCTTAAAGAAGAGGATACCGAGAGCCTTACTATGCTTGATTTAATAAATTTAGCACAGAAAAAAGGGTTTAGCATTGATGTGGAATTATGGAGAGAAATTAGGAGATTGCGTAATGCGCTCACGCATGAATATATTCAAAGTGTTTCGGAAATTACACAGGCGATTAATATATTAAAAAATAAACTCTCCTTTTTTGAAAAAATCTTAAACGAACTAAAAAACAGGAGTGATTTTTGAAAGTATTGGTGGGAGTCAGCGGCGGGGTTGACAGCGCTATGTGCGTATATCTTTTAAAAAAAGCCGGTTTTGATGTTTTAGGTATATATATGAAAATGCACGAGGGTGTAAATCATGTGGAAAATATTACAAAACTCAACCGTTTAAGCAAAAAACTCGGATTTGAATATGTAATTGAGGATGTTGAAGAGGAGTTTAGAAAAGAGGTTTATGAATATTTTGTAGAAAGTTACAGGCAGGGTATTACCCCCAATCCCTGTGCAATGTGTAATACAAAAATAAAATTCGGAATTTTTATGAATTTTTTGGAAAAATACGGGTGTGACAGGGCTGCAACGGGGCATTATGTAAGAAACGACGGGGAATTTTTATATCAGGCAAAAGACGAGAGTAAAGACCAGAGCTATTTTCTATTCGGTATAAAAAAAGAAATACTTCCCAAACTTCTGTTTCCTCTTGGTGATTATACAAAAGATGAAATAAAAAAAACGGCAAGGGAAATAGGACTTGAAGAGTTTGCAAGCCAGAAAGAGTCGCAGGATATATGCTTTATAAACAATTCCTATATTGAAGTATTGAAAGAGCATTTTAATCCCGAAAAAAAAGGAAAAGTTGTAAATAAAAAAGGACAGAAAATCGGAGTGCATAAGGGATATTCATTTTATACGGTGGGGCAGAGGAAAGGTTTTACGCTTTTTAAATCGCATAAACCGCAATATGTTATAGGAATCGATGCCAAAAGCAATACGCTTATTGTAGGTGATAAAAAAGATTTGGAAAAAAAACAGGTGTTTTTAAAGGGTGTGAATCTTTTTATTGAAGATAGAGTGTTTGAATGTGAGGCAAAAATACGCTATCGTGCGCCTAAAGTCCCTGCTGTTGTTAAGATGGAGAGTAAAAGTAAGGCGGTTGTTAATTTTAAAGAATCTGTTTTAGGAGTTGCAAAAGGACAGGCCTGTGTGTTTTATGAAGGTGAAAAGCTTCTTGGAGGAGGATGGATAAGAGGGGGAAGGTGATATACAATGGAGAATTGAGAATTAAAAACCTTAACAACTTAACTAACTTTAACAACCTTAAAAACTTTAAAAATCAATATACAAATAACAAATATATCAATATACAAATACAATAAATCCTTTTATAATTTGATACTATTTCATTAATAAAACAAAGGAGCGTGAAAATGAAATTCAAACTTTTCAGCGGAACGGCTAACCCTAAAGTGGCGGCGGATATTGCAAATTATCTTGACAGGCCTCTTAATAAAATTAACGTTACAAGGTTTAGCGACGGTGAAATAAGCGTGCAAATAGGTGAAAGCGTAAGGGGAATAGACTGTTTTATAGTGCAACCAACATGTGCTCCGGCAAACGATAATTTAATGGAGCTTTTAATTATAACGGATGCGATGAGAAGGGCTAGTGCAAAAAGTATTACGGCGATTGTTCCTTATTTCGGATACGCTAGACAAGATAGAAAAGCGGCGCCAAGAG
>JAMOQT010000082.1 GCA_027063865.1 Nautiliaceae bacterium
GGGGTGAAAAATAAATAACATTTAATTCATAATTCAAAATTATAAAAAGGATGGTAAATGTCACAAAAAAGAGTAATACTCTTTACTGCACCAGGATGTGTATGGTGTACAAAAGCCGAGCAGTTTTTCAAAAAAAACAAAATTAAATACAGAAAAATAGATATCAGCAAAGACACTAAAGCCGCAAAAGACTGTGAAAGACACGGATGCAGGGGAGTGCCGGTAATACTTATCGGCAGCAAATGGATTTGCGGATTTAACGAACCAGTAATAAAAAGGGAGCTTGGGATTAAATGAAAATAAGCAGGGAATGTTATTTGTGTATTTACACACAGACTTTTAATTTGACGAAAAGATTAAAACTGGACGAAAACAAAGCATCGGAAATATTAAGGGGGGTTGCGAAAATTCTTTCAAAATATGACACAAACGTAACTCCTCCGGAAATTGCGGCTGAAGTTTATGGCTTTATCTCCGAAGCAACAGGTATAAAAGACCCTTTTTATAAAGCAAAAAAAGAAGCAATAAATGAGGCGTTAAAATTTAAAAAAATATTAGAAGAAAAGCTTAAAAATTCTGAAAATGCGCTGTTTGAGGCCTGTAAAATTGCGGTTGCGGGAAATGTTATAGATTTAGGGGTTAATCAGACTTACGATTTAGATAAGGAAATTGAGAATATTTTCGATATTGAATTTAAACACAACGATTTTAATGAATTGCAAAATAAATTAAAAAGTGCAAAAAGTATCGTATATTTGGGTGACAACGCAGGTGAAAACGTATTTGACGAAATACTGATTAAGCAGTTAAGAAAATATGTGGGTAAAATTTATTTTTTTACTCGGGGTAAACCTATTATTAACGATATTACTGTAAACGATTTAAAAAACCTTGAAATTTTTGATTTAGCGGAAGTGGTTGACAGCGGTGTCGATACACCGGGGTTTTATATAAACAGGGCGAATGAAAATGCTAAAAAGCTTTTTTTTGATGCGGATTTGGTGATAGCTAAGGGAATGGGGAATTTTGAGTGTCTTTTTGGCGAGTGCGGAAGGGAAGTTTTTTATCTTTTTAAAGTGAAGTGTGAAGTTGTGGCAAGGGCGTGTCAATCGGATGTTGGTGATTATGTATTATTAAAAGGTATAAAATGAGGCTGTATATAGAAAATATTGGTATGATTAAAGAAGCCGATGTAAATCTAAACGGATTAACGGTAATAGCCGGAGAAAACGATACGGGGAAAAGCACGGTATTAAAAACGCTGTTTGCTGTTATTAAAGGTGATAATATTTCTAATGCTATGAATACGGATGAAAGAAGAGCAAAAGAGATATTAGCTATTAGATTTAATTTGGTTTTTGATACTTATGTGTCGGAAAGCGGAAAAATTGTTTTGAGAGATTCTCAAGATAATGATATTATGAATATTAAAATAGAAAATGAAAATTTTGTAAAAAAATTTGATAGAGATTCTAAAAACAAACAAAGGTTATTTGATGCTACTTTCATTCCAAGTCCTTTAATATTTGATTTTATTGATTTTTTTAATAGTGTGTCAAGAATGAGAGAAAGACAAAAATTTGATTTCGGTTTGGATTTTAATATTAAATATCCTTATATAATGTGGGATTTGTATGATAAATTAATTTCAAGCAATATTTATCCGAGAGTAAAAAAACAAAAAGATATTAACTCTATCATTGAAGAAATAATTAACGGCAAATTTGTTGTGGAAAAAAATAAAAACGTTTTTTATTATAAAAATATAAACGGAAAAATAAAATCGATAAGTATGTTTAATACCGCAATGGGGATTAAATCGTTTGGTATTATGCAACTTTTAAATGAAAATAGATATTTACATCCGAAATATATTTTACTTTTAGACGAACCGGAAGTGCATCTTCATCCTAAATGGCAAATTGAATATGCTAAATTAATAGTCGAATTGGTAAAAAAAGGGATTAAAGTATTAATAACTTCTCATAGCCCCTTTTTTATAGAAGCGATTGAAAATTTATATAAGGATACAAATTTTTATTTAGCAAAAGATGGGATGATAAAGGAATGTAGAACGGATGAAATTTATGATGTTTTAGCTCAAAGTATTGATATTTTAGAAGAGATGGAGATAGAGAAATTAAAATGGTAGATTTTAATAATTTATTAGAAACATTAGATGAAGTGAGTGATAATTGTTGTGAGGATAACGGGAAAAAATATATAAATTTTGATAAAGTTAATGATAATTTGGCAACTGCTGATTGTTTGATAATTAAGGATAGTTACTTTTTGTTAATTGAGTTTAAGAAACTTGATGAGGTTGAAGATATTAAAGAGTGGACAGATGATAAGATTAAGAATCAGCAGATTTTGCTAAAAGCGTATGAAAGTTATTTTTTATTAAAAAAGTTAATTAAAAACTTTGATAAGTTCGAAAAGAGATTTGTTTTTGTATATAAAGCTTATAAATCCAAAAAGAAGATAAAAGTACATTTTAAGAGTAGATTAAATAGAATTAAAATTGCTTATGATGATGTTTTAGTTTTAGAGTGTAAGAATTTCAAAAATTTACTTCAAAGGATAGATAATGTATTTTAGCGATTTATTATTAAAACTTCAGGAATTTTGGAAAAACAAGGGATGTAATATAGTAATGCCTTACGATTTTCCAAGTGGGGCTGGGACGTTTCATCCGGCGACTTTACTTAGAAGTCTTGATAAGGGAGATTGGAATGTAGCGTATGTTGCGCCAAGCCGCCGTCCGACTGATGGTAGGTATGGAGAAAATCCAAACCGCCTTGGGAGTTATTATCAGTTTCAGGTAATTATGAAGCCGAGTCCCGATAATATTCAGGAGATGTATCTTGAAAGTCTTGAATATCTAGGACTTAATTTAAAAGAGCATGATGTAAGATTTGTAGAAGACAACTGGGAATCTCCGACTTTAGGAGCCTGGGGGCTTGGATGGGAAGTTTGGCTTGACGGGATGGAAGTTACGCAGTTTACATATTTCCAGCAGGTAGGAGGGCTTAAAACGTTTCCGGTACCGGTTGAAATTACATACGGGACCGAAAGACTTGCGATGTATTTACAAGGCGTTGATAACGTGTATGATATTAAATGGAACGAAAACACAACTTACGGGGATATGCATAAAAGAAGCGAATTTGAGTTTTCCAAATACAATTTTGAAGTTGCAAATGTTGAAATGCTTTTTAGATGGTTTGAAGATGCAAGTAATGAGGCAAAAAGATGTCTTGAGGCTAAACTTCCGCTTCCAGCATATGATTATACTATTTTGGCGTCTCACATATTTAACGTGCTTGATGCAAGAAAAGCCATATCCCAGACCGAAAGACAAAACTATATTCTTAAAATCAGGGAACTTGCAAAAGGCGTGGCTGAAACATATACAGGTATAAGTGAAAAGTGAAAAATTGAAAAATGAAAAGAGAAGTGTTATGAAATTAAAAAAAATATATGATTTTTTAAATCAAATAAGCCCTTTTGAACTGCAGGAAGAGTGGGACAACAGCGGTCTTTTGGTCGGCTGTTTTGACAATGATATTGAAAAGGTGTATTTAACGCTTGATTTGGATGAGGGACTTATTGAGAAGGTAGAAGAAAATTCATTAATTATAGCCCACCATCCTTTGATTTTTAAACCTTTAAAAAATGTAATTCCGACTTCTTTTTCCACTAAACTTTTAGTTAAACTTATTCAAAAAAACATCTCTTTTATAGCGATGCATACCAATTTTGACAAAACTCATTTAAACAGATATGTAGCGGAAAATGTTTTAAATCTTAAAGGTGAAGCTTTTGATTTTGTTTATACTGCCAAAATCGATAAACCGTTTGACGAGTTTGCCGAGTTTATTAAAGAAAAACTGAATTTACAGTGTTTAAAAATAGTAAAGTGCAATGATTTTATAAAAACAGTCTCTCTTACCACCGGTGCTGGAATGTCTTTGCTTCCTTATATAAAAACAGACCTGTTTTTAACCGGCGATATAAAATATCACGAGGCTATGGATGCCAAGATTAGAGGTGTAAGTTTGATAGATATAGGTCATTATGAAAGTGAAAAATTTTTTGCTGATGCATTATATCGTGATATAAAAGATTTGGACCTGGAAATAGTAAAAATAAATTCAGAAAATCCTTTTTATGTTAAATAGATAAGTTGTATAGGGGGTCAGGATTTTACTTTTTGAGTGTTGAGTTATGAGTGTTGAGTGATTAGTGATTAGGACACTGACTAAATAGGTATTGAGGGGTTTAGGAGAAGAGGGGTTGAGGAATTTTGAATTTTTTTAATTCATAATTAATCTCTTCCCTCAACACCTAATTACCTGATTGACATTTAGTCAGTTCCAACTTCACAACTTAACTACTTCACTACTTCACAACTTCACAACTTAACTACTTCACAACTTATATATGATATAATTCCACTTAAAAAAGGCATAAAATGAATAAATTTCTTAAGCAGCTTATTGAACTTAACAGACTTGAGAGGAGATTAAAAGAACTTGAACCTGTTGAGGCGGGAATCAAAGCTCCGCTTATTAAACTTGAAAAACAAAAAAACCTACTTGAAGAAAGACTTGAAAAATTAGAAGATGAAATTAAAAACATAAAACTTAAAAGAAGTAAAAACGAGCTTTTAATAAAAGAACTTAAAGAGAAACTGCAAAACATAGAGGAAAAACAGTCAAAAGTAAAGAGTGAAAAAGAATTTAAAGCCCTTCAAATCGAAGAAGAACTAGCCCGTGAACAGATAGAAGTTGCAAACGAAGAAATTGAAAAATTTGAAAAACAGCTTGAATTAAAAGAAGAAGAGAAAAAATCGTTACAGGATGAAATTGAAAAAGTAGAAGCTGAAATTACGATTTTAAATATGGACGTAGCTAAAAAACTTGAAACGGTAGAAAAACAGAAAAACGAAATTTATAAAGCAAAAGAAGAACTTATAAAACAAATGAGCCCTAAAATTTACGCATTTTATGAAAAAATTAAAAGATGGGCGGATATAAGCGCTGTTACACCGGTAAAAAAACAGGCTTGCAGTGGCTGTAATATGAAGATTAACGATAAAATTTTCTCAGAAGTTTTAAAAGGCGAAGAAATAGTGACGTGTCCACATTGCGGAAGAGTATTGTTTGTTGAAGAAGAAGATAAAATTAATGAAAAGTGAAATATGAAAAGTGAATAATGAAAAATTCTTTGTAATTTTTTATTTTTTTTTAAATCTTTTATTATATTTGTTTTCCCTGCCTTTTTTACTCTTTCTTTCTTTTAAATCCAAATATAAAAAATCTATTCCTGCAAGGTTTTTTTTATATAACAATCCTCCTTTTAACGAAAAAAGATTTTGGTTTCATGCGTGTTCTTTAGGTGAAACGAAGGCTTTAAAACCGGTTATTGAAATGTTTGATAAAGTTAATATAAGCGTTATTACAAATACGGGATTTGAAGAGGCGAAAAAGTATAAAAATGCCGAGGTGAGATTTTTACCGTTTGAGATATTTTTGCCTTTTTGGATTAAACCCTGCAAAACGCTTATAGTAATGGAAGCGGAGCTTTGGTATATACTTTTTTATGTTGCAAAACGAAAATGCCAAAAAACCGTTTTGTTAAATGCGAGAATCAGTGAAAAAAGTTATCCTAAATACCTGAAATTCAAATGGTTTTATAAAAAGATTTTTGAAAATATCGATTTGGTTTTAGCCCAAAGCGAAGAAGATAAAAAAAGACTTGCGACACTAGGTGCTAAAAATATAAAAGTTACAGGCAATATAAAAACCTATTTTAAACCCGAAATATCAAGAAAATATATAAAACAAAAACCTCTTATTGTAATTGCTTCAACCCATGAAAACGAAGAAGAAATGATACTGGAAAACCTGCCCTTAAATGAGTATCAGGTTGTTGTGGTGCCAAGACATCCCGAAAGGTTTGACGAAGTATATGAGATTATGAAAAAATACGGCAAAGCGGTTAGGGTAAGTGAAAAGTGTAAAGTGAAAAGTGAAAAGTGTATATTGGAAGATGATTTGATTTTGATGGATAGGATGGGAGAACTTGTAAATTTATATGCTGTTGCGGATATGGTTATTTTAGGGGGGAGTTTTGTAGATAACGTAGGAGGTCACAACCCGATAGAAG
>JAMOQT010000083.1 GCA_027063865.1 Nautiliaceae bacterium
ATATTGGAAGATGATTTGATTTTGATGGATAGGATGGGAGAACTTGTAAATTTATATGCTGTTGCGGATATGGTTATTTTAGGGGGGAGTTTTGTAGATAACGTAGGAGGTCACAACCCGATAGAAGTCGCTTATTTCAATAAACCCATTATAAGCGGTAAGTATATTTTTAATCAAAAGGCTTTATATAGCGAAGTTGAGGGAATTGTCATTTGTGATTCAGATGAAATAAAAGAGCGGTTGAAAAAAATTAAAAAAACATATATTAAAAATAGCGTAGATATTGAAAATATAGTTTCGTTAATAAAGGAAAATAATGTTTGAAATAAAAAATGAAAAAATATATTTAAAAATTAAAGCACAGCCGAATTCTTCTAAAAATAAAATTGCCGGTTTATACGCAGACAGTCTTAAAATCAATATTAAAGCTCCGGCAGTAGAAGGAGCGGCGAATAAAGAGCTGATTAAATTTTTAAGTAAACAGTTTAAAGTACCTAAAAGCGATATAACAATTAAGGGTGAAACAAGCAAACAGAAAATTGTGATACTGCCTTTAAGAGACGATATAATTGAAAAACTTGAGGAATTTAATAATGGTAACAAATAAACAAATAGCTGAAATATTTGCAAAAACGGCTGATTTGCTGGAAATAAAAGGGGAAAATCCTTTTAAAGTCAGGGCTTACAGAAATGCGGCAAGGATGCTTGAGAATTCATCCAAGGATTTTAATAAACTTGTAAAAGAAGGATTCGATTTAACTAAACTTCCCGGTATCGGGCATGATTTAAGCGAATATATCAAAGAAATCGTCAATACAGGTAAGTTTCATAAACTTGAAGAGCTTAAAAAAGAGATTCCCCAAGGTCTTATTGAATTGTTAAGTATTGAAGGACTTGGTCCAAAAAGGGTTAAACTTCTATATGAAAGTTTTGGAATCAAAAATATGGATGAATTAAAAAAATATGCTTTAAACGGTGAGCTTGAAAAGCTTCCTGGATTTGGACCGAAGCTTGTAGAAAAAATTTTAAAAGGCGTAAAACAACTGAAAAAAGCCGGAATCAGATTTTTATGGGCTGAAGTGGAAGAAGTGGCATATGAATTGAAAGATTATCTTTTAGATTTTGAAGGTGTTGAAATTGTTGATATTGCGGGGAGTTTTAGAAGAAAAAAAGAAAGCGTGGGGGATTTGGATATATTGGTAATTGCTAAAGATTATCCGAAAGTCAGTGAATATTTTGTTAAATTTCCCAAAGTAAAAGAAGTTTATTCCAAAGGTCTGACGCGCTCAACGGTGTTTTTGGAAAATGATTTGCAGGTTGATTTAAGAGCTGTGGCAAAAGAGAGTTACGCAGCGGCACTACATTATTTTACAGGTTCAAAAGCTCATAATATCGAAATTAGAAAACTTGCCATCCAAAAAGGTTTAAAAATCAATGAATACGGCGTTTACAGAGGTAATGAAATAATTGCATCGCAAACAGAAGAAGATGTGTATAAAAGTGTCGGTTTGGAATATATAGAACCGGAGCTTAGGGAAAACAGAGGGGAAATTGAAGCCGCATTAAATAAAAGCCTGCCAAATTTGGTAAACAAAGATGATATTCAAGGTGTTTTTGAATATGTTAAAAATACAAAAGAGATTGACAATGCTTTATTAAATGCTACAAAAAATCATTTTGAATATATAATTTTTAATTTAAGCGAGAATATTGATGAACTGACAGATTATATAAAAAGTTTAAAGTGTGAAATTAAATTAATCACTTCAATACAAACTGAAATTGATAAAAATGGAGAGATTGAAATAAAGAAAGTTTTTAAAAACGTTGATTTGATTACGGGGGTAATGCAAAAATGTGACCTTGATTATGAAACCCAGACTAAAAGATATATAAATGCTTTAAAAAATCCTTATCTTAAAATTTTATTAAGACCAAGTATGAGGGAAGTTTTGAAAAAAGAAGAAATTGATGTTGACTGGGAGTTGGTTTTTGATACGGCTAAACAAAATAAGAAAATTTTGGAAATTAATTCAAATCCAAGATTTTTGGATTTGAATGATGTTTTAATTAAAAAAGGTATTGAAAAAAAGTGTATGTTTTTATTAAGTAATTTTAAAAACGATTGTAAATACGGACTGTTTCAAGCCAGAAGGGGATGGTGTGAAAAGGATAATATATTAAATACATTAAGTTATAAACAGTTAAAGAATTTTTTAAACTTCTAATAATCTTTCTTAAAAATTTACTAAACTTTTCTTCAAAAATCTAACGGAACGTTTTTTGCTTCTTTTTATAAAAAAGGCATAAAATGGCTGTTACAAATATTGCAAAAACTGCTACGAAATCTGATAATGATTTTGTCTTTAACCCGAAATCAGAACTTGATAAAGACGCATTTATGAAACTTTTTTTAAAACAGCTTCAGATGCAGGATCCCACCGACCCGATGGATACTGATAAAATGCTCGAACAAACTGCATATCTCGGTACGATGGAAATGAATCAGAATATGCAAAAAACGCTTGATACACTTTCTAAAAGTATCAGCTCTTCAGAGCAGATGAGTGCTATTAGCGCAATAGGTAAAATGGCCGATACGGGAGAGAGATATTTAAATGTTACCGATGATGACAAGTCTAAAAGTTTTGATTTGTATTTCGGTAACGATATTACCAGCGGTAATGTTTTGATTAAAGATAAACTTGGAAATATTGTCAAATCGTTTCCTTTAGAAGCTCATACAAAAGGAGTTATCAACTTTGAATGGGATTTAACTGACAATAACGGAAAAAGAGTGCCTAGCAACACTTATGAAATAACTGCCGAATATACTACGCCTGAGGGGAAAAAAGAAAATACGGCTTTAGGCGCTTATCCGATTGAATCAATAAGATTTGATGACGGAAAAGCTTATGCGAAGCTTGGAAGCGGTTATGTGCCGTTTGACAAAATAAAAGAAATTTATGAGTGGCAGAATTAAGAAGGGGTATTATGACTACTTCATTTTATAACGGAATCAGCGGACTTAAAAGTTTTCAAACGGGAATTGACGTATGGGGGGACAATATTGCAAATGTAAATACACCCGCATTTAAAAAAAGCGTACCCGAATTTGAAACCCTTTTTTCAAACACCATATCAGATTCTCCCGTTGTATCCGATGTAGGACTTGGAAGTTCGCGTATGAGTACGGCAAAAGATATGTCAGTAGGCAGTATTGTAAATACTGACAACCCTTTTGATATAGCCCTTGGGGGTGAAGGCTGGCTTGCGGTTAAAAAAAATGATAAAGTTTTTTATACCAGAAACGGCGCTTTTACAAAAGATGCACTTGGAAATTTAACCAATGACGAAGGGGCGTATCTGCTTGTAGCAAGTGCAGATAATATTATAAACAATAACGGGGAAAACGTTATAGATACGACAGTAGATACATCGTCGCTTTTAAATAAAGAAGTAGCACCAATAAGTCTGCCTGAAAATTTAATTTATCCTGCAACGGCTACTACTGAAATGACTTTGGATGCGAATTTAAAAGATTTTAAAGCGCTTCCCGCGCTAAGTGAAAAAGCAAAACCTGATACGGATTTTACGGCTTTGTATGATAATGGGGGAAATTATTTAAATATTAAAAACGGGGATTCGTTTATTTACAGTGCTGGTGAAGATACGGAATATTCAGACGGATTTTTAAGAAGAGAGTTGTGTTTGGGAGATGATGTTAAAGACGGTAAAGACGGAAATATAAGTTTTAATATAAACGGAGTTGATATTAGTGTGGATATTCCTGACGGAAGTACCAAAGAGGAAATAATAGATAAAATTGATGAATATCTCTCCACCGAAGAGATGCAAAACACATTATCACAAAACGGCATAGGGTATAAAACGAAGGAGGGCGGCATCGAATTTTATTCGTCCGGTAAACTTATAATAACTTCCAAAGACGGATTAATAAAAAATTCTGCGGCCGTTACATTTACTTATAATAAACCCAAAAGCGGTGAATATGATTTTAATAATTTAAATGATTTAAAAGACGGTATACAAAAAGTGCTTGATAGTGTTTATCCCGGTAAAAGCGAAGTTGAGGTTAATGACGGAAAAATAATAATTAATAACACAGGTGAGGATATTTTAAAGGAAAAAACCTTTTATAATGAAAATACAAATATGAGCCTTTATGCGAACTTAGGTAGTATAATTTCCGATATTCCTTCGGGCAAAACGGCTTCAACAGGTGATTTTTATGTAAATAAGCGCTCTTTTGGGGGATATGTTTATGAAAAAGACGGTAGCAAAGATCAGATAATTATGAATTTTACAAAAAAAGAGGTTAAAAACGGTGAGGTTATATGGAATGCCGATATAAAAGTTGAAAAAGACGGTAAAACTATCTTTACCACTTCCCAGGATTTAATATTTAATTACGATGGCGAATTAGTAGGACCTAAAACGATAAATATTACAAATCCTCAAAAAATGGTTTTAAATCTTAAACTTACATCTTATGCAAAAATAAATTCAAATGACAGTTTTACCCAAAACGGGACACCAAAAGGTGATTTGATAAATTATCAGATTTTAAACGATGGAAAAATAATTGCCGATTTTACCAATTCCAAAAGCGCTACAATTGCCCAAATACCGGTTTTTCATTTTCAAAATGACCAGGGGCTTGAGAGTTTGGGCGGCAGTTTGTTTGTGCCTACTGATAATTCGAATATTGCATTTTTGTATAAGGATAAAGACGGAAAGTTATTTAATAATACAAAAATTATTTCAAATGCGATTGAACAGTCAAATGTTGATTTAAGCACAGCCATGACGGAACTTATAGTTACTCAAAAGGCTTTTTCGGCAGCTGCTAAAACCGTTACGACAAGCGATCAGATGATACAAAAAGCAATTGATATGAAGAGAGGATGAAAAATAGTGAACAGTTAACAGTGAAAAGTAAACAGTGAAAAATGAAAAATTAACAACTTTAAAAACTAATACACAAATAACAAATATACCAATATTTCTTTTCCTCAAAAAAAATATTTTATTTGTTTTTTGGATTGGTATTGGCTTAAAGATGGAACAATATTTGCTAGAAAAATAAAAAAATAAAAAGGACGGCATCATGATGAGAAGTTTATGGAGCGGAGTCAGCGGACTTAACGCTCATCAGGTTGCAATGGATGTTGAATCAAATAATGTGGCCAACGTAAATACCGTAGGATTTAAATATTCAAGAACCAATTTTCAAAATCTTCTTTCCCAAACCGTAAAAAGCGCTACCGCACCTCAGGGTAATTTAGGAGGTAAAAACTCCCTGCAAATAGGACTTGGAGCTACTGTCAGTGCGGTTGAGACCATGTTTAAACAGGGGAGTATTCAAAATACTGATAAAAATACCGATATGGCGATAAACGGGGATGGTTTTTTTGTCGTAAGTGAAGACGGGGGAAAAACGTATAAATATACAAGAGCGGGAGATTTTACGTTTGATGCAAACGGTAATTTTGTAGACCCTAACGGATTTATCGTTCAGGGCTGGCTTGCCGATCCGGATACGCATAATATCGACACGTCTTCAGGAATTAAACCTATAACTATTCCTCCAGGACTTACAACCCCTGCAAAAGAGACAAGTAAAATTCAGATTAAAGCCAATTTAAACAGCGGTGATAATATTACGGAAAAAGCCCCTACAAGAAGCACTATAGATTTAAATACCACAATGAACGGAATTTATAATTCCGTAGGAGAAGAAATTAAACTTACACCCGGTAAAGATACGATTACTGTTACCGTAAAAAAATTAAACGATTCCCTTTCAACTATTAAATTAACATACGGGGAAAGTGAAAACGACCATGACCATAAATTCAAAACTCTTGGTGATTTGATAGATGAACTAAATTATGCAATTACGCATGATTCAAACGGAATATTTATTTATACGGATAAAAAAAGAAGTGAATATGAAATTTATTTAAACGGCGACGGACAGATTGTAGACCCTGAAGGTAACAGAATCGACAATATATCAACTAATGAACCTGAAGATAATAAAGTTTTAGAAAATGTATTAAAAGAATTAAACGGCAATACTACAAAAACCAGCGGCAGTTTAAAAATGATTCAAAACAGTTTTTTAGGCGCTGATGATGTAGGGGAGTTATTTAATACAAACGGAGAAGCTTTTAATCTTAAAGACGGGGAAGGAATAATCGTAAATATAGACGGATTATACGAAAACAGAAAATTTGTTTATACACCCAATCCGATTAACGGAAGTGCCGATGCCTGCGGAAGTGCAAGCGGGTCTTATAAAGCAAAAGAAAATGTAGTGGCAGACGGGGACGAAGGACTTCACTGGACATATGACAGTACGGGGAGCGCCGCTTTTTTAAGTATCAAAAGAGACAGTAAATTCAATATTATAGGTCATGAGGGTATTGAGTTTGGCATACAAGATTCTAATGGTAATGAAAAAACCAAATACAAATTTTACTATGGGAAGGATTTTAATACAATCAATGAGCTTATCTGCGCTTTTAATTCAAAGGCTTCACAGGACGGATATGATGTAAGGCTTTCTTTTGACAATACCACAGGTAAAATTGAAGAAAGCGGTACATATTCAATAGACAGCGCGCATGTGCATTATTATGACAGTACAGGTGCAGAAGATGATACAAAACTTACCGATGCCGCTAAAAATTTTGACAGTATTATAAAAAAGTTGGGAAGTGGAACCGAATCAAACACTATATTAAAAAACGATACCTATTATTTCCACGATATTCAGGATTTGGTGAATTTATGGAAATTCGCAATTGACGACAGCAACGACCCTGCCGGTAATCAAAACGCAGTCGATAAAGAAAAGGCAAACGTTTATATTAATGACGACGGAAAAATAAGTATTAAAAACGTATCAGGACAGTCGTTTAACATTTCCGTTTCAGGCTATCCCGACGGACAGGATAATAAGCTCTTTACCGATGCGTTTTCTCCAATTAACGGAACGGTTGCAAACGGAGGAATAGCCGCTACTCAGGCAATAAACGCGGCGGTGCATGTAACTAGCCTTGATGTGTTTGATTCTCTTGGAAGTAAGCATACGCTGACATTTCATTTTAGAAAAAGCCATACATCGGAGGATCCGACCGATCCTACTACGTGGAAGTGGTATGCCGAGGTTCCGGAACCTGCATCACTTGCCAATCCGGCTAACGGTTATGTGAAATTTAATCCGGACGGAAGTTTAAAAGCCGTAAATCCGCCAAGTCTTATTTTTAATCCTAATAACGGGGCAAATCCCGGACAGGCGATTCAGCTAAATTTCGGAAATATTAACGGATTTGACGGAATTACGTCGTTTGAAGCGCCAAGTTCCACCAGCGGACAGACACAGGACGGATATCCGGGAGGTGATTTGCAAAATCTGGTGGTTGACCAGACGGGTACTATTATAGGTGTTTTTACAAACGGTAGAAGTTATTCCCTTGCGCAGGTTGCTTTGGCTAAATTTGTAAATAATGAAGGACTTATGAGTGAGGGCGGAACGCTTTTCAGTGCTTCTCCGAATTCCGGCGATCCTATTATAGGTACTGCCGGTACCGGTGGAAGAGGTTCGATTCAGCCAAGCTCGCTTGAGATGAGTAATGTGGATTTAAGCAGAAGTTTAACGCAGCTTATTGTAATTCAAAGAGGATTTCAGGCAAATTCTAAAACAATTACGACTTCAGACCAGATGTTAAACACACTTCTTCAGCTAAAACAATAATGATATAATACGCTAAAAACTTTTTTGTTTTTAGCGGAGTTACAATGGATACGGCACTTTTTGAAAAAAACATAAAATTTTTATACGACAATCTCCCTCATTATTATAATCTTGTAAAAAACATCAAAACCAGAAATTATAAAATTTTAAATGACAATATTATAGATATAAACGGAAATAAGTTATATCCGAATTCTGTTGAGGAAGATTCAAAAAAGTTTGCATATTATCCAACCCATAACGAATTGTGGGAGAGGAAATTTTATATGATTAAAACTTATTTTTGGGAAAAAGAGTTTAATGTTACGGGTAAAATAGTAAATAAAATGATAAATAAAGCGAAAACCATCAGGGATTATACTGAGGAGGGGTTTTATTTTGACAGGGATTTTTTGCCTACCGTTGCGGTATTTGGAATACTTGCAGGAAAACATATCGATTTGCTGGTTGAAAAATTTGAGTTTCAGTCTTTGTTTGTGTATGAACCAAACCCGGAGTTTTTTGCGATAAGCCTTTATTTTACCGATTATGAAAAAATATATAAAAAATTAAAAGACAGGTTTTTTTTGTGGGTAAATGGAAAGCTTGATTTTTTTGCAATTGAGAGGTTTTATTATGAAAGGAAAGTTACTTCAAGTTTTCTTACACTTTCCTTAAAAACATATAACCACCCTTTAATAGATGATGCGGTTAGTAAATTCGAACAGGTAAGGGCGCAGAAATTAAGGGGATGGGGGACTTATGAAGATGAAAAAAAAGGTGTTTTGAATCATTTGGAAAATATAAACAGATATAAAGTTTTGGTAAAAAAAACAGACCTTGATATTCCTGTATGTGTAGTTGCAAACGGGAAAAGTCTTGAAAAAAACATAAAATTTATTAGAAAAAACCAAAATTCTATGATAATAATTTCGGTGGGGACTGCAATAAAACCTTTGTTAAAAGCAGGTATTGAGAGCGATTTTCATATCGAACAGGAAAGAATCGATCTTTTAAAAGATGTTTTAAAAGACATATTGCCAAAATATGAAGGATATTTTATAGGTTCGAATGTGGTAAAAAAAGAGGTTTTTGAAATGGCTAAGAAGCCTCTTATGTATTTCAGGGAGGCTTTTTCTTTTTCCCCAAAAGAGTATCAAATTCCGGGAAGCTCGCCTATTGTGGGGAACGCAGGTTTTGCAATAGCTAGTTTTTTTACTAAAAAAATATATCTTTGCGGTATGGATTTGGGATACAGAATCGGAGAAAGAAAACACGCAAGCGGCAGTTTTTACGATTCAAAAGAGGATAAAACCCTAAACGGTATAAAAATTGAGGGTAATTTCAGTGATGATATATATACCGATTCTTTGTTTTTGTCATCAAAAACAAACATTGAAAAAATGATAGAAATGGAAAATCTTGAAGTTTATAATCTTAGTGACGGGGCGTATATAAAAGGAAGCGTACCACTTAAAGATTATATCGACCTGCCTTGTATCGATAAAGAAAAATATATTAATGAAATGTTAGACTGTTTTGACGATATAAATATTGATTTTCCAGATGTTGATTTATATCCGCTTTTAAAATCGGTAAAAAATGTTTTAAATAAAAAAGTTGAAGATTATAAGCATTTAACCGGTCTTATAGATTTTATAGACAATGCGTTTGATACGTACGAAAAGACACATTCCGTTGAATATTCTCTTTTAAGAGGCTCAATTTCCCATATTTTAAACTATCTTTATATACTCTCACATAAAATTAAAAAGAAAGATATTAATAAACTTCAGGAAATTTTGAAAAAAGAGCTTATAAGATTTGAAAAAGATTTCAAATCTATGCGTATTGATAAGGGATTTCGATAATCAGTTCATCGTTTTCTTCATTGGAATTGTTTGAAAATTTCTGATTTTGTCTGTATTCTTTACGTCCCTGTTGCTGATTTTGGTTAAAGCTCATATTTACATCTGTAAATCCCATGTTGATTAAGTTTTGTCTGAGTTCATGTTGTTGTGAATGCATAAATCCGATGGCGGTATTATTGGAATTAATTTGGATTTGCAGATTATCGCCTCTATGAACGATAGTGACTTCAACTTTTCCGAGCTCTTTTGGATGAAGTTCCATTGAGAGTTTTGAAATAGGGGGTTTGTAATTCTCAACTGCTTCTTTTAAACTGGTAGCGAAATGACGGATTGACTCTTTGGCTTTATGAATGTTTTGTTTAAGGTTTTGTATGATATTATGCCCGGTTGATTGGTGAATGTTATTATCCAAATCGGATGTTTTTACAATTTCTGTTTGTTTTGTTTTTTCTACGTTAGGGGTTGAATTCTCACTTTTTATCTCTTTTTGTAGTGTGTTTAAATTGCTTTTTTTACTGTTTGTTTCCGTTTTTTGCAAAAGAGAGGAGAGCAGTTTTTTTTGAGAGCTTTTTTCGTTTTTTGTAAGTTTTGTTAATATTGAATTTTTGTCTTTATTGAATTCTATTTTATTTTTTGGAAGTTGAGGTTTTATAAATGCGGAAATGTTTTTTGTCTCTTTTTTATAACTCAATATTATTTTACTTATGTTAAGTTTTTTTTCATTGGCAAATTCTACTAGTTTTTTAAATGTTTTTATTTCTTTAAATTTATTAATTTCTTTTTCAGTCAGTTTTAATTTACTTAATGTTTTTTGGGATGTTATGATTTTTTTTGTGAATTTTACCAACTCTTCTTCGATGTCTGTTTTTATTTGATGAATTTGTAGTGCTTGAATCTCTGGTGCTTGGTGTTTTGAGATGGGTTTAATTTTATTTTTTATCAGTCCGTTAACTTTTTTTTCTAATTCATTATTTGATACAGGCTCACTGTTTATTAATGTTTTTAAAATATCGGAAATATTATGCTTATCGTCGTTTTTTTGATTTTCACGGAAAGAAGCTTTTATTTTATTTATCAAATCTTTTAAATCGGAGGTCAATTCTTTATCAAAAAATTTATCTAAATCTTTTTCGTCAATGTTTAAATTTTTTAATAATTCTGTAAGTTTGTCAGTATCGTTTTTGAAAGAATTTAATAAATCCAGCAGAAAATTGCTTTTATGGTTTTTAGACGGTTTAATTTCATTGTTTTCATTGATGTTTAATAATAAATTTTCAACTAAAGACATACAAGAGCCTTTTTATAAAGTTCAAGCAATTTTTATTCCTATTCTTTTATCAAATTATCAAAAACAAATGAAACATTTATTTTTGGAACGGAAAAAGGTGAACTTTAAAATTAATTTTGTTATTAAAAAGGATGTTAAAAATAATGACTAGTGGGAAAATTTTTTTGTAAGATTTTTATTTTTTCATCTAAGTGGATATAATTGCGAAAAATTTCACAAAAAGGCAATTAATGAAAAATATAAGAAATATTGCGGTTATCGCACATGTTGACCATGGAAAAACCACGTTGGTTGACGAACTTTTAAAACAGTCAGGGACTCTTGATGAGCGAAAAGATATCGGCGAGAGGGTAATGGATTCTAACGATTTGGAAAAAGAAAGAGGAATTACCATTCTATCTAAAAACACTGCTATTAAGTGGAAAGATTATAAAATCAATATTATCGACACCCCGGGACACAGTGATTTCGGCGGTGAGGTCGAGAGGGTTTTGAAAATGGTTGACGGGGTTTTGCTTCTTGTTGATGCGCAGGAAGGCGTTATGCCTCAGACAAAATTTGTAGTAAAAAAAGCCCTTTCACTTGGACTTAAACCTATTTTAGTAGTTAATAAAATCGATAAACCGGCAGCCGAGCCCGACAGGGTAGTTGATGAGGTTTTTGATTTATTTGTAAGTATGGGTGCAAATGAAGACCAGCTTGAGTTTCCTATTATATATGCGGCGGCAAAAAACGGTATTGCCAAATGGGAACTTGAAGATGAAAATGAAGATATGACTCCGATTTTTGAAGCAATTGTGGAACATATCCCGGCCCCAGCGGGTGAAGCGGAAAAACCTCTTCAAATGCAGGTGTTTACGCTTGATTACGACAATTTTGTAGGAAGAATAGGTATTGCCAGAATTTTTAACGGAAAAATAAAAAAAGGCGAAAACGTAACTTTGGTAAAAGCCGACGGAGAAAAAATTAACGGCAGAATTACAAAACTTTTGGGATTTTTAGGTCTTGAAAGAGTAGAAATAGATGAAGCTAGTGCCGGTGATATTGTAGCCGTTGCAGGATTTAGCGCACTGGATGTCGGAGATACCATTGCGGATAAAGATAATCCGGTAGCACTTGATCCGCTTCATATAGAAGAGCCTACAATAAGTGTAATTATGAGTGTAAATGATTCTCCTCTTGCGGGAACTGAAGGTAAGAATGTAACGGCTCCAAAACTCAGAGACAGGCTCTTTAAAGAGATGGAAACAAACATCGCTATGAAAATTGAAGAACTAGGTGAGGGTAAATTTAAAGTAAGCGGAAGAGGTGAGCTTCAGATTGCAATTTTGGCTGAAAATTTAAGAAGGGAAGATTTTGAATTTTCCCTTTCACGCCCGGAAGTTATTATTAAAGAAGAAAACGGCGTATTGCTAGAACCGTATGAATATGTTGTAGTTGACGTTCCTGAAGAATACAGCGGTGCGGTAATTGAAAAACTTGGAACCAGAGGCGGAATTATGAAAAATATGATGCCGTTATCAGACGGGACTACAAGGATTGAATTTGAAATGCCAGCACGCGGACTTATAGGATACAGGGGTGAATTTATGACCGATACAAAAGGTGAGGGTGTGCTTAACAGTTCGTTTTTGGATTTCAGACCCGCTACAACCAAACCTTATAAAAGAAAAAACGGAGCGTTAATTTCTATGGAAAACGGCGTTGCGGTCGGATATGCTATATTTAACCTTCAAGAGAGGGGTAGAATGTTTATAAAACCGGGTGATAAGGTTTATAACGGTATGATAGTGGGCGAACATTCTAGAAGCAACGATTTAGAAGTTAATCCTATTAAAGGTAAAAATTTAACAAACGTAAGGGCTAGCGGAAGCGACGAAGCTATTAAACTCGTGCCTCCCGTTGAAATGACGCTTGAGAGGGCTCTTGAGTGGATTGAAGATGACGAACTTGTGGAAGTTACTCCTAAATCCATTAGAGTCAGAAAAAAATATCTTGACCCGACGATGAGAAAAAGAATGTCAAAAAATAAAAAATAACCTTTCTTCGGTTGTTTTTTATTTCACATTGTGTTATAGTGTTTGACACCATAACTGTAAAGTTTAAATAAAGTTATTAAAGTTGGTTAATTGGAGTTAGTTAAGGTTATTAAAGTTAGTTGAGTTGTTAGGGTTAGTTAAGTTATTAAAGTTTTAATTTTCCATTGTCCATTGTCCATTTTACATTTACCATTGTCCACCCCGCCACTTTTCAAGTGGCCGGGTTCGCTGCGCTCATTTTTCATTGTCCATTGTCCATTTCACCATCTTTCACTTTTTTTCACCATTTATCACTCTTCACTTTTCTCATAGATATAACTTTTCCTTATAATTATACCGTTAAGGATGTCTATTTGATAAAATTCGTCAAAATTATAAAAGGAGCGGTATGAATAAATTTTTATTAATTTCGGTTGCTTTATCGAGTTTGATTTTTGCCAAAACGGTTAATTTTGATACCGTCCTTAGAGAAAGTTTAAATAACAATTTAGAGCTTAAGGCAAAAAAGTTAAATGTCGATAAAGCTAAGGCTGATTTAGAAACTGCCAAAGGGTATGACTGGGGTAAGCTTGTATTTAGCGAAGAAATAAGTAGAACTAATAACGCTATGTATGTGTTCGGAATGAAGCTTGGAAGCAGGGAAGCGACTTTCAGGGATTTCGGCTTTGCCGATTTTTTAGTTAGTATGCCGGGACTTATGGCAGGGAGCACATCAGGAGATAAAGTTTTATCCATTCAACCTAAAGATTTAAACTATCCGGGAAGCAGGAATAATTTTAGTACAAAATTCGTATATGAGGTTCCTATCTTTACTGGATTCAAACTCAAATACGCAAAAGAAATGGCAAAACTTCAGGTAATTGCGAATAAATTTAAATACGCTCATGACAGAACTAAACTTGCTGTTGAGGTATTAAAGGCGTATAACGGGGCGGTTGCCGCAAAATATTTTATAAAGGCGCTAAAAAAAGCAAAAGAGACAACCGTAAGTTTTGTGAAAATGATTGAAAGCTTTAAAAAAGTCGGAATGGCTACAAAGACAGACCTTTTACAGGCAAAAAAAAGAGACAGCGAAGTTGATGCAATGCTAAGGGAAGCTAAAAATAAATATGCTTTAGCTTTAGCGTATCTGAGGTTTTTAAGCGGTGATGATGAAATCAGCGGAGTTGGGGATTTTAAAGTTATAATTTCTCCCGATTCAAATTTACAAAAACTTAAAAAAACGGCGCTTAAAAATAGAAACGATTTGAAATGGATGCAAAAAAACGTTCAGACGATGCAAAAAAAAGTAAAAATGGATTCATCGGCAAAATATCCTACAATCGGCGCTCATCTGGAATACGGTTGGAATGATGACAAATTAAACAACATCGATTCGGATAAAGATTATTATCTTGCTGCCGTTGGGCTTAATTATACGATTTTTGACAAAACAAGAAGTGCAAAAATTCAAAAAAGCAAAATAGAAGCACTGCAGACGGCATATTATTATAAATATATGAAAAGGGGACTCGCTCTTCAGGTTGAGCAGAAATTTTTAAATTTACAGACTAAGGCCGCCGTGCTGAAAAACAAAATAATAAACAAAAATCTTGCAGAAGAGATACTTAACAAATATACGTATATGTATAAACAGGGAATGATTAATATGACGATACTTTTAATGAAAGAAGCCGATGCAAGAAAGGCGAGGGCCGAGCTTATAAAAGCAAAATATGACGAGGCGTTGGCTGCTGCGGAACTTAAAGCGGCAATAGGAGATTTAGTAAAGGAGAGTAAATGATTAAAAAAATAGTAATGTTAACGGCTTTGGTTGCGGGATTGTTCGCGTTTGAAACCGCAACGGTTAAGAAGAAAGAAATCGATATTCAAAAAGAGTATGTGGCAGATGTGTATTCACCCTCTCAAATAATGGTGGCGACAAGGGTGATGGGATATATTAAAAAATTAAACGTCGAAGAAGGCGATGTTGTAAAAAAAGGGGATGAGCTTTTTGTGGTTGACCCAAATGACATTTATTCAATGCTTAATCAAGCAAGAGGAGCGCTTTTACAGGCAAAAAGCGGTGTGTTAATGGCTGAAATGGCATATGCGGATGCTAGGAAAGATTATGAAAGATTTAAAAATTTATATGAAAACGGTGCTGTAAGTAAAAGAGATTTTGAAAAAATGAAACTTATGATGGATATAAGAAAAAAACAGGTAGATATGGCAAAAGGGATGTTAAAACAGGCGAAAGCGGGACTTGATATGGCTAAAAACCAGCTTAAATACGCAAAAGTCAAATCCCCAATTGACGGCGTTGTTACTATGAAAATGAAAAAAGTTGCCGAAATGGCGCTTCCGGGATATCCTGTATTGGTATTAAGCGATATTCACAATTTAAAAGCCAAAAGCTTTGTAAAAGAAGCAGATATTGATAAATTTAAATTAGGAATGCCGGTAACCATTAAGGTCCCGGCAATTAAAAAAGAATTCAGTGCAAAAGTAAGCTCTATAATTCCTAGCGCGTACCCAGCTACACATTCATATATAGTCAAATATACGTTTGAAAATTCAGAAGGACTTTTACCGGGTATGTACGCGAAAGCTGTCGTAAACATTGCAAAACAGGAAGGTGTAATGGTGCCTTTTGCCGCGCTTACTACCAGAAGCGGAATTACGGGAGTGTTTGTAATTGACGGTAATATTGCAAGATTTGTGCCGGTTAAGCAGATTTCGCAAAAAGGTGACAGTATTGCCGTAAAAGGTTTAAACGGAGGTGAAGAAGTTATTTTATATCCGCCTGCAAATTTAATTGACGGACAAAGATTATAGGAGTGGGAATGGATAGTTTAAATAAATTAAAAGAGAGCATTGAAGCTAAGAAAAAAGAGCTTGAAAACAAAAAAAACTCAGCCTGTGATATGAATGAAATAAAAAAAACCGAAAAAGAAATTCATGCTCTTGAAAACGAAATGAAAGAAAAAGAAAAAGAACTTGAAGCCATTGAAGAGGAATTAAGTTTAAATATTGCAGGTAAACTTGCCAGGGCTTTTTTGAAAAATCCTCTTACTCCGGTGATAGCGCTTGCGTTAATACTTATGGGGTTAATTGCGGTGTTTTTTACACCCCGTGAAGAAAACCCTCAAATCGACGTGCCTGCCGCAAATGTGATGGTTGTATATCCGGGGGCTAGCAGCAGGGAAGTTCAAAACGTAATAGTGGACCCGCTTGAGAGAATACTAAAAGCCATGACCGGCGTTAAGCACGTATACGGAATGGCTATGAACAGTGTGGGGGTTGTAACGGTAAGATTTAAAGTGGGTCAAAACAAAAACAAAAGTTATT
>JAMOQT010000084.1 GCA_027063865.1 Nautiliaceae bacterium
CCTTCCACAGCCTCACAGCTTCCGCCGTACCATTCTTTTACAACCGCTGCTCTCATTTCCATACTCCTTTAATGATTTCACCGCATTTAGGGCAGTGTGCGTTTCCTTGATTATCGATTTTTAAGATGTTTTTTTCAACTCTGTAAATACTTCTGAGAATTAATTCTTCATTGCATTTCGGACAATATGTCACAACCGGAAGTGCAACGTTTCCTAAATACACATATTTAAGCCCTGCTTTTTTCCCTATTTCGTATGCTTTTACCATTGTAGCCATAGGTGTCGGTTCTTTATCGGTTACTTTATAGTCTGGATGGAACCTGCTTATATGCCAAGGTATATTTTTATCAACGCTTGCTATAAACTCGGCAATTTGAGTAAGTTCTTTTTCGCTGTCGTTGTCTTGCGGGATTATAAGTGTGGTTATTTCCTGCCAGATTCCGGCGTCGTTTAATCTTTTAATAGTATCAAGGACATCTTCAAGGTTGCCTTTTAAAACCTTTTTGTAATATTCGGGTTTAAAACTTTTCAAATCCACATTGCATGCATCAACCCATAGTTTCATATCTTCAATTTCATAAACGCTTTCAAATCCGTTGGTTACAAATACGTTTTTAAGCCCCTTTTCTTTTGCCAGCATTCCCACATCTCTTGCATACGGGTAAAAAACGCTTGGTTCGTTGTATGTATAGGCAATTGAATTACAGTTATATTCAATTGCAAGTTTGACCATCTCTTCGGGTGAAACATAAATTGAATCGTTTACTTTGTTTGTATGGGCAATCTGCCAGTTCTGACAAAAAGGACATTTAAAATTACATCCGACCGTTCCGAACGAAAGTATAGGTGATCCTGGAAGAAAATGAAACAGGGGCTTCTTTTCTACGGGATCTACATTGATACTTGAAGGATGACCGTAAACGAGATTTTTAACCTCTCCGTTTTGATTCATATTTATACCGCATATACCGACCTGCCCATCTTTTAATATACAGTGGTGACGACATAAAAGACATTTTATTTTATTATTGTCAATTGTTTTATAATATTTCATATTCCCCTCCTTAACTTTTATTTATTATATCAAAAAAAGGGGAAAAAGTAAATAAAGACTATTAAGATAGTTGATAAAAAAAGACTAAACTATTTGATACTGAAGTTTTTTATAAGGACAGTTTTTGCCTTTACTTTCAAAAGAGTTTGTATCCACTTCAAATTCACCAAGTTTTAGTTTTATAGTCTGTGAGATTTTAATGTTAAACAGTTTTGAAGGATTGGTTGAGATTAGTTTTGTAACTATCTCTTTTTCAAGAGGCAGGGAATAAGCAAGCTGGGTGAAAATATCAAGTTTACTGATACCGAAATCCGCTTCTTCAAGTGGGACGTCTTTGTAAGTTGCCGCAATATGATTTGAAGATATAAAATCTACAGTTGAGTTTCTGCATGCTTCAAGCAAAGCTTCTTTATCTTCCCTGCTTCTTAAAGGAGGGAATGTTTTATATAGGGAATTAAAATCTTTTAAATCCTCGTCGCAGAAATAAAGGTTGTCTATACATACGTCTATGAAAATATTTTCAGGTTTGTTTTTTAATATCTCAATAGACTCTTTTGAGGTTATTGCCTGAAAAACCACTTTTGCGTTGAAATGTTTTGAGAGTTCATATATTTTGGCTACTTCCGCGCTTTCGGCAAAACTCGGAATTCCGCTTACACCTAAAGAATATGCGATTTCACTGTCGTGCATGACCCCTTGGCTTAAAGATTTGTTGTTGCAGTTTACAAAGATGGGTATATCAAGAAATTCGGCATATTCAAAAACCCTTTTTAAAAGGTTCATATCTTCATCCGAATTAATGTAAATCGCACTTGCACCTTTGTCTTTTAATATCGATATATCGGTAAGTTTTCCCTCATGTATTCCTTCAATTGCCACTAAAAGATTGATTTTTGATTCGTTTGCCCGTTTTAAATTGTAAGCAAGATGAAGTTTGTCAAAAATCGGTTTGATTTTAGGGATCATTAATACACTTTCCACCCCTCCATTTTTTGAAGCGTTAGAAATTCTTTGGACGCTTTCGGAATTTGAAACGTTTAAATCGATACTTTTTGGCACTTCTATGGTCATTATCAGCCTTTTTTATTATAATTTTACTAAATTTTACAAAAAAAGGCTGTGTATGGGTCTGTTTTATTTAATAAATATAATTGTTTTATCCAGTGTAGTGGGTTATTTTGCATGGAGGCTTGGCAAAAATTTTTGGGTTTTTTTTATTATATCTCTTTTACTCTCACCAATAGTCGGAGGACTTTTTTTAGCAATTTATGATTATTATACTACTTTTTTGAAAGGAAACAGATGAAAGAGAGATATTTAAAAATATTAAAAGAAATTTATCCTAATTTGAATAACAGGGATGAAAAAATTTTTGAAGAAATAATGAATGACGAAGGGCTTGGAAAATGCAAGCCTGTTTTTAATTTGTGGGGGTTTTTGTTCGGATGGTTTTATCTTTTATACAGACACGCTTATGTTGAAGCGATTGCGGTTTTAATCGTTTCTTTGATGGTGGGATATTTTTATCTTCCCGGTATGATAGTTGTCAATTCTTTATTAGGAGGGTTTTGTTATTATTTTCTTTATTTAAATAAATTTTCAATGGATGTTGACAGATGCGGTGGGGTTAGTTTTCCTGATATGGAATGTTTGAGAAAAAAAGCACAAACTAACAAGTGGGCTGTAATATTTGCGATTGTTTTGATTTTGATTTTGATTTGGCCCGTAGTGTATGCGATAATAACAGGATATCAGTTAAGAACGCCTAGTAATCCGTATTAAAAGATGGGTGAAAAAGGGTGAAAAAGAGTGAAAAGGGTGAAAGAGGGTGAAAAAGGGTGATAAGTGAAAAATTGATAATAAAGCATATATCTGCTTTAAGCCTATGTGCCAGCCTTTCATTAACATCAAATATGATATAATTTCGTAAAAAAGGCAGTGGAATGAAAAAAGTTTTAATTGTGGGAAGCGGCGGAAGAGAATACAGTATCGGATATTTTATGAAAGATGAAGCAGAAATTTTTTACGCGCCCGGAAACGGTGCGACTGAAGAGTTTGCCACCAATATTGATATTAAAGATTTTGAAGAACTTGCCAACTGGGCAAAAGAAAACAAAATCGATTTAACCATTGTAGGTCCTGAAGACCCTCTTGTAAAAGGTATAGTGGATGTATTTAAAAAACACGGTTTGGTAATATTCGGACCTAGTGCGGCTGCTGCAAGATTAGAGGGCAGCAAGGTTTATATGAAAAACTTCCTTAAAAAATACAACATTCCTACAGCTAAATATATTGAAACATCAGATAAACAAAAAGCATACGAATTTATCGACAAATGCGAAAAACTTCCTATTGTTGTAAAAGCTGACGGACTGTGCGCCGGAAAAGGCGTAATTATTGCCGAAAGTAAAGATGAAGCTAAAAAAACTGTTGAAGAAATGCTAAGCGGTAAAGCGTTCGGGGATGCCGGTAAAAAAGTGATTGTCGAAGAGTTTTTAGACGGATATGAACTTAGTATGTTTGCTATATGTGACGGGAAGGATTTTGTTTTACTGCCGGCAGCGCAGGATCACAAAAGACTTCTTGACGGAGACAAAGGACCAAATACCGGCGGAATGGGTGCATATGCCCCAACGCCTCTTGTAAATGACGAACTTTATGAAAAAGTAAAAACAAGAATCATTAAACCGACCCTTAAAGGAATGCAAGAAGAGGGTGCTCCTTTTGAGGGTGTGCTTTTTATAGGGCTTATGATAGTAAATAACGAACCGTATGTTTTGGAATATAATGTTAGATTTGGTGATCCTGAATGTGAAGAGCTTATGGCACTGATTGAGAGCAGTGTATATGATATGTTTTACAACGGCGCTACAAAACAGCTTGACAAAATCGATGTTCAAATAAAAGATATGGTGGCTGTGGGAGTTGTGTGCGCTTCTAAAAACTATCCTTACTCAAGCAGCGAGCCCGCTGAAATTAGCATTGATGATTTGAGTGATTGTAACGGATATATATCATATGCCGGTGTTAAGAAAATAGACGGAAAACTTATGGCAACAGGCGGCAGGGTGCTAGTTTGTGTAGGGTTTGGCAAAGATGTAAAAGAAGCAAGGGATGAAGCGTATAAAATAGTTGATAAAGTTCATTTTGAAGGAAAACAGTATAGAAAAGATATAGCTTATCAGGCGATTAAGTAAGTTG
>JAMOQT010000085.1 GCA_027063865.1 Nautiliaceae bacterium
CCGGTTTTATTTTTATCATATATAATGATTTTAGAACTTTTTTTAACATTTTATAAGTTTGCACATTATTCGGAATATTACGGACTTGATTGTTTTGCTTTAAGCTGACTCCAAGTGTTTCGCATGTATATGTCTGGTTTAAATTAAACCCAAAAGCAAATATACTAAGCATACCGAGTGATAAAAATTTTTTCATATCTTTCCTTTAAATATAATTTCTAATCTCCCTCAAAGCATCAAGCGCACCTTTTTTTATCTGAATATCGGCACCTTCGGCTTCAAGCGGATTTATTCTGATAAGCGTGGAATCAAAGTTTCTTCTAACTCTTTCGCTCATCTTTCTAACTGTCGGGACTGCTTTTCCCGCTCCGATTTCAATTATAACAAGTTTATCGTCAATTTGCGAAAGCCAGTACTCAAATCTCGCAAGCTGTAAATTCACCCTTTTTTCCACAAACCTCAAATCGCTAAACATCAGTATATTCGGTCTTGCTATTTTTTTGCATTGTCGGCACAAAGGAAAATTAAGCGCTTCAAATTTTTCTTCATCTATTTCTATTGTTTCATTGTTTTCCCATATACTGTTACTACATGGCCCACTGCACTGAAGGTAATGAATACTCCCGTGAATTTCAACGACTTTCATTTCACTAAAACCCGCTTTTTGAAAATGCCCGTCGACATTTGACGTAAATACGAATTTATTATGCGGCATATTAAGCAGTATCTTAAACCCTTCATGAGGCTCGGTATTTCTGTACATATTAAGCCTGTGACCGTAAAAAGCCCAAGCAAGGCGCGGGTTTATATCAAACCATTTCGGATTTGCCAACGCCTGAAAATTAAGACCGAGTTTTTTTGCAATCGGATAAGCCTTCCAAAACCCCTCATTCCCCCTGAAATCCGGAAGTCCGCTCTCAACCCCCATTCCCGCACCGGCGGTTATTAAAAGGTATTTTGCTTCTTTTATAGCTTTTGCAGCTTTTCTTATATTTTCCATTCACCACCTTCCATTTAATTCAACATCTTTTGCATTAATTAATTATATTCAATCCCTTTTCTATGTCTTTATCAAAAGATAAATATTTATAATTTTGAAATTTGACTTTTACACAAATTAATGCATCTACAAAATCGATACTCTTTTTTTCCAAAATATTTAAAGTTTCATATAAAATAATCTTTTCCCCTATTACGCCTTTTAACGATAAAATTTTTTTTAAATCTTGAATAACATCTATGCGGTCTATTTTATAAAATTTAGTCAATACAAAATAAACTTCCATTAATACCGACGGAAGAATTTCAACTATAATTTCACCTTCTTCAATTTTTTCAAAAATTTTCAGGGATTTTTTAAACAATTCTTCATTGTCACCAATAAGAAAACGGACAATTATATTAGTATCAATCAGATATACCATATTTTTCCCTTAATGCTTCTTTTAAGGCAAACTCTTTAATTTTCTTAAAATCTTTATCAGTATTTTTTGAATATTTTCTGTATTTTCCACCGAGTTCTTTTGTGATACTAGTCTTTTTGTTTGGAATTACCGTTGCAAGTATTTTATTTTTTCTTTTATCGACTACCTGAATTACTTCATTTAAATTATTAAAAACAGAAATGTTTTTTTGAATTTCCTTGATACTCAGCGCTTTCATTTTTTCCCTTTTATATATACTTTGAATTTAGTATATATAATAATTCACACCATGTCAATATTGAGTAATACCAAAATACAAAACAACTCTTACATTCACCTTTTCTTTGGAACTGACTAAATGTCAGTTAGGTGATTAGGTGTGGAGGTGTTTAGAATTTCAATATCTCAACCCCTATTTAGTCATTGCCTTTTCTTTTCCCACAAAATAAATGTTTGATTTATTTTGGGAATCGGTATAAAAAGAAATTGCAAAAGCATAAAATTGTAAAATTGGTGAAAACAGCCTATCCGACCTTCAAAGATGGTCGGATGAAATCCGTAATCCAAAATCTAAAATTCAAAATCCAAAATTTCCCATTTCCCATTTTACATTTTACATTGAATAATTACCCCCCTGTTTCCCAAAACGCTCTGCTTGAGACCTCATTTTCCTGCCAGTCGTTTTTTTCAGGTTTGTTTGCCACTACATCTCTTAAAATTTCTGCGGCTTTGTTTATATCTCCTTTTCTTATAGCCTCTTTTATATTATAGCTTTCAGTAAAGAAAAGACACGGGATCAGATAACCTTCAGCAGTCAGACGGATTCTGTTGCATTTTTTACAAAAATCTTCGTTGTGAGGCTCGATTATTCCGAAAATATATCCGTCATCCGTTTCAAAATACCTGCTTGCACTGTTGTCTTTGGGAAGCTCTTTAAACTCATATTTTTGAGATATTTTATCAAGAATTATTTTTGAATCAACCCTTTTAATACCCGGATACGCCCTTTCGTTTTCCATAAATTCTATAAACCTTATGCACACTCCTTTTGATTTTGCAAAATCAAGCAAATCCAAAATTTCCCCGTCGTTAATTCCCTGCATTACAACGGTATTGAGTTTTACTTTAAGCCCTGCTTTCAAAGCTTCATTCAAGCCTTCCAAAACTTTTGCAAGCATTTCTTTTTGCGCAATTTTGGCCGCAATTTCAGGCTTTAGGGAATCCAGCGACATATTAACCCTTTTTAGCCCTGCATCTTTTAATATTTTGGCATACTCCTTAAGATAATACCCGTTGGTCGTTAAAGCCAAATCAAGATCCGGTTTGTAATCATGGAGCATTTTAATAAACACATCCAAATCTTTTCTTAAAAGAGGCTCGCCTCCGGTTAGGCGTATTTTTTTCACACCCTCATCAATTGCCAGTTTTAAAAATTCAAACATCTCCTCATATCTTAAAATATTTTCATGAGGTTCCCATTCAAACGGGGTATTGGGCATACAGTAAAGACACCTGAAATTACATCTGCTGGTAACGGATACCCTTATATAATCAATAGTTCTGTTAAATTTATCAACCAACATTTTTTACCTTTTGTTATAATTAAAAGTTGCGAAGTGGATAAGTGGTGAAGTTGTGAAGGAAAATTTGTAATAATATTTATCCTTTCACAACTTACCTACATATCAACTTATCCACTTTATTTTGGTTATATTTAAGTATATATAACGCTTTTGAAAATTGTATCACAAAAAAAGGGAAAAAGATGTCTTTTTATAAAAATTTGGAAAAATTAATTCAGTGCAGCGATATAGATAAAAAGTTTAAAATGTTTTATAAGTTATGGGAAAATAAAGAAAATTTAAATTTCAGTTCAAACGAAAAACCAAAAATTTTCGAAAAGCCAAGCTACGCCGACTTTTGCGAAATAGTCCACCCCGCACGCGTCCCAAGACGCAGGGGGTTTGAAACACCCGAAAAAAAAGCCGTTTTACTTCATGCAATAGTCCATATAGAATATTCCGCAATCGACTTAGCACTTGATGCATGTTACAGATTCAGGAACCTGCCAAAAGAATTTTATTTAGACTGGCTGGAAGTTGCCGAAGATGAAATTAGACACTACAAAGCAATTAATACCCTGCTTGAAAAAACGGGCTATAAATACGGGGATTTTCCGGTACATTCCTCACTTTTTGAAGCAAGCCAAAAAACACAGGATTTACTCTCAAGAATGGCGATAATCCCGAGATGGTATGAAGCCGGGGGGCTTGATGCCAACGAAAAAATAATAAAAAAACTTCAAAAAACAAACGACCCGTTTGCAAAGGATGTGATTGACGCCCTTTTAGTAATTCTAAAAGAGGAAATACCGCACGTCCAAAAAGGTGATAAGTGGTTTAAATGGGAATGCAGCCGCCAAAACCTTGAGCCGGTTGAAACATATTTTAATATAGTGGATAAATTCTTTAAAGACTGGAAGAAAAAAAACTTAAACGTAGCGGCAAGACTCAAAGCCGGATTTACCTGCCGCGAGCTTAAAATATTAAACGAAAAGGCGGAATGTTAGAAAATTCCGCATTTAACACTACTCCCGTCTGCAAATTCCGCTTCAATTACCTCAAAGTAAATTTTTAAATTTTCGGGATTTTCCGTTGCAAGGTATTTTTCCAAATCGGAATTTAGCTGATGTGTATGATGAAGCGTAATTTCACCGTTTACAGGAAATTCAATATCCCTTTTGAAAAAATCCTGTAAAATTTTAACGCCGTCTTTGTCTTCAACAAACAGATTTCCGGAAAAATGAACGA
>JAMOQT010000086.1 GCA_027063865.1 Nautiliaceae bacterium
GAAACTTTTGTGATTCTGTTTAGCGTTCTTCTTGCGTAGTAAATGTCTTTTTGAAGTTCGTCTTCTTCAATGTCTTCATGGAAAATGGAGTCTTCAAGATTTTCAAGCGCTTCGTCTATTACGTCGATGATTAAAATAGTGTTGTCTATCAAAATATCAGCAATCTGATATAAAATATATTCGAAATTTTTATATTTGTGACGTCTTTTTGAAAATTTTTTGGCAAGTTCGACTATAATTTCCCTCTCTTCTGCCAATATAAAAAGTTTTGTTTCAGTAATAATAAACACTACGTTTGAATCGTCGTAAAGAAGGTTTTCATCCTCATCAAATTTTATATATTTTAAAACCAGAAATTTAAACTCTTCGGTTTCTTCGTATGTAATGGACTGGTCTTCACTTTGAATGTCTTCTATAAAACTTTCCGGGAAATTATGTTCGTTTAACCAGTTGATAATGTCTTTATTGTCAACGGTGGAAAAAATAATCTGTCTTTCCTCGTTTATGTTTATTTTGTCTGTCTGAAGAAGCTTGTCGGTGAAAATAAACATAATACACCTCCTATGGAGGTTGCAGAGGAGATACAATTTTTTCTTATATCGCCTCTACAACCTGTATTCTTTGAAATTATACAAAAAAAGAATGTATGATAAAAGGTGGATTATAAAAATGTGGTAAAATACGCCAAAATTATATAAAGGATTTTAATGGGAATTGATGTACGTATCAGGCTTACCCAAACTCAGCTTATTATTATCAGTTCGCTTTTTTTTGTGTTGTTTGACAATTTTGTTTTTTTTAAAAAATCATATGAAGCATTTAATAATATATTTTTTATTTTTGGACTCGGGGTGCTTTTATTTGCGGTGATTTCCACGCTTTTAACGCTTGTTTCAAATAGGTATATTATAAAACCTCTGCTTATTTTGCTGTTTTTAACATCGTCTGCAGCGGCATATTATATGAAAACATACGGAACTATAATAGATGATAAAATGATCCAAAATATATTTGAAACAGATACGAATGAAGTTAGGGATTTATTGAACTTTACTCTGTTTTTATATATATTCTTATTAGGAATTATACCCTCATATTTTATATATAAAGTTAAACTTATAAAAAATCCGTTGAAAAAAGAGCTTTTTTCAAGACTTAAACTATTGGCTTTTAATATTTTGCTAGTGCCTGTGCTTTATTTAATGTTTTCAAAATACTGGATAAGTTTTTTCAGGATGCACAAACCTTTAAGAATGTATACCAATCCTACTTTTTATATCTATTCGCTGGGTAAATTTATAAAAGAAAAATATTTTACAACACCTGTGAAGTTTAAGCATATCGGTCTTGACGCTAAAATTGAAAAAACTAAGGGCAAACCAAGACTTGTTGTGTTTGTGTTGGGCGAAGCTGCAAGGTTTGATCATTTTTCCCTTAACGGATATAATAGGGATACGAATCCCAATCTTGAAAAAATTGAGAATTTAGTAAATTTCCCCGATGTGCATTCATGCGGGACGGAAACGGCGGTAAGCGTTCCTTGTATGTTTTCACCTTATAACAAGAGCGATTATTCGGATAAAAAGGCAAAAAACACGGATAATGCCATCGACATAATTGCAAGGGCTGGTGTAAATGTGCTTTGGAGAGACAATGATTCGGGTTCTAAAGGTGTTGCTAACAGAATTAAAAATTATGAAGATTATAACCGTGCCGATATAAAACCTTATTGTAAAGACGGAAACTGTGTGGATGATGTATTACTTTATAAATTACAAAATTGGGTTAATGAAATTAATAATACAAAACCCGTACTTATAGTATTGCATACGAAAGGCTCACATGGTCCTGCGTATTATAAACGTTATCCAAAAGAGTTTGAAAAATTTAAACCCGTATGTAAAAGCAACCAGCTTCAGGAGTGTAAAAAAGAAGAAGTTATAAACGGCTATGATAATACGATTTTATATACCGATAAATTTTTAAGCGAAGTTGTTGAATTTTTAAAAAATAACCAAAAAAACTATAAGGTTGCCATGTATTATATAGCAGACCACGGCGAAAGCCTTGGAGAAAACGGCATATATCTGCACGGGCTTCCATACTTTATAGCACCGGATGCACAAAAGCATCCGGCAAGCGTTGTGTGGTTTGGAAAAGATTTTGACGTTAATATAAGCTGTGTTAAAAAGATAGCCAAAAACGCTTATTCGCATGATAATTTTTTTAGTACCCTTTTAGGGCTTGTAGGTGTTAAAACAAAAGTTTACAATCCCGATATGGATATATTCAGTAAATGTAGGATTGAAAAATGAAACCGAAATATGAGTTTTTTAAAAATTTCGCTTATGCAAGGGCGGGGTTTTTAGAAGTTTTAAAAAGTGAAACTTCTTTTAAAATAGAAATAGTTTTTTTTATTATTTTTTTACTGATTGCTTTTATTTTACCTTATCCGATATGGGCTAAAATATTGTTGGTTGCAAGTATGCTTGTGCCTTTAATAGTGGAATTATTAAATTCCGCAATCGAAAGAGTTGTGGATATGGTGACAAGTGAATACCACGAACTTGCAAAATATGCAAAGGACGCTGCGGCGGCGGCCGTTATGTTTTCGCTGATATTCAGCGCTGCGGTGTGGATAGGGTTTATCGTTTATTTTTGGAGTGAAAAAGGGTAAAAAGATGTAAACTTTAAAATTGGTTTTGGTATCATATCACTAATAATAAATTTGATTTTGTATGGTATTTGTGATACAATTTTTAAAAAGGGGGTATAATGAAAGTTCAAACTACTATCAGAGTGGATAAGGATAAATTACAATTAAGCAAAGAAATACTCTCAAACCTTGGATTGACATTTTCCGAAGCTGTAAATTTATTTACAAATATGATAGTTCAAACAAAGGGATTGCCGTTTGAAATCAGATTGAGTGATGAAATGCTTAAAAGAATTGAAGATGTGGAAAATAATAGAAATTTAGAAGAAGTATCATTTGAAGAGTTAAAAGAAGATATAAGTAAATGTATAAAATAATTAGGCATAAATCTTTTAAAAAAGATATAACAAAAATAAAAATGACAGATGAGCAGTTTGCAAAATTTATTGTTTATTGCGGCAAATTAATTGAAAATAAACAATTACCAAAAGAAGCATCGGATCATTCATTAAAAGGCAATTTGAAAAAATATAGAGAATTTCATTTAGGTGGAGATTTAGTTGTTTTGTATAAAAAAGATGAAAAAGAAAAAGCAGTTATTTTGATAGGTATTGGAAGTCATAACCAAATTTTTCAAAAAAATTATTAAGCAAAAAATTCAATTACAGCCTCAACCCCGTTTTTACCGTCGCTTAGCAGTTTGATTTTTCCGTTGTGTAAATTGATTATTGATTTAACTATTGAAAGTCCAAGGCCGAAGCCTTTTACTTTCTTATTTCTGCTCTCGTCCACCCTGTAAAATTCATCGAAAATAAAAGAGAGTTTTTCTTTGGGGATGCCTATTCCGTTATCTTTAATTTTTAAAACGATTTTGTTTTTTTCTTTTTTCATAATAATGTCTATTTTTGTGGCGCCGTATTTGATGGAATTTTCTATAAGGTTTGAAATAGCAATCATGAGCAGGGTTTTATCCCCCCTCATATAATATTCTTCATCTTCAATATCGAGGTTTATTGAGATTTTGCCCGAATATTTTTCAAACAGTTCGAGTATAATGTCTTCAAGGTCTATTTCTTCGAAATTCTGTTTGTTTAAAGAGTCTTTTTTTGTTAGAAACAGAAGTTTGTCGGTAATTTCATTGATATAATTTATTTCGTTTAAAAGAGATTTTAAAAGCTCTTCATTGCACTTATTGTTCATAAGTGCCACTTCAATTTCGCCTTTCATAATGGTAAGCGGCGTTTTTAGCTCATGTGAAACGTTTGAATTGAATATTTTAAGCCTTTTAAACGATTCTTCAATATTTTTGGCTACTCTGTCTATAAATTTATAACCTATCAAAAGCACTATTAAATATATAAAAAGTGATACGGCAAGGGAGATTGTTTTTACAATCTGGATTTTATCGTCGTTTCCGGAAATAATGGTTGAAACCTGTATTATTTTGCCGTCCTTGACGTAATTATAGACTAAAAGCGTTTCCTTGCCTGTGGGAAGTTTGATTTTTTTTGTAAAAAAACCTTC
>JAMOQT010000087.1 GCA_027063865.1 Nautiliaceae bacterium
GTCCGCATATTCCGCAGACTCTTGGATTAATAACAAGGGCATCCATAAAATGACGGCCTTTTAAATACTCTTCCATCCCCCTAAACTGCCAAAATTCTATTTCGGCAAACTCTATTTTTTTATCGCCCTTAATTTTTAAAGTCGCCTCACCCTCAATTTTACTGATTATTCTTTTATCAATTTTCATTTTTATCCCTGCAGTTGTAGTCTATGAGTTTTTTATTTAATCTTTCGTTATTAAGACTTTTTGCAATACCGCTGAGCGTCAGATACGACCTTTTGTTAACACCAAGCGGAATATTAGAAGGAATTCCCATAAACGTTTCGGTATTAAACAGATTATGTTTGGGAAATGAAGGTTCGGTACATCCGAAACACGGCGTCCCCACCCTTGGTTTTGAGCTTACTTCATTCCAAAGCAATTTATTACAGCTGCTGTGGGTAAAGGGTCCCTGACATCCCTGATAATAAAACAAACACCCTTCTTTAGTCCCGAAAGTTTGCGAATCTATTTTCCATTCAAAATATTCGTTTCTTGTACATCCCGCATGGGAGGTGTATGAAAAAATATCTTGAGGTCTGTTAAATTCATCAAGGGCTATTTTTTTATTTTCACTGAGCATATTTAAAACATACGCTATCCAGTCGGGATGTGGAGGACATCCGGGAAGGTTTATTATTTTTTCCCTGCATTTGTAATATTTTCCTTTTTCTTCCTTATTAAACATTATGCCGTTGCCAAACATACCCCCGTAAACCGTACACGTCCCGAGGGCTAAAACTTTTTTGGCTTTAAAAAATAGTTTTGAAATAAGCTCGTTTAAAGAAAATCCGAGCCTTGAATAATTGTTTTTCAAAGCCCCTTCAATTATTAATAAATCGGATTCTTTAATTTCAAAATTTTCGGAAGGTAACACAGGATGATATTTAAAGTCAATTTTGTCAAACAGAGAGGATATCTCTTTATAATTTAAAAACGAATGCGAACAACCATAACAAGTTACCGCATCAATCCATATAACTTTAAGCTTTGAGCGCATTGTAAATGTTTTCACTTACAGGTTCAATGTATTCTGATAAAGATTTGGTTAAAATTCCTTCTTTGTTTAAAAATGCAAGTCCTCCTATATATCCCATAAACAGACCGAATGCAGCAAAAAAATCCTGATTTTTAAGTTCTTTTCTTTTGACACCCTCTTCAAAAAATAACATTATTTCAGTTACAAACGCCGATACACAGAGCATTCCCTCGCATCCGTTTGCAAAAATTTCTTTATTGGAAAGATAAACCCTCATAAAATAATCGATAAGTTCCGGTTCGTTTATTGCGGTTTCAAAATAGAGCTTAACTATTTTTTTTATTTTCTCCCTGCTGTGAATGTCCATTTCATTTATTTTTTTAATTTCATTTCCGAATCTTTTAGAAGAATATGTTAAAAGTTCTTTTGCAAGCGATTCTTTCGAAGGAAAATAATTGTACATATTTCCTACGCTCATACCCATCTCTTTTGCAATATCTGCTATAGTGGTATTGTAAAACCCTCGTTTTGCGAAAAGATTAAGGGCGGTTTTCATTATTAATTCTTTTTTTTCTTCCTTACTCACTTTTACGCCTTTTTTTTGTTATTATAATATAATTTTATAAAAAAATTTTTTTTAATAAATTAAAGGATTTTTAATGCATGAATATTCAATTGTGGATTCGCTTTTACATTTAGCAGAAGAACACGCCAAAAAACACAATGCTAAATTTGTAACAAAACTTGAAATCAAAATAGGCATATTAAGCGGAGTCGAACCGGATTTACTAAAAACGGCATTTGAAACGTTTAAAGAAGGCACTATGTGTGAAAACGCCGAATTTATTATGCATATTCAGCCCGTAGTAGTGGAATGTAAAGACTGCGGCAAAACAAGTGAGCTTAAAAAAGACGAATATCTCTGCCCCCATTGTAACTCCCCTCACATAAAAATCGTCGACGGTGAGGATATGTATCTTATGAGCATGGAATTAGAAACAGAAGAAGACTCCTAGCAGATTCTAGGAGCAACTTTAATCTCAAAAAGATTTCTTTTTATATATAAATTTCCACTATAAGGGTCGTATTCCACCTCTTCGGGTAAAAATTCGTTTATATCCTCAATTCCGTTAAAAACAATTTTTCTTTCAAAATATTTTTCAATTACCACTGGAGCATTATAAACTTTCGTATCATTGCCAAAATGATATTCAACCATTGCGTCAAATTCACAAAATTCTTCAAATTCCCTCATTTTCGAATGCCAGTTTTCAAGAAAAAATTCAAGCGCTTCAATTCCTTTCATTTTCCCCTCCTTTAAAATTTATTTAACAAAAGTCTGCCAAAAGCCCTGCTTTTAACTGCTGATAAATTTCCTCCCCTGCAAATTTTCTGACAATTTCAAGTCCAAAACATATCGCAGTCCCAGGACCTTTAGATGTTAAAACGTTTTTATCCTCTACAACTTTTGCATCGCTTACATAACCTTCTTTTCTTATGTTTCCTTCCCATCCTGGATATGCCGTGTAGTTATCTTTAAGCACTCCCGCTTTTTCAAGTGCATATGGCGCAGCACATATCGCACCTACGTATTTTCCTTTTTTATCCATTTCTTTAAGAAGGTTTTGTGTAGCTTCATCTTCCGCTAAATTAATAGCACCAGGGAGTCCTCCAGGAAGCACTACCAAATCAAGTTCGTCCGCATTTACAAGCTCTATTTTAGTATCGGGAATTACTCTAATGTTGTGAGCCCCGTATATTACATCACCGCCGACTCCCGCAACAATTACGTTAAGCCCCCCTCTTCTCATAACGTCAATCAAACTCATAGCTTCTATTTCTTCAAATCCGTTAGCCAAAGGTACACATACATTTGCAGCCATTATTTCCTCCTTTTAAATATTTTTTTAAAATCTATTTCAATGTCACACAAATCGAATTTAAATTTTCCGTCTCCCTCATAAACTTTATCATACTCTTTTTTATCGAGCCTGTAAATTTTTACTTTTTCAAAATCGGGATACACCAATACATAATATTCCACTTTTTCCCTCTCATACAGTTTAAATTTGATTTTTTCATCTTTATCGACGGTAGATTCGGAAATTATTTCAATTACAATTTTCGGAGTGGTTTTAGGATAAGTTTCTATTTCTTCGTAATAAACTGCAATATCCGGTCTTACAACTGTATTTTCGTCAATAATCCAGTCAAGTTCAGGATACGGTTCACATTCACATTCTTCTAATAATTCATTAAAAATTCGCACTAACCTACCCATTATTACTTGATGTTTGCCAAGAGGACTTGGAGCCATTGCAAAAGGATACCCTTCTATTAACTCCCAGTCCCCTTTCCATTTGACATAATCACTGTATTTATAAACCGGAGGATTAAAACTCATTATAAACTCCTGATTTTTACCCTTTTAAACGGATAATCGTCGGTTTGCTTATATATTATACCAAAAGTTCCTTTCAATTCTTTTATTTTCTTAAGTTTTTTGACTTCCTCGTCAACTTCAACTTCCAAGCTTCTTATTTTATTAGCAATTACAAACTGTTGGGAAGCCAAAATTTCATCTTCTTTTACTACGAACCTGTCGCTGCAGCAATAAACCACACTTCCATCAAACGTATCTAATTCGTCTATTTCGTCAAGTTCAATTTCATATGCCTTTTCAACTTCAACTATTTCGGCTAAAACAGGGTCACTCGGCTCAAAAAATACAGGAAGTTCAATTCCTTCAATTTCAAATCCTCCGAAATCCCTAAGCAAACATAAAAACTTTTTGATATTTTCAATTTTCGGATGTGTTAATACGTCTTTTCCTATAATTATTTTACCGGTATCTAATTTTTCCAAATCAAACTCGTCAAAATTACTCTCTCCAAACAGATACCCCTCATCCATTTCGTCAAAATACTCTTTAACTTTTTCAGGGGCTTTATCATACGTAAAATGCTTTGCAATCAAAGCAATAACAGCCTCTTCAGCCATAGGCTCGTAAGTAATTGAGTCTTTATATTTTACGGGATGTAAAAATACATCCGCATCTATTTTTTTTAAAGGCAGATTACCTATTGAAATTACCATATCATTCCTTTTCTAATCTTAATATATAAAATTCTACCTTCTTTCACCCT
>JAMOQT010000088.1 GCA_027063865.1 Nautiliaceae bacterium
AATAAAATTAAAGAAGGAATAACTACACTTGATGAAATTCTAAGGGTGGTTAAAGTAGATGTATTTTAAAATCGAATATATTTCAAAAGGGAAAATGCAGGAAATTGTAATTTCTGCAAAAACAGTCAAAGACGCTATAAGTAAATTCAGAAAAAAGAATCTCGGTGTATTAATAAATATCGCAGAGTATAAAAAACCTTCCCTTGCAGAAGAGATAGTAAAAAAATTGGACCTTGCAAAAATCGACCTTGAAGAATATATAGCAATATTGGACCAGCTCTACGTAATGCTTGATGCAGGACTGGCCATAGATATGGTAATAGGAAATATTAAAGATTCAATAAAAAATAAACAACTAAAAAAAATCTTCATTTCAATTGAAAACGACATTAAAGCCGGTTTTTCCCTTACAAACGCTTTTGAAAAATTTGAAAAAGAACTTGGAAAACTTACAATTTCGATGATAAAACTTGGAGAAGAAACGGGGGATTTGGCAAGAGCGATAAAGGATTTGTCTGTAATTCTTCATGAAATACTCGATAACAGAAAAAGATTAAAAAAAGCCACCCGTTATCCGATGTTTATAGTATTTGCAATGATGGTGGCTTTTACCGTTGTGATACTGTTTGTAATTCCGCCTTTTAAAAGCATGTTTGCACAGCTTCATACCGAACTGCCTCTTCCGACACGTTTTTTGTTATGGATAGAAGCTACAATCGAAAATTATGGTATGTATGTGCTTTTAGGGGCTGTTTTTGTATTTTTAATAATAACTTATATGTACAATAAAGATGAAAATATAAGATTAAAAATGGATAAATTTATTTTAAAAGTATATATAGTGGGTCCCGTTATCAGACTTGCAATGACAGGCAGGTTTGTATATGTCCTTCAAAGGCTTATTGATTCAGGGATACCTATTTTGGATGCAGTTGACATTGCTTTAAATATTATAGATAATTTGTATATTAAAAAACAGTTTGAGCTTATTAAAAATTCAATAGTAACGGGCGGGACTATAAAACAGGGGTTTGAAGAAAGCGGCATGTTTGAAAATATGACGGTTCAGATGATTGGCGCCGGTGAAGAGAGCGGTTCGCTGGTACTTATGCTTCAAAAGGTAAGCAATTATTATCTTGAAAAATACAGATACATTGTAGATAATATTGCAGTTTTAATTGAACCGATACTGATTGCCGCAATTGCCGGGTTTGTTTTAACGCTTGCCCTTGGAATATTTTTACCGATGTGGAATCTTACCGAAGCAATTAAATAGGAGAGAAAATGAACATAGAAACAGGCAGTATTGTAACTGCATTTATCAGTATGATAATACTCGGCTTTGTACTTTGGGTGGTGCATAAAATATCAAATGTTTAAGTTGTGTTAAAAAAAAGTAAAAAAAAAAGTTATTAAAAATGCCGATTTCTTGATATAATAACACAAAAATAATACAAGGAGTAAAAATGAAAAAAGCGTTTACGTTGATTGAACTTATTTTCGTTATCGTAATTATCGGTTTATTAGCAGCAGTTGCGGTTCCTAAATTTTTAAATCTTAAACAAAATGCAGAAGCAAATAACGTGGTAAAAACTACTGTGGATGCTGCCCAGCAAGCTGTGGAAGCGGCAGTTAATTATGCAGATTTGGAAAACAATAATACTTTTACTTTACAGGATATAATTAAATTAAAAGGGAAAGGGTGGAGTTATAATAATGTTGCTGATGGTCAATATCAATATCAAGGTACTAATGATAAGGGAGTGGTTGCTGAAATTAATTTTAGTAGAACTAACAGAGAAGTTAATTATTCTATTGACTGTAGCCAGTTTGGTGATACAAAAACACAAACTAAATGTCAAAATGTTTTAGGCACATCATCAGTGAGTGAGAGATTAACATTCTAATGAAAAAAGCTTTTACATTAATTGAGCTTATTTTCGTAATTGTAATAATCGGGGTTTTGGCTTCCGTTGCCATCCCCAAATTTAAAAACCTCACAACCCACGCAAAAAGCTCGGGAGTCAAATCCGTTGTGACTTCCGTTCAGTCTTCAATAGATAACATTCACGGCAAATGGATAATAAACGACAATATGACTTCTTTTAAAGATTCTCAGGGCAATGAGCATGCTCTAAATTCTCAAGGGTATCCCGAACATCTAGACGGCAATGATGGTAATAATTTCAGCTGGGTTTTAAAAGTGCCAGTGCCTTCATGCAGCGATGGAAAAACAAACGGCTGCTGGAAAGAAGACCCGCAGGATACGTATTCATACTATTATAATTCAAACGACGTATTAAAACTGGAATACAACGCAACGACAGGAACGCTTGAATGCAAAGCGGGAAGCGGTAAATATTCGGATGTCAGTAAATGTGAAAAGGTTGTATATTAAATTAATGCAGAGTGCTTAAAATTTTGCCTATTGCAATAAATCCTCCTACAATAATTGAAGTTTGAGCTACAAAAAGACCTACCACCCATTTAATTGTTGAAATTTTAACATTATTTATTTTTTCTGTCAGTTTGACATC
>JAMOQT010000089.1 GCA_027063865.1 Nautiliaceae bacterium
CTCTCAACCGCTCCGGCGAAATGCGGCTTTGCTATATATTCAGCCCCGCTTTTTAAATTCATTTTATAACTCTCAAACTCATCCGTCTTCTCTATTAAAACAACGCTTACCCCTTCACCCTTAATCTCGCCCTCTCCCACAAGTTCTCCAAAAGGCACTCCCAACACTTCGGCTATCGCCCAGATGGTATTGATGGTCGGATTGGTTTTATTCTCTTCTATTTTGAAAAGCGTCGATTTTGCAACCCCCGCTTTTTTTGCAAGCTCGCTTAAATTAAGTCCTTTGTTACTTCTAAAAAATTTTATTTTTTCTCCAAGCGTCATTTTCGGCCTTTTGTTTCTTTTAAGAAATTATAACACAATATTCGTTTCTTATTGACGAATATTAAAAAAAAGAATATAATTTTAAAAAAGGCTTTTTTATGAAACTCTATTATTATCTTAAAGAAGCACATTTACACCTTGAAAGATTAAAAGAAATATTAGAACAAATAAACCACCTTTATCCTGTAACCCAAGAAAAAATAAACAATTTAACATTAGAGGAAAAAAACGCCCTTGACGTCTTAGCTTTTAGATTTTCAAAATTACAAGATTTACTAGGCGTAAAAATATTCAGGGAATATTTAAAAAGCCAAGGATTTATAACAGAAGGCAAACCTTACAGGGACATTTTAAAAGAAATCGATAATGAAGGAATTATTGATATCGACACATGGTCTGAATTTAGAGAGGTAAGAAACAATATAGCGCATGAATATCCGTATGACGAAAATGAAAAAATAAACGCAATAAACTATTTGATTCAAAACATTTCTTTATTAGAAACAATAATAAAGGAAATAGATGCTCGTTCGTTTAAGTGAAAAGGAAATAAATATTATAAAAAACATGACAAAAGAGTATTTAGGAGAATGTGAAATATACATTTTTGGAAGCCGCACCGATTTAAGTAAAAAAGGGAGGGATATCGACATATACGTAATCCCGAAAGAAAATTTCGAATATAAAATGCAACTAAGACTTAAAGCAAAACTTGAAGAAACACTGCTTAAACCCGTTGATTTAATAATAAGCTCAAATCCCAACCGCCCGATTGAAATAGAAGCGAAAAAAGGTGTAAAAATATTATGAGTTTAGCAAAAGCTCTTCTTTTAAGCCTCTCACCACATCTTTTCCCTGTCTTTTCTAAAAAATAAAAAATGTTTAATTTATTTTAGGTTTGATATGGTGTATGTGTTAATTATGCCTGTAGTTTTTTATATGCTAAAAAAAGAGGTCTAGAAAACCTCGAATTTTGCAAGAAGCGAAGAAATTCTTTTTTTAACTTCCTCTTTACCGAGAACGCTAAGCATTGCGGCTAAATCTATTCCTTTAGTATCACCGACCATTGCAATACGTAAAGGCGGCATAAGGAATTTCGGTTTTATACCTTTAAGGGCTAAAAATTCATTCATAACATCGTGCCAATCTACCGGAGTTTTAGGGTCTTTATCGTTTAAAAACACCAAAAATTCCCTAAGATTTGCAATAACTTCGTCTTTTAGGAATTTTTTAACGGCTTTTTCATTGTATTCCTGAGGGTCTGAAAGTATTTTTTTAATTTCCTGTGCCATTTCTTTAAGCGTTTTTACCCTCTCTTTAAGCTCATCTATTAAAATCTCTTTTTTATCATGCCCTTCTATATCAACACCGAAATCTTCTTTTAAAAGTTTTACGATTCTTTCATTTGGGGAATTTTTAATATAGTGCTGATTTAGCCAGTCAAGTTTTTCTTTATTATATCTGCTTGGAGCTTTGTTGATGTCTTTTGGATCAAAAAGTTTTATCATCTCTTCAATTGAAAATATTTCCTGATCTCCGTGACTCCACCCAAGACGCACTAAAAAATTTAAAAGAGCTTCTGGCAAATACCCTTCCCTTTTATATTCCATCACATCAACCGCACCGTCGCGTTTGCTCATTTTAGAGCCTTTTTCGTTATGAATCATAGGTACATGATAGAATTTCGGCACATCCCAGCCAAACGCCCTGTAAACAAGCACCTGTTTGAAGGTATTTGTAAAATGGTCATCCCCTCTTATAATGTCGGTCATTCCCATTTCATGATCGTCAATAACCACTACGAAATTATAAGTAGGCGTTCCGTCGCTTCTTGCAATTACGAAATCTTCAACCTGGGAAGCGTCAATTTCCGCTTTTCCTTTAACCCCGTCTTCAAACCCGACTTTCCCTTCAAGCGGAGCTTTAAATCTAATTACATAAGGTTTGTCAAGTTCGCCCTTAAAATCCCTGTATTTTCTAATGTCAATAGATGGAGTTTCGCCTTTCATTCTGGCTTCCCTGATGCTCTCAAGCTCTTCTTTACTAAGATAGCATTTATAAGCCATTCCTTTGTCTAAAAGTTCCTGAACGTATTTTCTATACACATCAAATCTATCGCTTTGAAATACTACATCATCATCCCAGTGAAGTCCCGTCCACTGAAAAGCTTCTAAAATTGCCTCAACCGCTTCCTGTTTGTTTCTGCTAAGGTCGGTGTCTTCAATTCTGAGTCTAAATTTTCCCCCGTTTTTTTTCGCCCACAGCCAGTTAAATAGAGCCGTTCTAAGTCCGCCTATATGCAAATACCCCGTCGGGCTAGGTGCAAATCTGGTAACTACCATTAATATCCTTTTTTATAAATTATGAAACTGACTAAATGTCAGTTAGGTGGTTAGGTGTTGAGGTGTTTAGATTTCCTCTATTCTCAACACCTATTTAGTCAGTACTTGAAATTATACCAATTTTCACTTTCTTTCATCTTTTTTCAGGCTTCTTCACCCAGGGCTGTTTCATGCTGAAAAATTTAAATAACGAAAAAGTAAAAAAAGACAAGGTTGCGGATTTTAACGAAAATTTTGCGTTTAAAAAAGTGCGTCTACCCGTTAGGGCGCTTGCCGTTCGCACTTTTTAGCAAAATTTGAGTGTTGCGTAAGCAAAAAGGAGCACGGAGCTGTCATATTTTTATCTTTGAAGTTTAGCATGAAATAGCCCTGCTTCTTCACCTTTTCTCTTTTCCAAAATTTTAACGCTTATCATTACCACTATAACTTCCAAAACAGCCGTAAATACCAAAACGTTAAACCAGTAATCGCTAATAGTGTGATTTTGGTGCGCAAGGGTGGCAGTTGCAATCAATAACGTTAGAGGCATTGAAAGAGAAAGGGCAAAAAGTACCGTTTTCTTTAATCCCAAGGTAAAATAAAACACCCATGAAGCCAAAACTCTAATGGCTATCATTACCACGACAATCATTAACGAATCTTTTAACATACTAAAAGATATCAATGACAAATTTAAAGAACTTCCGACATGCACAAAAAATATCGTAATTAAAAATCCAAACCCAAAAGGTGCAAGCTTATGTTCCAAATCTTTATTATGCTCAAAAAACGTCGTTATAAAAACCCCTACGACAAACGCCCCTAACACCACGTCTAAATGTATTTTCATTAAAAAAGCGATCATAATAAAAAAGAAACTAATAGCAATTCTTACATCCTGATGATATTTATCAACTCCGGGCATCAGATAATGCTTGAGTTTCGGAAACCACCAAAAAAGCGATCGGATAAGAAAAAACGCAACCGCTAAAAATATCAAAAACAAAAACAAAATCCCGATATTAAAAAGCAGTTTTTTATCAAATCCAAACTCAAAATACCCACTCACAACAGTCAAAAGCAAAATAGATATAAGCTCACCCAACACCCCTATTTTCATAGCCAAATCAAGCCAGTCTCTTTTACCTATTTCCTGCTGTATCGATATCATAAGACCTATTGAAATAAGAGGCATAATTACCAAAAATACTTTTGAAAGCCCTAAAACAAACACAAATACAAAACTCAACACATTTAATATCAATAAAAACAAAACCCCTTTTTTAAAAAAGCTTTTTTCTATTTTTAAAAGTTCTTTTAAATTTACTTCCATTCCGGCAAGAAGCATCAAATACAAAAACCCGACTTCCGCCAAAAGATTAAACATCTCATT
>JAMOQT010000090.1 GCA_027063865.1 Nautiliaceae bacterium
TGTTTTCCAAAGAATTCCTGAAAGAGAAGAAGTAAACATTCCGGTAGAAGAGAGACTGGTAGTTGAGTTGTACTCTAAATAATAGGGGCTAAAAAATGAATAAAATAAAAACAGAAGTTTTAATTCCAAGCGATGTTTCTTTCAAAGAAGAGGGAAATAAAGCTACAATAGAAGTATACCCGTTTGAAGCGGGGTTTGGGGTAAGCGTTGCTCATCCGATAAGAAGAACGCTTATCGCCTCAACTCCCGGGTTTGCACCTATAGCACTTAAAATAGAAGGCGTAAAACACGAGTTTGATTCACTAAAAGGTATGCTTGAAGATGTTGCAAGCTTTATTATAAACCTTAAAAACATAAGATTTAAAATCAAAGAGGGCGACGAAGCGGTAGTTGATTATGTATTTGTCGGTCCTAAAGAGATTAAAGGTAGTGATTTAACTAATGATTTGGTTGAAATTGTTACACCTGATGAGTATATTGCAACATTAAACGAAGAAGCAGAACTTAAGCTGACTTTGATAATAAAAAAAGGTATGGGATTTGTGGCGGTTGAAAACTTTAGAGATTCTATACCTGAAGGTTTTATTGGGCTTGATGCTTATTTCAGTCCTATAAAAAAAGTGGTTTATAATATTGAAAATGTACTTGTTGAAGATGACCCTAATTTTGAAAAAGTAATTTTTGAAGTGGAAACAGATGGTCAAATCAGCCCTATTGAAGCGTTTAAAAACGCAGTTAATAATTATCTAAATCAGTTTGCGGTATTTTCTAAAGAATTTAAACTTGAGCAAAAAACAACTCAAAGCGTTGAGCTTGACGATATTTATAATGTACTTTTTGAACCTATTGAAAATCTAAATCTTAGAAGTAGAAGCTTTAACGCTCTTGACAGAGCGGGTATCAGATTCGTAGGTGAACTTGTACTAATGGGTAAAGAAAAGATTTCAAATATCAAAAACCTTGGTACTAAATCATTAGAAGAAATTTTTGACAAACTTGAAGAAGTCGGATTCCCGTTAAACAAAACATTGCCGCTTGATATTAAAAAAGCAATTGAAGATAAATTATCACAACTTAAGGAGAATTAATGAGACATAAACACGGATATAGAAAGCTTGGTCGCGAATCTGAGCACAGACTTGCACTTCTTAAAAATTTGGCATGTGATTTAATCGAAAACGAAAAAATCGAAACAACAGTTCCTAAAGCAAAAGAACTTAGAAAATATATCGAAAGAATTATTACAAAAGCTAAAAATGCGGATTTTAACACTCACAGAGCTGTTTATGCAAAACTTGGCTCAAACGCAAGAGCAAAAGCGGCAACAAGAAAAGTAATTGAAGAAATCGCACCTAGATTTGAAAATAGAAAAGGTGGATATACAAGAATTATTAAAACAAGATTCAGAAGAGGCGACGCGGCTGAAATGTGTATAATCGAATTCGTTGGGGAATAAAATGGCTGAGATCCCTTTCTCCAATGAAGAACTTAAAGAAGCGGTTGCTAACGTTTTAAATGAAGTAAGACCGATGCTTCAGATGGATGGCGGCGATGTAACGCTTATAGACGTTAGAAAACCGGTAGTGTTTGTTCAGCTTCAGGGAGGTTGTGTGGGATGTGCCAGTGCCGGTGCCACACTTAAATATGGTATAGAAAAGGCACTTAAAGAAAAAATACACCCAGAACTTGTTGTAATGAACGTACCTCATGGATATGAGGATAAATTGGATGAGCTTGTCAAATATTCATTTTGATTTAAAAGAACTCCTAAAATCTGCAATAGAGAAAAAGGAGTATGGAAAGGTTATGATGTTAATGGAGAAGCTTTTATCTGACTCTTCTCCTTTTAATACCGAAGAATTAAATGGCATACTGTTTAGTGATGTTAAAAGTCTCGTAAAAACCAGAGAAGATTTGGAAAACATACTACTTTCTACAAAAGTAATTTTTGAAAATAAAAACGATTTGCTTCAATTTTTCGAAATGCTTCTGAAATACGGATATAAGGAAAGTGCAATTAGTTATTTTGAAGAATTGCTTTCTAACTTTAACGACTATGAACTTATAGACGGGTTTAACGCACTGCTGCAATGAAAAGTTAAAAATGAAAAATGAAAAGTGTAAATCAAACACGTCTTTTTATATACATTTATTGCAAAAAAATTTAATAACAGACAATACAAAAGAACTTAGTAAAAACAAACTGTTTTTAAAAACAAAACAAAATGAAAAATATGCTAAAAATATATTTAAATACATCACTCCAAAAGAACTTTTAAATAAATTAAACCTTAAAACAAAATTTATAGGCATAACCGGGACAAACGGTAAAACCACAACCGCTTTCGTGTTAGGATATTTGCTTCAGCAGGCTGGATACAGCGTTGGTATTCAGGGTACTGAAGGGTTTTATTTCAACGGTAAAAAAGAAGAGCCAAAAACCCTCACAACCCCTCCGATACTAACCACCATTAAAAGAGCGGCGCTGTATGAGCCTGATTTTTTTATAATGGAAGTAAGCTCCCACGCTATAGCCCAGCAAAGAATCGAGGGGATTAAATTTAGCGCTAAAATACTTACTTCATTTTCACAGGACCATCTGGATTTTCACAAAACAATGCAGGAGTATAAAAAAGTTAAAGAGAGTTTTTTTCAGGATGAAAGTGTCAAAGTTTTCAGTGGAAAACTTTTAGTTAAAAATGAAAAGTGTAAAGTGAAAAGTGGAGGATATGAATTTAATTTAAACTGTAAGAATTTGTACGTCTTAGATAAACCAATTGTAAATGATATTTCAATGGCAGGTGAGTTTAATAAGATGAATTTTTCATTAGCCTTAAAAACAGCTTCGTTGCTTACAAATTCTTCACTTTCAACTTTTAACTTTTCACTTTTTAAAGGTGTCCCCGGTAGAATGGAAATAGTTTCAAAAAACCCTCTTGTAATAATTGATTTTGCGCATACGCCTGATGGGATGGAGAAGGTTTTAAGCGCCGTGGAAGGCAAAAAAATCGCTGTTTTCGGTGCAGGGGGGGACAGGGATAAAGATAAGCGGCGTCTAATGGGGCAAGTTGCGGACAGGTTTTGTGAATATATTATTTTAACCGAAGACAACCCAAGATGCGAAAAGGCGGGAGATATCTGTAAAGATATTGCAAAAGGTATCAAAAACACGCCTTTTGAAATTATATTGAATAGAAAAGAAGCCCTGAAAAAAGCCCTTAAAATTTCAAAAGAAAATAATTATACCCTTATGATTTTAGGAAAAGGCGATGAAAATTATATTGAATATTGTGACGGAAGAGTTCATTATTCGGACAGGGAAGAGGTTAAAAAATTGTTAGGTAATAAAGTTTTTAAGGTTAGTTAAGGTTGTTAAAGTTATAGAAATAAAGTTGTTAAATAAATTATAAAAACATAACTAAACTTAATAATTAACTAACCTTAAAAACTAATAATTTGTTTGTAAATTTAACAAAAATATGATATAAGTCGCAAAAAAATTATACAAGGATAGTGAATGACAATTGAAATGCTATATAGCAAAATTCACAGGGCAACCGTAACCGATGCGAATCTGAATTATGTGGGTTCAATTACTATTGATGAAGAGCTTATGGAAGAGGCAAACCTTCTTGTAGGGCAGAAAGTGGATATTGTAAATATAAATAACGGCGAGAGGTTTTCCACATATGTAATTAAAGGAAAAAGAGGTAAACGCGATATATGTTTAAACGGTGCGGCGGCAAGAAAAGTGCATCCCGGAGATAAAATTATAATTATCGCTTATGCTTCAATGACGCCTGAGGAGGCTAAAAAATTTAAACCTGCGGTATTGATTGTTGACGATAATAACGATATAATTGAGAAAACAACTTATTTGCAGGATTAGGAATGAAAACTATTGAGATAAAGGTAAGCGATTCTAAATTAAATAAAGTATTAATGCTTTTAGAGTCGTTAAAAGGTGAAATTATCAATCAGTTTCAGGTTAAAGAGATAGATAGGGATTTTGAA